>DASRJX010000178.1:0-15286 GCA_035649235.1 Candidatus Cryosericum sp.
AGCGTCCGCCCCTTCGTCTCCGGCAGCAGGAAGATGAGCCCCGCGCCCACGAGATAGAACATCGCCAGGAACGCCAGCGCCGTGCCGTAGCCGAGCCTGTCGGCGGCGGCGCCGATGGCGAACGGCGCCAGCGCGCTGAACGCCCGACCGCTGTTGTAGCACAGTCCCTGGGCCGTGGCGCGCACCGCGGAGGGGAACAGCTCCGCCAGCATGGCGCCGAAGACGCTGAAGTAGCCGTGACCGAAGAAACCGATGAGCGGTCCGAGGAGGAGCAGCAGGTCCGGCCGGCGCGCGCCCAGCCCGTAGACCGGCACGAGGAGCGCCGCGCCCAGGACGAACAGCAGGAACGCCGGCCGGCGCCCGATCCGATCGGCGATGACACCGAAGAGCGTGTAGCCGAGGAAGGCCCCCACCTGCATCGGCACGATCCAGGCCGTGGAGCGCAGCACGCCGAGCCCCGCGCCTCCCGCTTCGACGGGACCGGCGAGGAAGGTCGGGATCCAGGTGAAGAGGCCCCAGTAGGCGAACATGAGGCTCGTGGCCAGCGCCGTCGCCGAGAGCGTGAAGCGCAGGAGCGGCGGCCGGAAGATCGCGGAGGCGCCGAGGCCGTCGCGACCGGCTCCGCCGGGCACCGCTGCCCCGGCTGTGACAGAGGCGGCGCGCTGCCGCCAGATCTCCGGCTCCGGGACGCGTCGCCTCACCCAGACGGTCACCAGGGCCGGCAGGACACCGAGCGCGAACAGGGTCCGCCAGCCCCAGCGCGGCAGGACCAGGGCCGCCAGGCCGGCGGCGAGGAGGTAGCCGACCGCCCAGCCCGACTGCACGAGACCGATCGCCCGGCCGCGATGCGACGCCGGCCAGGTCTCGGCCACCAGCACCGAGCCCGCGGACCACTCGCCTCCCAGGCCGAAGCCGACGAGCGCCCGCCAGAGCGCCAGGGCGGCAACGCTCTGCGCTGTCGCCGTGGCGCCGGTGAAGACCGAGTAGGTCAGGATCGACCAGACGAGCAGCCGGGCGCGGCCGTACCGGTCGGCGAGGTAGCCGGCCAGGATGCCTCCAGCCGCCGAAGTGAGGAGCGTCAGCGAGGCCAGCGCCCCGACGGCGGCCGAGGAGAGGCCGAACTCGTCGCGGAGCGCCGTCAGGGCGAAGGCGAACAGCATGATGTCCATGCCGTCGAGCATCCAGCCGAGAAAGGCGGCGATGAGGACGCGCCACTCGCGCGGTCCGATGGAAGGCGCGGGGGCGGGCGACGGGTCGGCGGGCGCCATCAATGCGGCGCTCATGAGGCGTCGGGCCTCATGACGCAGCCGGCAGCGTCGCGTCGAGCCACGCCTCCTGCTCCAGCAGGAGGTCGCGCGCGGAGAGCAGGGGGACGGACTCGAAGCGGATCACATCGCGCGGCCGCAGCTGACCGACCTGATGCAAGTCGGCGGAGATGACGCTGGCGACGACCGGATAGCCGCCCGTCGTCTGATGGTCGACGAACAGGATCACGGGCTGCCCCTCGGGCGGGATCTGGATGGCGCCGAGCGGCATCCCTTCGGTCGCCATCCGCCCGGCGGACGGCGCGGGAAGCGGCGCGCCTGCGAGCCGCAGTCCCATGCGATCCGATTCCGAGGTCACGGTGTAGGGCGAGGCGAAGAACGCCTCGCGGCTCGCGGCGGCGAAGCGCTCGGCTTGCGGTCCGTCGGTGACGCGCAGGGAGACGCGCGCGGCGAGTGGACCTCGGTCTGTCGCCACGAGCCGCCGCAGCGTCCTGGGAGCGGGAGCGTCGCCGAACCGCAGCCGGTCCCCCTGGCGCAGCGGCCGCCCTTCGAAGCCTCCCAGCCGGCTGGGAGCGTGGGTCGAGGCGCTTCCGAGCAGCAGCGCGACGTCGAATCCCCCGTGAACGGCCAGATAGGTGCGCGCACCGGAGAGTGCGGCACCGAGTCGCAGTCTCTGCCCTGCCGCGACCTTGAAGGCGGCGAGCATCCGGACCTCGTGGGCCGGCGCCGCGCCCCCGTTCGCCGGCGCCGCGTCGCCGTGGGCTGGCGTCCCGCCGCGCGCCCCGCCCGTTTGCGCTTCACCTGGTTCGATCACCGGGTGCATGTCGGCGCCGGCGAGGGCGACGTACGCGGGGGACTCGAACTGGAAGGTGCCGCCGAGGATCGTCATCTCGAGGGCCGGGGCGTTGTCGGGATTGCCGGCGAGGCGGTTGGCGATCCGGAAGGAGAGCGCGTCGGCGGCCCCGGCCGCCGAGACGCCGATCCGGCCGTGTCCCGGCCGCCCGAGGTCCTGCACCGTCGTGAACAGGCCGCCGCTCACGACCGACATCGAGCCCATCAGCGGTGCATCTCCCAGTAGCGTTCGGGGTCGATCGGCACGAAGCGGACCTGGTCGCCGATCGACAGGCGCGACATCGGCGTGCTGCCGGCGTCGAACATCAGGAGGGGAGTCCGGCCGATGATCCGCCAGCCTCCCGGAGTCGCGTGCGGGTAGACGCCGGTCTGGCTGCCGGCGATGCCGACGCTCCCCGCCGGCACCTGCCGGCGCGGCCGGGTGAGGCGCGGGCAGGCGATCGCGTCGGGCACGACACCGAGGTACGCGAATCCCGGGCTGAAGCCCAGGAAGAAGACGTCGTACGTCCGACCCGCGTGCAGGGCGATCGTCTCCTCGCGCGACAGCGCAGCGAACTGCGCGACGTCCTCCAGGTCGGGTCCGAACTCGCCGCCGTAGCAGACCGGGATCTCGACGACCCGTGCCGCGGGCGGCCGGGCCGAGCCGAGCCGGGGCAGGAGCCGCTGCACGTGACCTATGACCCGGTCGTGGTCCGTCACCAGCGGGTCGAAACGGACGAGGATCGAGGCGTAGGCCGGGCTCAGGTCGACGATGCCCGGCAGAGGCTCCGTGTCCAGGAGGCCCAGGAGGCGCAGAACTTCCTGGTGCGCGCCCTGGTCGAACCGATCGCCGGCGGCAATGCGGTCATCGAAGGATACGAGGAGCGTGCGGTCGCTGGCCGGCCGGATCTCCGGCTCTCGGTGTGCCGCGCGAGGGGCGTCGCTCCCGGGACCGGGGCCCGACATGGCGCCGATCATAGCGCCGGAGGATGCGATAATGGCGGACATGCCGCTCGAGCGCTTCCACCCCCTGGTCCGCGACTGGTTCCTGTCGCGCTTCGCCTCGCCGACCGCGGTGCAGGAGCGCGGCTGGGAGGCAATAGCGGACGGCCGACACGCTCTCCTGTGCGCCCCGACCGGGTCCGGAAAGACGCTCGCGGCGTTCCTGGCCTGCCTCGACCGGCTGGTGCGGGCGGGGCTCGACGGCACGCTCGAGGAGGCGCCGCGCGCCGTCTACGTGTCGCCGCTGAAGGCGCTGTCGAACGACATCCACCTCAACCTACAGACGCCGTTGCGGGAGATCGCGGCGCTGGCGGCGGCGCGAGGCGAGCCGCTCCCCGAGATCCGCGTCGCGACGCGCACCGGCGACACTCCCGCCTCCGAGCGCGCAAAGATGGCGCGCCGCCCGCCGCACATCTGGATCACGACGCCCGAGTCGCTCTACATCCTCTTGACCTCCGAGAGCGGCCGGCGGGGTCTGGCCATGACGGGCACCGTCATCGCGGACGAGATCCACGCCCTGGCCGACGACAAGCGCGGAGCGCACCTGACACTCAGCCTGGAGCGGCTGCAGGCGCTCGTGCCCGCTCCACTGCAGCGGATCGGTCTCTCGGCGACCGTCCGGCCGATCGAGGAGGTGGCGCGGTTCCTGGTCGGCGCTGGCGGGTCAGCGGCGCTCCCGTCCCCCGCGCACGCCATCATCGACGAAGGGCATTGGCGGGCCATCGATCTCGGCGTCGAGGTGCCGAAGGACGAGCTGGGCCCCATCGCCACGCATCCTCTCTGGGACGAGACGCTCGACCGGATCGCGGCCCTGGCGGGCGAGCACCGCACGACGCTCGTGTTCGTGAACACGCGGCGGCTGGTCGAGCGGGTGTCGCACCAGCTCGCGGCGCGCCTGGGGGAGGACGCGGTCGTGGCGCACCACGGGAGCCTGGCGCGCGCCACGCGCCTGCGGGCCGAGGAGCGCCTCAAGTCGGGAGCGGCGCGCGTCTGCGTCGCGACCGCCTCGCTCGAGCTGGGGATCGACATCGGCACCGTCGACCTCGTCTGCCAGATCGGATCGCCGCGATCGGTGTCGCTCTGCCTGCAGCGCGTCGGGCGCTCCGGTCACGCCCTCGGGCGCACGCCGAAGGGGCGCCTCTTCCCCCTGACGCGCGACGAGCTGGTCGAGTGCGCCGCCCTCCTGCGCCTGCAGCGCCGCGGCGAGCTGGACCGTCTCGGGATTCCTTCCTGGCCGCTCGACGTCCTGGCGCAGCAGATCACAGCCGCCTGCGCCTGCGAGACCTGGGAAGAGGATCGCCTGTTCGAGACGGTGCGCCGCGCCTGGCCATACCGCGACCTGCCGCGCGAGCGGTTCGACCAGGTGGTGGCGATGCTTGCGTCCGGGTTCGCGACCGCGCGCGGGCGCAGCGGCGCGCTCCTGCACCGCGACGGCGTGAACCGGATGCTCAAGGGGCGGCGCGGCGCGCGGCTTGTGGCCCTGACGAACGGCGGCGCCATCCCCGACAACGCCGACTACGACGTGGTCCTCGACGCGGAAGGGACCTTCGTCGGTCGCGTCAACGAGGACTTCGCCATCGAGAGCATGGCGGGGGACGTCTTCCTGCTCGGGAATGCGGCCTGGCGGATCCGGCGCGTCGAGCGCGGCCGGGTGCGCGTGGAGGCGGCGCCGGAATCGACCCCGACGGTGCCGTTCTGGCTCGGCGAGGCGCCGGCGCGCACGCCGGAGCTGTCGGCCGCCGTCGGCGACCTGCGGGACGGGGTGGACCAGAGGCTCGAGGCGGCCGATGCCGCGGAGATCGGCCGGACCGCGGAGAATCTCCAGCCGGCAACGCTCTTCCTTCAGGAGGAGACCGGGCTCCCGCCCGAGGCGGCGGCGCAGATCGCTGCCTACATTGTGGAAGGGAAGCGCGTCCTCGGTGTCGTGCCGACGGCGCGGCGCATCGTCGCCGAGCGCTTCTTCGACGAGAGCGGCGGGATGCAGCTCGTCCTGCACGCGCCGCTCGGCGGGCGGATCAACCGCGCCTGGGGGCTGGCGCTCCGGAAGCGCTTCTGCCGCACCTTCGATTTCGAGCTGCAGGCGGCGGCGACCGACGACGGCGTCAACCTGTCGCTGTCGCCGCAGCATTCCTTCCCGCTCGAGGACGTGTTCCGGTTCGTGCGCGCGCGCGGCGTCGAGGAGGTCCTGACGCAGGCGGTCCTGCCGTCTCCGATCTTCACCGCCCGCTGGCGCTGGACGGCGACGCGCTCGCTGGCGGTGCCGCGGCACCAGGGGGGCCGGAAGGTGCCGCCCCCGATCCTCAGGATGAGATGCGACGACCTGCTCGCCGCGGTCTTCCCGGCGCAGGTGGCCTGCCAGGACAACGCGCCGGGCGGCGACATCCAGATCCCCGACCACCCGCTGGTGTTCGAGACGCTGCGCGACTGCCTGCACGAGGCGCTCGACGTCACCGGGCTGGCCGGCGTCCTGGGCGCCATCGAGTCCGGCTCGCTCGAGATCCTGGCGCGGGACACGCCGCAACCGTCGGTGTTCGCGCACCAGATCCTGAACGCCATGCCGTACGCCTTCCTGGACGACGCGCCCCTCGAGGAGCGCCGGGCCCGTGCCGTGAACCTGCGGCGCGCCCTGCCCGACGACGCCCAGGATCTGGGGCGCCTCGACCCCGAGGCGATCCGGGCCGCCCGCGAGGACGCCTGGCCGCGGGCGCGGGACGCCGACGAGCTGCACGACGCGCTCCTGGGCCTGGTCCTCGTGCCGCGCGCCGAGATAGCAAAGCGGTTCGGCGACGCGGCGGAAGAGCTCCTGCGCTCCCTGCAGGCCGATCGGCGGGTGTCGGCCATCGGGTCCGTCCTCGCGGCCGCCGAGCGCGCGGCCGAGGCGGAGGCGGCGCTCGACGGGACGTCGGACGGCGTGCAGGCCGTGGTGCGCGGCTGGGCGGAGGTCTCGGGTCCCTTCAGATCCTCGGCGCTGGCATGCCTCCTCGGCCTGCCGGAGGCGTCGGTGGCCGCGGCCGCGGCGGCGCTCGAGGCCCAGGGCATCCTGCTGCGCGGCACGTTCACGCCGCCGGGCGTCGAGACGACATCGCAGGAGATCGAATGGTGCGACCGGCGCATCCTGGCGCGCATCCACCGCGCCACGCTGCGCTCCCTGCGGCGTGAGATCGAGCCGGTCCCGGCGGCGGTCTACCTGCGCTTCCTCTCCTCCTGGCAGCACGCAGCCCCTGGGAGCAGGCTGCGCGGCTCCGACGGCCTGCTCGAAGTCGTGGAGCTGCTGCAGGGATTCGAGGCGCCGGTCGAGGCCTGGGAGTCGTCCATCCTTCCGGTTCGGATCGAGTCGTACGATCCGGGCGATCTCGAGCGCCTCGGCCTGGGAGGGGCGCTGGTCTGGGGGCGCTTCGCGCCGCGTCCCGGCGCGCCGGCCGGCGCATCATCCGAGGCGCGCGCGACCCGACGCGGCTCCTTCTCGCGATCGAGCCTCGTCACGCTCGCCCTGCGCGACGATCTGCCGTGGCTCCTGCCGCGGCGGGAGGCCGACCCGCCCCTATCGTCGCGGGCGGCGGCGGTCCGGGATCATCTCGCGGAACGTGGGGCCTCCTACCCGTCCGAGGTCGCGCGGTCGCTCAAGCTCCTGCCCGCGGAGATGGACGAGGCGATCGGCGAGCTGGTGGCGAAAGGTTGCGCCACGCTCGACGGCTTCGCGGCGCTCCGGCGTCTCGCCGGCCTGTCGCGCCGGCGCCCTGGCGGGCGGGGGCAGCAGCGCTTCGTGAGGCGCCGCGGCCCGGGTCCGCTTGGGGGCGAGGGCCGGCTGAGCCTCCTCGATCGGAGCGGAGAAGAGACCGAAGACGCCCGCGAGCACCGGGCCGCCCAGCTGCTGCGGCGCTACGGCGTGCTGTTCCGGGAGCTGCTGGCGCGGGAGGCGACGGCGCCTCCCTGGCGCGAGGTGCTCTCGGTGCTGCGCCGGGCGGAGGCGCGGGGCGAGGTGCGCGGCGGCCGGTTCGTGGACGGCGTCGTCGGCGAGCAGTTCGCCCTCGCTGAGGCGGTCGAGGCGCTGCGCGCCGAGAGGCGCCGCGAGGCGCGCGGCGATCGCGTCGAGGTCGCGGCCTCCGACCCGCTCAACCTCGCCGGCGTCCTGACGTCCGGGCCGCGCGTCCCGGCGCAGAGCGGCGCGCGCATCCTCCTTGTGGACGGCCGGCCGCCGGCCGACCCCGTGCTACCATCCCGCTCCGACGCATGAGCGAGCGCTCCAACCAGGCACAGTGGATCGGGCTGATGGCGGTGACCGCCTACGCGCTCTACCTCTGCTGGAGCATGCTCCAGCCGTTCCTCGAGGTCATCATCTGGGGCGCGATCCTGGTGACGCTGTTCGCGCCGGCGCATGCCTGGATCCTGAAACGCACCCGGCGGCAGTCGCTGAGCGCCGGCCTCTCGGTTCTCCTCGTCCTCGTGACCGTGATCGCGCCGCTCGTTTTCATCTGCACGGCGGTGCTCGGTGAGATCGGATCGCTGACGACGAAGGTCCAGGAGACCTACCAGAGGCTGCGCACCGATCCGGAGGCCGCGAAGCAGGCCCGCGAGGCCCTCGCGGCCGCCGGGCAGTACGTCGATCTCGACAAGGCCCTCTCGTCCGACGAGCTGAAGAACGCCGCCACGCGCGCGAGCCAGTGGTTCCTGCAGCGGTCGGCGGGGTTCGTCGGAGGCCTCTTCAGCATCCTGGTCCGGGTCTTCTTCACCATCTTCACGACCTACTACCTGTTCCGAGATCGCGAGGCAATCGTCCGCCGCCTTCCCGAGGTCCTGCCGCTCGATCCGGCGGACAGCCGGGCGATCCTGGCGCGCACCCGGGAGGTCATCTCCGCCAGCGTCTACGGCGTGCTGATCATCGCCCTGACCCAGGGAACGCTGGGAGGTTTGATGTTCTGGATCCTCGGGATCCCCTCGGCGCTCGTCTGGGCGGTGATCATGATCGTGCTGTGCATGATCCCGATGGCGGGGGCGGCCATCGTCTGGGCGCCCGCGGCGCTCTACCTGGGGCTGACGGGGGAGTACACCAAGGCGGTCGTGCTCTTCCTGTACGGGGCACTGGTGATCAGCATGGTGGACAACTTCCTGCGGCCGCGGCTGGTCGGCGGGAAGACGCGCATGCACGAGCTGTTCATCTTCTTCTCCGTCCTCGGCGGTCTGGCGGTCTTCGGTGTCGTCGGGCTGCTTCTGGGACCGGTCGTGCTGGCGATCACGCTGGCGCTTCTCGATGTCTTCCGGCGCGGTGGCGCACCCCTGGCCCTCCCCTCCCCCGGGACCGGGGCACGCCCAGGCTAGCGCCAGCGACCCCGGTCGGCCGGGCCGGCGGCATGTCGGGCCTGGACCTGGAACGCCGGCGCCGCCGACGAGCGGGCGACGGGTGCGGCGGGTCGGGCGGCGGGTACGGTGGGTGCGGCGGAGGCGGCCGGGACGCGCTCCTGCGCCCCATCCGACACGCCGGCCTTGCGGGCGAAGCGGTAGGCGGCCGGCGTCATCCCGGTGTAGGACTGGAAGTGCCGGCTCAACGACCGCCGGTTGGCGAACCCGTGCAGGCGCGCCAGCTCCGTGACCCTCATGCCGGACGTGCGGAGGTCCTGCGTCAGGCACTCGACCCGGAAGAGTCCGAGGACGACGCGCGGCGGGTATCCGAACCACTTCCAGGCGAGCCTCGACATGTGCCGGAGGCCGACTCCGAGCGCCGCGGCGGTGCTGGCGACGGTCAGGTCCCGCTGGTGACCTTCGCGGACGAGTGTCAGGAACTGCCGCAGCCGGTCGTCGCCGGATCCCGTGAACAGCCGGCCTCCCAGGTCGCGCCAGGCGGAGCGCAGCACGCTGCCGCGGCGATCGCGCTCGAGGGCCGCCCGGATCCCTCTCATGTCGGTGATCCTGCCGGGATGGATCTGCGGCAGCGCGAACAGGATGGGGGGCGGTGCCGGGAGCGTGAGGTAGAGGACCTGCCGCAAGGGGCTCTGCATCGACCACGAGCGCAGGGTGTCCAGACAGCAGGGATGCACCGCTCCCGGGTCGACGACCAGCGTCGCGCCCTGCCAACTGAGCCCGGGCTCTTTGAGGCAGCCGATCCCCGCAACTCTCGCATCGTCGTCGATCGAGCGCACCATGTCGATGATCTGATTCGAATCGCTGAGGACGTAGATCCTGCGATGAGACACCTTCCACCTCCCGCCGGCCCATCAGCTCGAGACCGGCGAGAGGTCGTAGGGCATGAGCCGTGCCACCCGCGGCCCGGCCCGGCTTCTTTCGATGAACTCGTTGCGGCTCAAGGAGATGGAGGGGTGACGGGGCGAGCGGGAAGCAGGCTCCAGGGTGTGTTGTCGGCCGCTCAATCGGAGGATGAGCCGCGCGTGAGACTCGCGCCACGCTATCTCGAGGCGGGAGAACCGGTTGGATGCTTGCCAAAGCAGTCTCAAACAGGCGCGGCGAGACTCTCATCGGACGGAGCCTGGCCGGCTGGAACCCCTCGCCAGGGCGGCATGGCGTAAGCGGACCCCTCGGCATTTCTGCTGATTGACAGTCGGGATCCCTCGTCGCACTAATAGCAGCGATCGTTGCCTAGTTCTCGATCCATGGCCAGGACAATCGGGGTTCTCATCGCGGTGACGCGCCAGTCGGTGCGGCAGGGGGTGAGCCTGCTGCTGGGGGCGCAACCGGACATCCAGATCGTGGGGGAGGCCGGGGAGCGACGCCGCGCCCTGTCCCTGACCGCCGCCAGGAAGCCCCACGTCCTGGTGGCCGACCTCGTCCTGCCCGGCTACGGGTACCTGGAGTTCCTGCAGCAGGTCAGCGCCAGGAGCCCGCAGACCCGGGTCGTCATCCTGAGCATGCCGCCGGAGGTCGCGAACCTCGCCCGCACCTCCATCGCGTACAACCTCGTGCAGGCGGTCCGGGACAGCGCCGTCCACCGGAGCCGGATCAAGGTCCCGATGCCGGCGGCCGTCATCGACGCGCACGCGCCGGCCGGCCAGGAACCGGCGTGCGACCTGTTCGAGAAGCTCACCCCCAGGGAGCAGGAGGTGGCGCTGATGGCGACGGAAGGCCTCAGCAGCCGGGAGACGGCCCGGCGGCTCGGCATCAGCCCCAGGACGGTGGAATCACACCGCACCCGCGCCATGCGCAAGCTTGGACTGCACCGGCGGGCCGAGCTGGTGCGTTACGCGCTCGTGCGCGGGCTGCTCGGACGGCAGCCGGCGCGCTAGCGACGCGTCCCCGCCTTCAAAGCGTCCCAGTTGACCGAAGGGGCCGGCGTCGCCGGCCGGGCGAACAGGAAGCCCTGGCCGTAGTGGGCGCCGGTGTCGACGACGGCCTGCATCTCCTCGATCGTCTCGATGCCCTCGGCCACGACCTTCGCCCCCTGTGCCTCGCACAGCCGGACGATGGAGGTGACCAGTTTGTGGAGCCGCGTCTGGCTGCGGAGATTGGCGATGAGATCGCGATCGAGCTTGACGACCTCGGGCGCCAGGTCGGCGATGTACTTCAGGTTCGAGTAGCCGGCGCCCAGGTCGTCTACCGCCAGGGAGATGCCCCGGCCGCGGATTTCTTTGAGGACGCCGTGACAGTGCTGGTAGTGGCTGAGCGGGACCGACTCGGTGATCTCCACGTAGATCGGCTCGTCGTGGAAGAAGATGGCATCGTCGGGCCGGACCAGCCACCCTTCGTTGAACTCGGCCGGGTGCAGGTTCAGGAACAGTGCCGTGCGCGGGCAGGAACGCACGGCCATGGCGCGGAGGTCGCGACCCAGCTCCCCCATCACGGAGGAGGCGAGGGCCTCTTTGAGCAGAGCCAACGGGTTCTTGAAGAGGGGCGACCTGCAGCGGGCCAGCGCCTCGTGCCCGAAGATCTCGCGTCGCTCGAAATCGACTATCGGCTGCAGCGCGATGTACAGGTCGCCCGCCGCCAGCGCCTCTCCCACGCGCCCTTGCATGCGCGGCATTATAGACCGTGGTGCGTGGCGCCGAGCCGGTGCGCAGGCGCTATCGGCCCGATCAGCGGGACGCTTTCGCCCCTCCCGGCTCGATCACCAGGTCGCCGCTGCCGGTCTCGACCCGGATCCGGGTGCGGCCGTCGCCGCGGCGGTAGCCGACCACCGTCCGCCCTTCGGCGATCGGCTGCGCGTCGGCGTAGCGACTGACGAGGTCACCGCTCCCCTGGTCTGCGTGCGCCTCGAACGAGGCGTCCGGCCCCAGCCGCAGGGTCACGTCGCCGCTGCCGGTGTTGGTCGAGAGCTTGCGCAGGCGGTCGCTGGCGCACTCGATCAGGACGTCGCCGCTGCCGGTGTCGGTCGAGATCTCCTCCGCCTCGATGTCCCTCAGGCTGACGTCACCCGAGCCGGTGTCGAGGTCGATGCGGCCGGCCGATCCGGACTTGACGACGATATCCCCCGATCCGACGTCGCAGTCGATCCTGTCGCCCGAAAAGCGCTCGATGATGCAGTCGCCGCTGCCGGTGTCGCAGGACAGCGTCCCCCCGGCGTCGGTCACCTTGAGATCGCCGGAGCCCGTGTCGGCGCGCAGGGTGCCGCGCACGTGCTGCAGCTCGATGTCGCCGCTGCCGGTGTCGAACTGCAACGTCCCCTCGAGGTCCTTACCCTCCAGCCGTCCGATGTGGTTCTTGAAGACCGCCGCCCCCTGGCGCGACGGGACCTGGACTTCGACGTCGGCGTACAGGAGAGTCCCCGAGTTCGAGGTGACGCGCACGCGGTGGCCGTCGTAATCGAGCCGGTTGTTGTTCTCGCCGAGCCATTGCATCCAGGAGGGCGTATTGGATTTGTCGGGGCCCGGGTAGCGGATCGTCCCGTAACGCTCGATCGGGTACCGCACCCGCAGGGCCGGCCGGCCTTCGTTGTCCGTCACTTGCTCGAACTTCATGAGGGCCGCGGCCTCCTCGCTCTCGGCATGCACCGTCGCCACCGCGACGACCGTCCTGCCGGAGCCGGGGACGACGCGCATGGTCCCGGCCAGGTTCTCGACGGCGAATGCGGCCGCGGGGTCGGCGGACAGCTCGAGCCGGAGCTGCTTCTGGACTTCGCCCGCCGCGGCGGCCGGGATCGCCGCCAGGGCCAGGATCGCGAACAGGGCTGCGGACGTCAGGACGGCGTTTCGGCGCATGGGTCCCTCCTTGGGGAACGCCCCTATGGTACGCGCATCGTCGCACGGGGGTTCCATCCAGGGGGGTTCCATCCGGACTTCACTTGTTCTTCACCTCAAAGGCAACGACCCGTCACCGGCCGGGGGCACCCTTCCAAGGTGAGCGACGGAGCCGGACGGACCGCCCTGGGGGCCTACCTGCGCGACATCGGCCCTTACGCTGTCCTGAGCCGCGAGGAGGAGAGGGACGTGGCCTTGCGCCTGCAGGGGGCCACCGCCGAGGAGGCGACGCGGGACCTCGTGCAATCGAACCTCGGCTTCGTCGTCCGCGTGGCCCTCCAGTTCAGGGGCCGCGGGCTTCCCCTGGAGGACCTGCTCAACGAGGGGAACATCGGCCTGATCGAGGCCGCGCGGCGGTTCGATCCGGCTCGCGGCGTCCGCTTCATCACCTTCGCCGTGCACTGGATCAAAAAATCGATGCTGAGGGCCCTGGCCCGCCAGACCTCGATCGTTCACATGCCGGGCCACAAGCGCCGGCAGATCCGCAGGCTCCAGGGGGCGGAGCGATCGCTCCGGGACCGGCTCGGGCGCCCGCCGGAGCCCGAAGAGGTCTCCCGGCTGGCTGGATTGACGCTGAAGGAGATGCACGGCCTTCAGGGAGCGTGGCCGAAGGAGGTCTCCCTCGACGAGCCGATCGGGGAGCACGAGGATCAGGCGCGTCGGGATCTCCTGACGGACACGCGCTTCGCCGATCCCGAGGCCGGCCTGCGCGAGCGCGAGGCCAAGCGGATGGTGGAGCGGCTCCTCGCGACCCTCGAGCAGCGGGAGCGCGACGTGCTTGTCCGTCGTTACGGCCTCGAGGACGGCGAGCGCCGGACGCTCCGCGAGGTCGCCCAGGAGTTCGGGGTGTCCCGCGAGGCGGTGCGGCTCATCGAGGAGAAGGCCCTGCGGCTACTGGGCAGGCGCATCATGAGGTGTCAGGGAGTCGCGGGCCGCACGCCCTCGACGCAGGCCACCGCGTGCCAGAGGGCGGCGTCCGGCAACCCCGCCCAGGCGCGCAGCGAGCGGATCGCGGCGGCGTGCTCGGCTCGGCCGACGAGGCCCGTTCCGACGATCGCCTCCTCGGCGCCCTCGAGGATGCGCGCCATGTTCTCGGCGAGCGCCCAGAAGCGGGAGTCGCCGGCGCAGCCTCCGAAATCGATCCAGGTCGAGCGGACAGGCTGAGCGCCGGCCTCCCTCAGCACCGCCGGCAGCTTGCGACCGACGAACGGGTCGAGCCCCTTGATCTCGTAACTCCTGATGTAGGCCCGCCAGAGATCGAGGACGCCCTCCGGCTCCGGCCAGAGGCTCAGGATGTTGTGGTCCTCGTCCTGCAGGACGATCCGCCCGCCGGGACGCACGGCCCGCAGCATGACGCGCACCGCCTCGACCGGCCGCGGCAGGTGCTCCAGCAGGAAGCGCGTGTGCGCCACGTCGAACGTGGCCCACTCGTCGTCGCGCAGCGGCGGCGCCAGGGCGTCCCCCTCCCGGAAGTCGACGAGCCGTTCCTCCCCGGCGTCCCGCGCCAGGCGGATCGCCTCGCGCAGCTGATCGGGGCTCCGCTCGATCGCCACCAAGCGGGAAGCACCGCCGGCCGCGCGCGCCAGGTCGCGGCTCAGGAGGCCCGTGCCGCAGCCGAAGTCGATGACCCGCTCCCCGCCGCGGAGGGCGATCGCCCGCAGCGCCCCTCCGTTCAGGATGTCGTTCATCAGGGTGAGCCGCTCCTGCTCGCGCTTCGAGGTGCCGTGGACGTAATCCGGCGCACCGTCCTGGACCCGGGCGCCGTCCTGGACCGGGGGGGCGTCCTTCATCGGGGCGTCGTCCTTCATGGGGGAGCGGATCCGCCGATCCGGCTCAGGCGCCGGCGCCGGGCACCAGCCGGGCCCAGGCGTAGACGAGGCCGAAGGCCAGGCTGCACGCCCCCGTGGCGATGCGGATCGACCGGTTCAGGCCAGGGCTTCCGGCCGTGGCGGCGAACGGCAGGCCGATGAGGAGGCTCATGAACGCCATGCCGCCTATCGACCCGGCGCCGAAGACCAGGAGATAGGCGGCGCCGAGCGGGAGCGACCGGATCTGGGCCAGGACGAGAAGCGTCAGCGCCGCCGACCCGGCGAGTCCGTGGAGGATCCCGACGGCGAAGGGCTTGAGCCCACCCCACCCGGCCGCGTGCGCGTGGTGCGCATCGGGCGTCGCGTGCTCCGATCGGCCCTCAGGCTCGGGGAGATGCGCGTCGTCGCTGTCGTGGAAGTGCAGGTGCCGGTGCCACCGGCCGCCGTGGACGTGGAGATGGGAGTGTACGTCGGGGCGCGACCGGAGCGCCCGCGCCAGGGCCGTGCCCCCGAGGACGATGATCATGAGCGCGACGCAGGACTCCAGGAGCCGGGCCGCGCGCTCGGGGATCACCAGGTTGAGGCCGAGGACGAACAGGCCGGCGACCAGGACCGAGACTGTGTGACCGGCGCCCCACAGCGCCCCGGTCCAGACGGCGGCCTTGAGCCCGCGGCGCTCGCTGACGATGGCGCCGACCGCAGCGATGTGGTCGGCCTCGGTCGCGTGCCGCAGTCCGAACAGGAGCCCGAGACCGAGAACACCGAGGGCGGCAGGCGTCGGGGCGACCTCGATCATGCGTGCATGGTAGCGCAAGCCGCCATGGTGGTGCGCAGGTTGTGGAGTCCGGGGGTGGACGGAGCGGATGTGAGGCGCGGCGCCGGCGAACGCTGGAGGGTGCTCACGAACCAACAAGTCGTTCGCCCTCAGTTCCTTCGGTCCGGGGATTCGTGGTCCGGGGGTTGCTTCCTAGGGGAGCGTGGTCTGGCCGGAAACGCCCGTCGAGCGGCTGCAAGGCTTTAGGCCGCGATTCTGCCCCTGGCCCGAATGCTCGGAGCACCAACGCTCGGCGCCCGGTTACCGCTTCCATCGTCATGGGGCCTTCGCCACCGTGCGACGGCCGAAGATTCCTCGGTTCCGTTGCCTCACCTGTGGCCGGGCGTTCTCGCGGCAGTCGTTCGCGACCTCCTATTACCTCAAGCG
>DASRJX010000179.1:0-9172 GCA_035649235.1 Candidatus Cryosericum sp.
CTTCGAATCGCCGGCAGGCGCCGGACCGAGCGGGAAGCGGTCGTGGTAGTAGTCGTAGCCGCCGAAGATCTCGTCCCCCCCCTCGCCCGACAGAACGACCTTGACCGTGTCGCGCGCCCGCCGCGCCAGGAGCGCTGTCGGCACCAGGGCGGCGTCGGCCAGCGGCTCCGACAGCGTCCCGGCCAGGGCCAGCAGGCCGTCGTGGAATTCCTCCTCCGTGAAGATGAACTCCTGGTGCGTCGTGCCCAGGACGCCCGCCGCCTGCCGGGAGTATTCGGATTCGTTGAAGCGCCTGTCCTCGAAGCCGATCGAGAAGGTATGGATGCGGGGATTGAGGCGCGCGGCCTCGTAGGTCACGACGGTCGAGTCGAGCCCCCCCGACAGGAAGACCCCGACCGGCACGTCGGCCACCATGCGCGACGCCACGCTCGCCTCGAGAAGCGCTTTCACCTCCTCCTGCGCCGCGAGCGGCGGGACGGCGTCGGGCTCGTCCGCGGGCGGGCAGAGGGATCGCGGATCGAAGTAGCGCCGGATCTCCGGCCGCGGCAGAGCGCCCCGCGGCCGCGACGGCGAGGACGCCGCCGCGCCGGACGGCTCTCCCTCCCCGAGCCGCACGGTCATGAGGTGCCCGGGCATGAGTCGGAGCGCGCCCTCCACCAGGGTCTGCGGAGCATCGTTGAACTGACAGGCGAGATACCGGCGCAGGCTCTCCGGGTGGAGCCGCTTCGTCGCGTAGCCGAGCCGCACCAGAGGATGCAGCTCCGAGCAGAAGGCGAAGCGCTCACCGTCGGCCACGTAGAAGAGCGGCTTCTCTCCGTAGCGATCGCGGGCCAGGAGAAGCGTCCGCTGCCGGAGATCATGGAGGCAGAAGGCGAACATGCCGTCGAACCGGTCCAGGGCCCTCGTGGGCCCCCACACCTGGAGGCCGCGGAGCGCCACCTCGGTGTCCGACTGAGTGACGAACCGCACCCCCTCCGTCTGGAGCTCGCCGCGCAGCGCGCGGTAGTTGTACAGCTCGCCGTTGAAGACGAAGGAGAGCGATCCGCCGTCGACCACGAGAGGCTGATGGCCGGTCACGAGGTCGATGATCGACAGCCGCACCATGCCGATCGCGAGTCCCTGGCCCGCGGGGACCCGCACGCCGCGGTCGTCGGGCCCGCGGTGGCGGATGGCGCGGAGGAGATCCTCGACGGCCGTGGCGAGCGCCGATTCCTCGAGCCGCGGGTCGTAGACGCCGGCGATGCCGCACATGGGGCCGACCATCATAAGGCCGGCCGGCCCGCGGCCGGGCCGGGAAGCGGGGAGGCGCAAGGACCGCGGCCCGTCCCGGCCCCACTCCTGCTAGACTAAGGGTTCCCAGGCCGGGGCGCCCGCGGCGCCCCCCCAAGAAGGATATCCCGTCATGCAAGGTGCTCGACTCCGCCGCCGTACGGATCGGCGCGTCCGTTCGAAGGGGATCGCCGCGCCCGCCCTCTCCCTCCTGGGCGCCGCGCTCGCGCTCTCCTTCGCCGGTGCCGTGATCGGCCACCTCGGCCTCTCCCCGATTCTCGCCCAGGGCCCTCCGGGCATGCCGCCGGGGCCGGTGAAGTACACCGAGGCGCGGGAGCAGAAGGTGCAGCGAGAGGTGACGCTGTCGGGGACGGTCGAATCGCGCCTCACGAGCACGGTGGCGAGCGAGGTGGCAGGTCTCGTCGTCGAGCTGCCGGTGCGTGAGGGGGACCAGGTCCGATCCGGCCAGACGATCGCGAAGCTTCGCACCTCGACGCTCGACCTGCGCCGGCAGTCAGTAGCCGGAGAGCTCAAGGAGGCCAAGGCCCGGCTCGACCAGGCGGACCGCCAGCTGGAGCGGGCCCGCGAGTTGCGCGCCACCGGCGTCATGTCGCAGTCGCAGTTCGACGAGGCCGAGTCGGAGCGCACCGCCACGGAAGGCCGCGTGGAGAACCTCACCGCGACGCTGGCGGCGTTCGATCTCGACCTGGCGCACATGACCATCCGGGCCCCCTTCACCGGGGCGGTCGTGGCGCGGCGGACGGAGGTCGGCCAGTGGATCGAGGTCGGCGGCCCGGTCTTCGACCTGGCCGCTCTGGGCGAGATCGAGGTCCGGGTGGACGTGCCGGAGCGCTGGTTCGATGGCATGCGCAAGGGTGCCCGGGCCTCCGTCGTCTTCGAGGCGTTCCCCGGGACACCCTTCGAGGGGACGGTGGCGGCGGTGGTCCCGAAGGCCGAGGCGCACGCACGGACCTTCCCGGTGAAGGTGAAGATCCCCAACCCCGATGGGCGCATCGGGGTCGGCATGCTGGCGCACGTGACGTTGCCGAGCGGAGGCTCCGAGCCGGCCCTGATCGTCCCCAAGGACGCCGTCGTCGGCGCCGGCAAGGGGCAGCACGTCTACCGCATCAACGGCGACAGCAAGGTCGAAAAGGTCGAGGTGACGACCGGCTCCGGACACGGCGACTGGATCGTGGTCCGGGGCGACATCAAGCCGGGGCAGAAGGTCGTGACCCGAGGCAACGAGCGACTCATGCCCGGCATGGCGGTCGTCGGCGAGCCGCTGGAGTACGCGATGCCGACCGCGGGACTCGGATCGTGATCGCCGGCCCCGCGGCGGCGCGCTCCCGGAGTGACGGGCCATGATGCTCATCCGCTCGTCGATCCGCTACCCGGTGTCGACGGCCGTCGGCGTCATCCTGGTCGTCCTGTTCGGGATCATCGGCCTGGTGCAGATGCCCATCCAGCTGACGCCCGAGGTGCGGCGGCCCCAGGTCACCGTCACGACCATCTGGCCCGGCGCCAGCCCGCACGAGGTCGAGACGGAGATCGTCAACAAACAGGAGGAGTTCCTCAAGTCGCTCGAGGGGCTGACGCGGATGCGCAGCTCATCCTCGGACAGCACCGGCCGGATCACGCTCGACTTCCAGGTGGGGACGGAGCTGGACGGGGCCCTGCTGAAGGTCAGCAACCGCCTCGACCAGGTGCCGCGCTACCCGCTCGATTCGGAAAAGCCGATCCTGACGACCGTGGACGCGGACGCCATCGCCATGGCCTGGTTCGTCCTGGCCCCGATCGATCGGACCGGCTACCAGGGGGACATCTCATTCCTGCACAACTTCGCCGAGGACTTCATCAAGCCGGAGCTGGAGCGCGTGCCGGGGGTCGCCGGGTCGAACATCTACGGCGGGCGCGAGCGCGAGATGCAGGTCATCGTCGATCCCGAGCGCCTGGCGGCGCGCGGCGTCACGCTGACCGACCTCGGCGACGCCCTCGAGCGCGAGAACCGCAACTACAGCGGCGGCTCGCTCGACGAGGGGAAGCGCCGCTACATCGTGCGCACGGTCGGCCAGTACGAATCGGCCCAGGACGTCGAGGACATCGTCATCGCCGTCCGCGACAACGTGCCGATCTACCTCAAGGACGTGGCGAAGGCCGAGCTGGGGTACCGCAAATCGGACGGCGAGGTCTACAACCAGGGCACCAAGGTCCTGGCCTTCAACGCCGTGCCGAACCAGAAGGCGAACGTCCTCAAGACCATGGAAGGCATCCGCCAGGCCGTCACGCGGCTGAACGAGGGCCTCGTCAAGGAGCGCGGCCTCGCCATCACCCAGGTCTACGACCAGACGGAGTACATCAACAGCTCCATCGACCTGGTCCGGGACAACCTCTACATCGGCGCCCTGCTGTCCGTCCTGATGCTGCTCGTCTTCCTGCGCTCGTTCGCCAGCACCTTCGTCATCACTTTGTCGATCCCGATCAGCCTCATCGGCACGTTCATCATCATGTGGGGGTTCGGGCGCACCCTCAACGTCGTCAGCCTGGCCGGGCTGGCGTTCGCGACCGGGGTCGTGGTCGACAACTCAATCGTCATCCTGGAGAACATCTACCGCCACCGCCAGATGGGGAAGTCGCTCCTGGACGCCGCGGACGAGGGCTCGACCGAGGTCTGGGGCGCGGTGCTCGCCAGCACGCTCGCCAACATGTTCATCTTCATCCCGGTCGTCTTCATGAAGGAGGAAGTGGGACAGCTCTTCGGCGACATCGCCCTGGCTCTGGCGGTCTCGACCGGGCTCAGCCTCATCGTGGCGATCACGGTCATTCCGTGCCTGTCGGCCCGCATGCTCCACGCGGCCGAGATCGACGAGCACGCGACCGGCCTCCTGGGACTCTACGGGCTGGTGCGGCTCGCCGGACGCCTGGTGGACTGGGTGCGCGACACCGTGTACTGGATCACCGGCTCCACCTGGCGCCGGCTGGCGACGGTCGTCGGCTGCACCACCGTCTCGCTCCTCCTGACCTGGTGGCTGATCCCCCCGACGGAGTACCTGCCTCAGGGCAACCAGAACTTCCTGTTCGGGATCCTGCTGCCTCCTCCCGGCTACAGCATCGAGGAGGTCGCCACGCTCAAAGACCTCTACGACCGGGACCTGAAGCCGCTGTGGGAGGTGAAGCCCGGCACCCCGGAGGCCGAGAAGACGCCCGGAGGCGGGATCCGCGACTTCTTCTTCGTGGCGCTCAACAACTTCGCCTTCCTGGGCGTGAGCAGCAACGACCCGATGCGCGTGCGCGAGCTCATGCCCGAGTTCCAGAATGCCAACGCCAAGGTGCCGGGAGCGTTCGCGTTCATCCAGCAGTTCAGCATCTTCCAGGGGGATTTCGGAGGCGGCGGCATCGACATCGAGTTCAGCGGCCCCGATTTCGCCCGGCTGATCGATCTCGGCGGGCAGGCGTTCATGAAGGTCCACGAGGTGCTCCCGGGGGCGCAGGCGCGCCCGGAGCCGAGCCTCGACCTGATGAACCCGGAGGTGCACGTGATCCCGGACCGCCGGCGGGCGGCCGAGCAGGGGGTCTCGAACCGCGATCTCGGGTTCGCCGTGCGCTCCCTGGTTTACGGCGCCAAGGCCAGCGACTACCTGGACGAGGGGCGGGAGATCGATCTCGTCGTCAAGGCGGAGCCGGGCGACGCCCACCGCACGCACCTCCTGGAGCAGATGCCGATCGCCGCGCCCGACGGCAGGGTGGTCGCGCTCGGGTCGGTGGCGGAGGTGAAGCCCGTGAACGGACCGGTCGAGATCATCCACAGCGAGCGCCAGCGCACCGTGCGCATCCTGGTGCAGCCGCCGGACGGGATGGCGCTGCAGACGGCGACCGAGATCGTGCAGGCCAGCATCCTGAAGCCGATGTACGACGGGGGCCAGCTCGGCGGCCTGTACCAGGCCCGCCTCTCGGGCACCGCCGACAAGCTGGTGCAGGCCTGGCGGGCGCTGTTCTGGAACTTCCTGCTCGTCATCGCCATCACCTACCTCCTGATGGCGGCGCTGTTCGAATCGTTCCTGTATCCTTTCGTGATCATGTTCAGCGTCCCCTTCGCCGGCATCGGCGGCATCCTGGCGCTCAAGTTCAGCCAGTGGTACGCGCCGCCGCAGCAGCTCGACGTCATCACCATGCTCGGCTTCGTCATCCTGGTCGGCGCCGTGATCAACAACGCCATCCTGGTCGTGCACCAGTCGCTCAATCACATGCGCGAAGACGGGATGGCGCCGCGCGAGGCGATCCGGGAGGCGACCGGCAACCGCATCCGCCCCATCTGCCTGACGGTCGGAACGTCGATCCTGGGCGGCCTGCCGCTGATGCTCTCCCCGGGCGCGGGCTCGGAGATCTACCGCGGCCTCGGGAGCGTCGTCGTAGGCGGCCTCATCACCTCGACCGTGTTCACCCTGTTCGTCGTGCCGGCCGTCTTCAGCCTGTGCCTCGACGCCCGCACGGCCCTGAGCGTCTGGATGCGCACCCGCCTGCGGCTGCCGGAGAGGTCCGCGTCCCTGCCCTGAGGAGGAGAGAATGGCCCACGCCGTCGTCTGGTTCGACGTTCCCGTGACCGACCTCGACCGCGCCGTCCGCTTCTACAGCGGCGTCCTGGGACGGTCGATCAAGAACGAGTTCCCCGACGTCGCCGTCCTGGCGCACGGCGACAGCGAGGTTGCGGGCTGCCTGGTCAGGAAGCGGGGCGACCTTCCCTCGGAGGGCGGCCCGCTCCTCTACTTCAGCGTCCCCGGGAGGCTGGACGAGGCGGTGCGGCTGGTGCCCGAGCTGGGCGGCAAGGTGATCGAGCCCAACCACCCGATCGGACCGTTCGGGTTCCGCGCCATCGTCCTCGACAGCGAGGGAAACCGGATCGCATTGCACTCGGACTAGCGCGGCGACGGGCGCCGCGCCTCGGATGAGGTCCCCATGCCCCTTTACGAATACAACTGTCGCAAGTGCTCGAAGCGCTTCGAGCAGCTCCTGTTCGGCAAGGAGAAGCCCTCCTGCCCGACCTGCCACGGCACCGATCTCGAGAAGCTGGTCTCGACGTTCGCCGCCATCGGCGGGGGGGATTCCGGCGCCGACTCGTTCGGCGGCTCCGATCTCGGCGGCGGCCAGGACGACGGAGGCGATTTCGGCGCCGGCGACGACGGCGAATCGATGGGCCCGGGAGCCTGCGGGAGCTGCGGCGATCCTCGCGGTCCCGGATCCTGCGCGATCAACTGAACGGAGGGCTGTTCCATGGCTCCTGACGAACGGCGTCGGCAATGGGCCTTCGTGGCCGCGTCCGCCCTGGCGGGCGCGCTCGCCGTCCCCCTCCATCCGGTCGCAACCCTCGTTTCGGTCGCGATCGCCGGGCTCACAAGCTTCTTCGGACTGTGGCTGTGGCGCTGGTCCGGCCTGCGGCAGTTGCTGCGGAGCACCGAGCCTTCTGCGGGGTGGAGCACGCTCCGGGTCGTGGCGCTCGTCGCCCTCGGGCTCGCCGTCGGGCTGCTGCTCCTCGCGGTGATCCGGATCGCCATCGAGCCGGCCCTCCCCTCGATCGGCGCCCGGATCGCGACCGCGGGCGCTTTGCCAATCTGGCGGCGCATCCTCGTGATCTACGTCGCCGCGGTCGGCGAGGAGCTGATCTTCAGGCTGGTCATCATGTCGGTCATCGCCGGCGTGGTGGCGCGGCTGATCCGGTCCCCCGGAGGGGCTCCGTCTCCCGCCGTCCTCTGGACGTCGATCGCCGTCTCGGCCCTGGCGTTCTCCGCCGCGCACCTTCCGTCCTGGAGCGGCGTCGATGCCCCCGGTCCATTTCTGGCGATGTCGGTCGTCGCCCTCAATGCGGTCGGTGCTTTCGTCCTCGGCTACGTGTTCGCGACGCGCGGCATCGTGGCCGCCATGCTGGTCCACTCCGGCGCCGATTGCGCCATCCAGCTCATCGGCCCTCTGACGGGATGAACGCTCTCCCGAGGCCGCTCCGGCGATGAGCCGGGGTCGCGTCTCGATCGCCCTCCAGACCCCGCGGCTCGTCCTGCGGGAGATGAGCCTCGCCGACCTCGATTTCGTCGCCTCCATGCTGGGGCACCCGGAAGTGATGCGCTACTGGCCCCGGTGCTACACGCGCGCCGAGGCGCAAGCCTGGGTGAGCCGCCAGAGGGAGCGCTACCGCCGCCACGGCTACGGGTACTGGCTGGCCCTCGACCGGGCGACCGGGGAGCCGGTCGGCCAGGCGGGCTTGCTGGTCTCCCAGGTGGAGGGCCGGAGGGAGACGGCCCTCGGCTACATCATCCACCGGCCCTTCTGGCGCCGGGGCTACGCCACCGAGGCGGCCGCCGCCTGCCGGGACTACGCCTTCGAGCACGCCGGCAAGGAGCGCGTCATCGCCTTGGTCCGTCCCGAAAACGTTCCCTCGCAGGGCGTCGCCCTCAAGATCGGCATGCGCCAGGAGGGCAGAGCAACCTATGAGGGGTTCCTGCACCTCATCTTCGTGGCCCGGCGCACCGGTCGACCCGGGCTTCCCGGGACGGGCGCGTCGTCGAAGCGCCCGGCGCACCGGTCGCGCTAGAATCGCCGCCCATGAGGCTCGCCGTCGCGGGACTGGTCGTGATCCTCCCCCTCGCGGGCGGTCCGGTGCAGGCGCAACCGGCGCCGCGGGAGAGGCTCCTCTCGATCGGGCCGATGGTCGGCCAGCCCTCGGGCGTCACCTTCAAGATGTTCAACCAGAGCCGCAACGAGCTGGCCTGGGAGGCAGGGCTGGGATGGTCGCAGTCCGGCCAGGACGGTCTGCAATTCCACGCCCAGCACCAGTGGCACCTTTACGAGATGAAGAACACCCTGAAGGGGATCAGGACCTTCTACCTCGGCATCGGCGGCCGCGTGAAGTCGGTGGACGGCACGCGCTTCGGAGTGCGCGGATCGGTCGGCATCAACTACGCAGCGCCGAAATACCAGCGCCGATGGGAGGCCTTTCTGGAGGTGGCCCCGATCGTCGACGTCACCCCGGACAACACGACCTTCGTCGACGCCATCACCGGCGTCCGGTTCTTCGTCTGGTGAGAGGCTCGCCTGATCAGGGCTGGTCGTACGAGTAGACGATGGCCACGATCGACCAACCGGCGCTTCCCTCGACGAGGTGCAGGCCGAGCTTGCCGCGGCTGTCCTTCCCTTCGCCGGTGTAGATGTAGTCGGCGGTGACCCTGGCGATCCGGCGCCCCGCCTCGACGCGGATGTTCTCGAGGCGCTCCCCCTGCGTCCGTCCCGACTCGAATCCCGTCTTCTGCGTGGCGTAGAACTCCTCCAGCCCGCGCACGCGGATGCTGCCGTCGGGGCGCGGGTCGGCCACCGTCAGAGAAGGGTGGAAGAGCGCCTTCCAGCGCTCCAGCGTCCCGACCCGGTACAGCCCGACGTAGTCGGAGACGACGGCGCGGATCGCCGACTCCTCGGCGGCCGGCGAGGGCGCCGGCGTGGCGGCCGCCGCCAGGTGGCTCGCGCCGATCAGCGTCGTCAGGAGAATCGCAGGGCCTGATCTCATGGCAGCCGGATCTTACACGGGATGGCGGCTTGCATGGTGGTGCGCAGGTTGTTGAAGCCGGCCGTGCTTGGGGGTCGAGGCGAGGGTCGCAGGAGGTCATGGCCCTGGGAGGCTCGGGATGATGCTGAGCGTTCGTCTCAGGCGGCGTGCTTGAGGCGATGCCGGTGATTGGTGAGGAGGACCGGCGTGGTCCAGTCTCTCCTATAGAGGTCGCTCCAGAGACCCGGCAGGCGATGCCGTCTCGGGAACAGTCGACGCGACAGCACCTGCCGCCAGGTCCATGGCTTCCCGGCCAGGCCGAGACGCATCGCCGGGGTCACGGGGTCGGGCTGTCGCTCCGACCTTCCCTTCACGAAGTTG
>DASRJX010000180.1:0-16116 GCA_035649235.1 Candidatus Cryosericum sp.
GGGGTCGATGCGGAACTCGATCTCGGTCTCGAGGTCCTCGATCAGCGCCTTCAGCCGGAGAAGCTCCTGCTTCGCGATGGCGACACAGTGCCCTGTCGTGACCAGCGGGGCGGCGGCCGCGTCGCCCGGCCGCCCGAACACCCAGCGGAACTCACCGCCCGGCCGCAGATCGATGCTCGCCTCGGACACGAACCATCGCTGCAGCGCTTCGGGTTCGGTGAGCGCCTGGTAAACCTCGGCGGGAGAGGCCTTGAGACCCAGACTGTGCCTGCTGCTGCGGTCGGGCTCGAGGCTGAGCCCGACCGGCCCGTCGTCGATCATCGGCGCTTCCTCGATGGATGTCCGCCCCGAACCGCGCTGGAGCCTCGCCATCCGGCTCCGAATCGCGCATTGTGGCGCGAACCGGAAGGGAGGGTCAAGCGTCGGCGGGATGCTAGAATCGCTTCCCCCCAGAGAGGTCACGTTGCCCCAAGGCGAGCCGGTCGCGGATCCAGTGTGCGGCATGCAGGTGGACACCGGCCGCGCGGCGGCGCGCCGGACGCACGCCGGACGCACCTACTACTTCTGCTGCGATGGCTGCGCGGACCGCTTCGACGCGGACCCGGAGCCCTACCTGAAGGCGCCACCCACCCCCACGCCAACCAATGCGCTGCCACACCCGGCGGTCGGCCGCTACACCTGCCCGATGCATCCGGAGGTCATCCGGGAAGGTCCTGGCGCCTGCCCGATCTGCGGCATGTCACTCGAGCCCCTCGTGCCGGCCGAGGGCGGATCCATGGCCGCCGACCCCGAGTTGCGCGATATGACGCGCCGGTTCGTCCTCGGGCTCCTCCTGACCGTGCCGATCTTCGCCCTATCGATGGCCGACCTGTGGCCGTCGCTCGCGGCCCGCCTGGCGCCGCACGCGAGGCCCCTCGGCTTTCTCCAGCTGCTCCTCGCGACTCCGGTCGTCTTCTATTGCGGCTGGCCGCTCCTCATGCGCGGGCGGGATTCCCTCCGGAACCGCCGGCTCAACATGTTCACCCTGATTGCGGGCGGCACGGGGATCGCCTATCTCGCCAGCGTGATGGCTCTCCTTTTGCCCGACGCGCTGCCGGCCGCCTTTGGCCACGGCAGTCACGCGCCGATCTACTTCGAGACCGCCGCGGTCATCACGGTCCTGGTCCTTCTCGGCCAGGTCCTCGAGCTGAAGGCGCGCGGGGCGACGGGCGAAGCCCTGCGCCACCTGGCAGGGCTGCTGCCCCGCACAGCCCTTTGCCGCGACGCGGCAGGCCGCGAGATCGAGGTGCCGCTGGAACAGGTGCGGCCTGGCAACCTGCTGCTCGTGAAGCCCGGCGCCAGGGTGCCTGTGGACGGTGTCGTGACCGAAGGGCGGAGCGCCGTCGACGAGTCGCTCCTGACGGGCGAGTCGGTGCCCGCCGGCAAGGCGCCCGGCGATGCCCTCACCGGCGGGTCGATCAACGGCACCGGGGCCCTCTTGATGAAGGCCGAGAGGGTCGGCTCGGAGACGCTCCTGGCCGAGATCGTCCGGATGGTGGGCGCAGCGCAGCGCAGCCGGGCCCCGATCCAGCGCCTCGCCGACGCCGTGTCCGCCTGGTTCATCCCGGCGGTGCTCGCCACGGCGGGGCTCGCCTTCGCGATCTGGGTGCTCGCCGGCCCCGAGCCGCGGCTGGCGCATGCTCTGATGGCGGCCGTGTCCGTGCTGATCGTCGCCTGTCCGTGCGCCCTGGGCCTGGCGACGCCGATGTCGATCATGGTCGCGGCCGGGCGCGGAGCCGCTGCGGGGGTCCTGTTCCGGAACGCCGAGGCGATCGAGACCCTGGGTCGAGTCGACACGCTGGTCGTGGACAAGACGGGGACCTTGACCGAGGGGCGCCCGCGGCTCCTCACGATCCTGGCCGGCCCGGTGCCCATCGCGGCCGTCCCGGCGGTGGCGGCGTCCGGCCGACCGGCTCAGCAGGAGGACGAGGCGGCCCTCCTGGGCCTCGCGGCCGCCGTCGAGCGGCGGAGCGAGCATCCTCTGGCCGCGGCCATCGTGGAGGCGGCACGCGAACGCGGGCTGGCGCTCCCGGACCCGGAGCACTTCGATTCGGTCCCGGGCCAAGGCGCCACCGGGACGGTCGACGGCCGGGTGGTGGTCGTCGGGAGCGAGGGTTTCCTGCGCGGGCTCGGGATCGAGGCTCTGGCCGGCGACCTGGGCGCGCGGGCCAAGGCCCTGCGCCGTGATGGACAGACCGTCGTCCACGTGGCCGTCGACGGTCGGCCTGCCGGGCTTCTCGGCCTCTCGGACCCGATCCGGCCTTCGACCCCCGCCGCCCTGGACCGGCTGCGCGCCGAGGGCCTGCGCATCGTGATGGCCACGGGAGACAATCGTCTGACCGGGGAGGCGGTGGCCGGCCGCCTCGGGATCGACGAGGTCGCGTCGGAGATCCTGCCGGCCGGAAAGCGGGATCTCGTCGAAAGGCTCAAGGCGAAGGGAGGCGTGGTGGCGATGGCGGGGGACGGCGTCAACGACGCGCCGGCCCTGGCCACAGCACACGTCGGCATCGCGCTCGGGAGCGGCACGGCGGTCGCCATCGGCAGCGCCGGGGTCACCCTGGTGCGCGGCGACCTGGCGGCTCTCCTGCGGGCCCGCCGGCTCAGCCGCGCCGCCTTGCGCAACATCCGGCTGAACCTGTTCTTCGCGTTCGCCTACAACGCCCTCTGCATTCCCGTGGCCGCGGGCGCGCTCTACCCCCTTTGGGGGTGGCTCCTGAGCCCGATGCTGGCCTCTCTCGCCATGAGCCTCAGCTCGGTGACCGTGATCGCCAACGCTCTCCGCCTGAGGCGCCTGCCGCTCTGAGCCTTCCCCGATGGCTGGCCACCGCACCCTCCGTGCGGTACAGTACGCGCCTCACAGGAGGAGAACGACATGCGCACCCGAACGGTCGTCAGCAGTCTTGTGGTCGCCTGCGTCCTGGCCGGGCTCGCCCTGGCCGCCCAGCCGGGACAGGAGCTGGCCATCGGGGCGAAGGGCCCCGACTTCAACCTCAAGGGAACGGACGGCGAGATGCACTCGCTCGCCGCCTCCTCCGGCGCCAAGGGGACGGCGGTGATCTTCACCTGCAACGAGTGCCCCTATTCGAAAGGCTACGAGGATCGGCTCATCGAGCTGGCGAAGGGCTTCGCACCGAAGGGCATCGGCTTCATCGCCATCAACGCCAACGACCCGAAGATCGTGCCGGGGGACGGGTTCGAGCAGATGGTGCAGCGCGCCAAGGACAAGGGACTCCCCTACCCCTACGTGGTGGACGAGACGCAGCAGGTGGCGGTGGCCTACGGCGCCCGCGTCACGCCGCACATCTTCCTGCTCGATTCCAAGGGCGTGCTGGTCTACCGCGGCCGCGTCGACGACTCGCTCAAGTCCGAGGAGGTCAAGGCGCGGGACTTCAAGACCGCCCTCGACGCGCTCTCCAGCGGCAAGCCGGTGCCCGTCGCCGAGACGAAGGCCTTCGGCTGCAGCGTGAAGTACTCCAAGGGCGCGGCGTAAGCCGGGGAGGAGCCGGCCGGACGCTTCTCCCCGCGGCCGCCGTCAGCCGTCCCTGCGGTAGGCCTGGTACTGCGGCATCCCGTCCTGGATGTCGAACCAGGAGACCTTGCTGCGGACGAAGATGTGCGAGCGCGGGCGGGCGGTGATGGCCGAGTCGAGCGACCCGGCCGCGATCTCGACCGTCGGGTCCCCTTCCACCCAGCAGAGAATGTTGGAGCCGCAGGCCCGGCAGAACGACCGCCTGGTGCCCGAAGGGGCGGCGTAGGTCGTCATCTCCTCCTGGCCCGAGACGAACTCGAGCGCCGCCCGGGGGATCTCGATGTAGGTCGCGAAGGCCGCACCGTGGCTCTTCCGGCAGTCGGTGCAGTGGCAGTTGTCCATCGTCCCCAGCGGCCCGCGCGCCCTATAGATCACCTTCCGGCAGAGACAGGATCCCTCGAACACCTCCGGCTGCGCGCTCATGCTCGTCCCCTCCCGCCGGCGGACCGTTCCCCCCGGAGCGCCCGCCGGTCTCCGGCGAGGCTACCACGCTTCGGACGAAGATCCATGGCAGCGGACAAGGAACAATGGGACCGCGCCCTCGGCCCGAGGCGCCGGGCCCGCCCCCGGCGGCTCGGACCGCCGGTCCGGCTCTTTGAGCGCCTTGATCTCTGATCTCATCTTCTGTATAACCATGCGGCGCCGCGGGCGCATCCCACCTCAACCAGGCGGCAGCGCGGAGGCAAGAGACGGATGTTCGTATCCAAGAAGATCTTTCTGACCAAGGGCGTCGGCCGCCACAAGGAGAAGCTGAACTCCTTCGAGATGGCCCTGCGGGACGCCGGCATCGCCCACTTCAACCTCGTCCGGGTCAGCAGCATCTTCCCGCCCGGCTGCAAGATCATCCCCAAGGCGCAGGGCCTCCGGTACCTGCGCGTCGGCGAGGTGGTCTTCTGCGTCATGAGCCAGTCGGAGACCAACGAGCCGCATCGCCTGATCGCCGCCTCCATCGGGATCGCCATTCCCTCGAAGCCGACGCGCAACGGGTATCTCAGCGAGCACCACTCCTACGGCCAGACCGAGGAGGTCGCCGGAGACTACGCGGAGGATCTGGCGGCGCAGATGCTGGCCACGATCTCGGGGGTTGAGTTCAATCCGGAGGGCTCCTACGACGAGCGCAAGGAGATCTGGAAGATCAGCAACGAGATCTACCGCACCATCAACGTCACGCAGTCGGCGGTGGGGGACAAGCGCGGCTGGTGGACCACCGTCGTCGCCGCATCCGTCCTGATCCCGTGAGCGCCCAGGCCTCGTCGGGGCCGGGCTACGGGGGTCTCGACGCCCCGCTCGCGTCGCTCGAGAAGGCCCGCGTCGTCATCGTCCCGGTCCCCTACGACCGGACGGCCTCCTACCAGAAAGGCACCGCCGACGGCCCCGCCGCCATCATCGAGGCCTCCACGCACATGGAGCTCTACGACGACGAGCTCGACTGCCAGCCCTGCGACGTCGGCATCCACACCGCGGCCCCGGTCTCCTCGAACCAGGACCCCCCGGAGGCCATGGCCCGCAAGGTCGAGGAGGCGGTCGGGCGGTACCTGGCGATGGGCAAGATGCCGGTCGTCCTGGGGGGCGAGCACAGCGTGTCGATCGGCGCCATCCGCGCCTACCACAAGACCTATCCGCAGCTGTCGGTCGTCCAGCTCGACGCCCACGGCGACCTGCGCGCCAGCTACGAGGGGTCGGATCACAACCACGCCTGCATCATGCGCCATTTCGCCGGGCGCCTCCCGACCCTCCAGGTCGGCATCCGGAGCATGTCGCAGGAGGAGGCGGCCTTCATCCGGGAGGCCCGGCTCATGGTCGTCCCCGCCTGGGACTTCATCCGCCGGCCCGGAATCGCGCTGGAGATGGTTGACCGGCTGAGCGACGAGATATACCTTACGATCGACGTGGATTACTTCGACCCGTCGCTCGTGCCGGGCACCGGGACGCCGGAGCCGGGGGGGCCGGGATGGTACGACACCTTGGATTTCATTCGCGGGCTCTGCCGGAGCAAGAAGGTGGTCGGCTTCGACGTCAACGAGCTGCGCCCGCTGCGCGACGACGCGGCGAGCGACTTCCTGGCGGCGAAGCTGGTGTACAAGGTCCTCGCCTACCGTTTCTTCGCTCCGGGCCGCAGAACCGACTGAGGGTGCGATGAGTCAGACCGGCAGGAAGAGCACCCAGGACAGGCCGGACAGGACGCCCGGCACGGAGCGCGCTCTGCCCGCCGCCGTGCGCCCGTCCTCCGAGATGCTCGAGTGCGACATCCCCGGCGAGCTGCCTATCATCCCGCTCGCCTCGACCGTCGTCTTCCCGCAGATGGTCGTCAACCTGCAGGTGGTGCGGAAGAAGAACCTCAGCCTGATCCGCGACATGGAGCCGGAGTCGATCATCGGCCTGGTGGTGCAGAAGAGCACCTCCATCGAGGTGCCGCCGATAGACGAGCTCTCCGGCATCGGCGTGGCGGCCCGGCTGGTCAACAAGCTGAACGTCTCCGGCAACACCATCCAGATCATCCTGCTCGGGCTGCGCCGGTTCCGGGTCGCGGAATACCTCCAGGTGGAGCCCTACCTCAAGGCCCGCGTGTCCTGCATCGACGAGCGGGAGATCGAATCGATGGAGGCGAACCTCCTGATGGGGAACGCGCTCCATCTCCTGGAGAACCTGATCCAGCTCGACCCGCGCGTGCCAGGCGAGATCCTGAACCTGATCAAGAACAACCTGACGGGCCCGGGGAACCTGGCCGATCAGGTCGCCAACCACCTCAACTTCGAGCTGGAGGAGAAGAAGGAGATCCTCCAGACGATCAACCCGATCGATCGGCTGAAGGTCGGCATCCGGCTGATCGAGAAGTCGATCGGCCTGGCGAAGGCGGGGCAGGAGATCAAGGAGCAGACCGAGGACGAGATCCGCAAGGCGCAGCGCGAGTACTTCCTGCGCGAGCAGATGAAGGTCATCCGCAAGGAGCTGGGCGAGGACAGCGAGACCGCCGGCGCGGTCAAGGACCTGCGCGACAAGATCGAGAAAGCGGGGCTGCCCGAGGAGGCGCGGAAAGAGGCGGAGAAGGAGCTGTCGCGCCTCGAGATGGTCAACCCGGCGTCGGCCGAGTACACCGTCATCACCACCTACCTCGACTGGCTGGCCACGCTGCCCTGGGCCATCGAGACGACGGACCGGCTCGACGTGCGCGAGGCGGCGAAGATCCTCGATCGGGATCACTACGGACTGGAGAAGGTGAAGGACCGCATCCTCGAGTTCCTCGCGGTCCGGCAGCTCAAGAAGGACATGAAGAGCCCCATCCTCTGCTTCTACGGCCCTCCCGGCACCGGCAAGACCTCGCTGGGTCGATCGATCGCGGAGGCTCTGGGGCGCAAGTTCGTGCGCATGAGCGTCGGCGGGATGCGCGACGAGGCGGAGATCCGCGGGCACCGTCGGACCTACGTCGGCGCCATGCCCGGCAAGATCGTCCAGAGCCTGAGGCGGGCCGGAACGCGGAACCCGCTTTTCATGATCGACGAGGTCGACAAGATCGGCTCCGACTTCCGGGGCGACCCGGCGTCGGCGCTCCTCGAGGTCCTCGATCCCGAGCAGAACAACAACTTCACCGACCTGTACCTCGACCTGCCGTTCGACCTGTCGAAGGTCATGTTCGTGACCACCGCGAACCGGCTCGACACCATCCCGGATCCGCTGCGCGACCGCATGGAGATCCTCCACCTCCCCGGCTATGTCGAGGAGGAGAAGCTGGACATCGCGCGGCAGTACCTGGTCCCGAGGCAGCTCGACGCCCACGGGCTCACCGAGGCGCAGTTGACCCTGTCCCCCGAGGCCCTGGCGGAGATCATCCGCGGTTACACGTCCGATTCGGGGCTCCGCAAGCTGGAGCAGCAGATCGCCACGATCTGCCGCAAGCTGGCGAAGGAGATCGCCATGGGCCGGACCAAGCCGCGGCACGTGGACCCGGCCGCGCTTCAGGAGTACCTCGGGCCGATCATCTACATTCCCGAGGTGGCCGAGCGCACCGACGAGGTGGGGGTCGCGACGGGGCTGGCGTGGACCTCCTCGGGCGGCGACATCCTGTTCATCGAGGCGACGCGCATGAAGGGGGGCGGCGGGCTGCAGATCACGGGCCAGCTCGGCGACGTGATGAAGGAGTCGGCGCAGGCGGCACTCTCCTTCATCAAGGCCCATGCCCAGGATCTCGGGATCGAGCCGGATGCCTTCGAGAAATGCGACCTGCACATCCACGTGCCGGCGGGCGCCATCCCGAAAGACGGCCCCTCCGCGGGCATCACCATCGCCACGGCCGTCGCCTCGCTGATGGCGAACCGGCCGGTGCGCCACCAGATCGCCATGACGGGAGAGATCACGCTGCGCGGCAAGGTCCTCCCCGTCGGCGGGATCAAGGAGAAGATCCTGGCGGCGCGGCGGGCCGGGATCGAGACCGTGCTGATGCCGGCCAAGAACGAGAAGGACCTGGTCGACATCCCGACCGAGCTCCGCAAGGGCCTCAAGATCGTGCCCGTGCACGAGGTCGCCGAGGTCTTCGCAGCCGCGTTGAGCCCTCTGGTTTTGGCGCGCCCGGACGCGGTCGCCGGCGAGGCGAGGAAAGCGAGGGTCCGCGAAGCCGGGGCTCGCCGCCGCGAGAGGATCAAGCCGCGCGCCATCGCGCAGAGCCGGCGCCCGCAGCGTTGACCCCCACGTGCGGCTACGCCCGCACGCGATGAAGGGACCGGCGTGGTGGAGCGTGGGGGGATCGAACCCCCGACCTCAAGACTGCCAGCCTTGCGCTCTCCCAGCTGAGCTAACGCCCCACGTCCGGCTTGAAGGGGCGGTACTATAGCACGTGGCCAAAACAGGGAGCAACGAACGCCGGCCCGTCCTCCCGGCGCCCCGCTGGAGCGCCCGGCTGCCGATCCTCGGCCTCGTGCTCGGGGGTTTGGCGGCCACGCCGCTCCTGGCGCAGCCGGCCCACCCTCGACGGATCACCCAACCACCTCCGCCCGCGTTCGAGTTCTGCCTCTCCGCCGTCTACACGAGCTACGAGGAGGACGTCGACCTCGACGACGAGGTGGGATTCGGAGGCCGGTTCGGCTACCTCTTCACCCCGCGCCACGAGATCGAGGTGGTGATGAACTCCACCTGGACGAACGACGTCTTCTTCCCGGGCATCGACGTCTTCACCTTCAACTTCCAGACCGCCTACGTCCACAACTTCACGGCCAAGGACGTGGTGCCGTATCTCACGGCCGGCATCGGCTGGTTCACGACCGACGACGAATCGCTCGGACACGAGACCGACTTCGCCCTCGGGCTGGGAGGAGGCGTCCGGTTCTTCATGGGGAACGCGGCGTACCTCCGGCTCGAATACCGGTTCACCCAGTTCGAGGGGGACCTGCCGGTCTACGCCGACGGCTTCGATGTGAGCGTGTCCGAGATCGGACTGGGCCTCGGCTGGCGCTTCCCCGTCCACTGACCCACCCGCACCGTCGTCTCAGTTGATGTAGCCCAGAGAGCGCAGCCGCTCCAGGACGTTGCGGTCCAGATCGGAGGCGTCGGGCCCGGGTGCCGCGGCCGTCAACCCGTAGTCGTTCACCGTCCGCACCGGGTGCGCGTCGACGAAGGCCGGATCGAGCGCGCTCAGGAGCGGCCGGCCTTCGAGACCCTGGGAGACGGGCTGGTCGAGCAGGACGAGGAGCGTCGGCAGGACGTCGACGAGGCGGGCCCCTTCGATACGGGCTCCCGACCGGATGCCTCGCCCCACGAGCGCCACGATCCCCTCCAGCCTGTGGTGCCCCGACGTCGAGGGGCGGTCCGGCACGAACACCGGCTGGAAGCCGTGATCGGACAGCACCACGAGCGTATCGCGGGGCCCGAGCCGGCCCAGGTACTCGCCGATCAGGTCGTCGACGTAGCGGTAGTACGCGTCGATGACTCCGCCCAGGACCTCCACGTCCCCCGGACGCACGCCGTAGTCGAGGTCCCCGGGGCGGGCGAACTTCCAGAAGCGGTGCGACGCGACGTCCACGCCGCCGAAGTAGACGGCGAACACGTCGACCGGGTACCGGCCGAAGAGGTGCAGCCCGATGCGCCGGTAGGTCTCGTCGCAGGCCAGGCTCCACAGGAAGCCGGTGACGCACTCGCGCTCCTCCGGACCCAGCCCGGCGATGCGCGACGGATCGTAGAATCGCCGCACCATCTCCATCTTCAGATCGGCGGGACGGACCTTGAGGGCGTCGATCTCCTCGATCAGGCCCTCGGGAAACGTCTGCCGGGGAATGCCCTCGACGATCGTGCCTTTCAAGGGCCGGCCGGTCGACCAGCTGTAGATGTACGGCAGGTAGGAGGAGACGATGAAGCCGTTCACGGGCTCCGCCGGCCACGTGACCAGCCAGCCGACCACGCCCGCGCGCAGGTCGAGGCTCGACAGGATGTTCCAGAAGGCCGGTGCTGTGCGCATGTTGCTCGTCACCGGGCGCAGGCTCTCCTCCCCCCCGCTCTCGCCGTCCACGAGGTGCGCCGCCGACGCGGCGGACCGGGCCTCCTTGTCCTTCGGGACGACGAACCCGTGGATGCCGTGCCGCTCCGGGCCCACCCCCGTGGCGATGGTCGTCCAGAGCGCCGGGGACTGTGTCGGCTCCATGGACAGCAGGGTTCCGGAGGCGCCTTCCCGGACGATCCTGGCCATGTGGGGCATCCGGCCGTCCGCCATGAGCGGCTCGATCAACCGCCAATCGGCCCCGTCGACGCCGACAATCACCACCCGGCCGGATCGGCCGTCCCCCGGCGCCCGGGAGGTGGTATCACCCGGAGCGCAGGCAGCAAGACCCAATAAAAGGATGCCCGCCGTCGATAGCAGCCGCCGCCGATTGACCTCCATTGGCGGCATTATACCGGCCGCCCGCTCCCGCTCCTCCCCACCTGTCCCGCTACTCTGTCCTTGCTCCGGGACGACCGTCCACGGCCGGCTCCACTCGAGGGGCCGCTTGCGCCGAGCGGAGCGCGGCACGAATCCTGCTTGCCGGCAGCGCCATCCCGTCCTGCTTCGGCCGGGATTCCAACATCAGGAGGTTCACATGAAGGTAGAGGGTACTAATCTCCCGCCGGCCCCCGCCCTGCGGCGCTCGTTCCGGGGGGACGGATGGCTCGGGACGACCCTCCTGGCGGCCTTCCTGGTCGCCGGCCTCGTCTCATGCACCGAATCGATGCGTCAGGCTCTCTCCGGCCCCCCCTCGAACCCCGAGGACCTGCTGGCGACCTTGAAGTCGGACAAGGCCCGGATTGACCAGACGACCGACACCATGATGAAGAAGATCGACACCTTCAACCAGTCGCGCAAGCCGGGAGAGCGGACGATCCAGTTCAGCGAGATCTTCATGGAGGATCTCACCGGCGAGCAGCGCGACGTTCTCAACCAGCTCCTCACGGAGGAGAAGGACGTCTCGTACAAGTCGCTGATCACCAAGATCATCTCCGACCGCGACAGCCTCCAGGCGCTGCAGCAGAAGGTTCTGCAGCTGGAGCAGCGCCTCCCGGATCAGTTCACCGTGGCCAAGAAGGGTGACGACCACACGAAGCTCGCGATGAACTACCTGATCAACGAGGCCAAGCTGGACGAGGCCAAGGCAAAGGAGCTGGTGAAGCAGGTCGACCGGAGCGACGTCCTCCTGGCGGGCAACCACGTCTGGTACTTCTACGACCCGAAGCAGGACACCTTCAGGACCTACATTACGCAGGGGGAGGCCGGTCAGACGCCCCTGGCCGTGCGCCGGGCGCGGCAGCGCAAGCTCATCGAGGAGCGCGACACGGCCCGCACCGAGCGGGACGTCGCTCAGACCGGCCGCGCCGCCGCCGAGGCCGAAGTGGCCGATCTGCAGCAGCGCAAGACCCAGCTCGAGGAGGACATCTCGATGCTGCAGCGGAACAAGGCCGACCTCGAGTCGAACGTGGACCGCCTGTCACGTGACCTCGCGTTCCGGCAGAACTCGCTCTTCTACCACGCCGAGAACCAGCACTCCTTGAAAGAGCGCGGGGTTCTCAGCGGGGTCCTGTCGAAAGTGAAGGACGTCAAGGGTCTGAACTACGACGAGGCGCTCGACCTGCGCAACGGGACCAGCATCTCGTTCATGCCCAGCGCCTTCGGCCTGGAGAAGATCAAGGAGATCCGCCTCCTGCCCCCCATCTTCCAGGAGGGCAGGGACTTCACCATCGAGACGTCGGAGGAGACGGGCGGAGCCCGTCTCGTGATTCTGGATCCCGACTTGTTCCGCGGCCGCGAGGTTCTGCTCGCGCTCGGCGGTTAGTCGGGGACGAGCAGGCGGGCGGCGCCCACCGCACCCCCGGGAGACTGTCGGCAATCGACACGCTCCCACCCCCCCGCGGGGGGCGCCGCCCGGTCCTGTTCTGCGTTCCCGGAAGCCCTTCCATCCGGCTTCACCACACTTCGCATCGACTCGAAGGATTCATCGCCGTCTCCGGCGCGCAGGAGAAGGCCTGCGCGAAGGCCGGAAAGCTGACGAGCGGGCCCCGGACGCGGAAGCGCGCGGGTGAGTGGGGGTCGACCGACACCTGGAGCCGGGCCCTCTCGGGAGTCATCAGCTCGCACCAGCTCTGCGCGTAACCGACGAAGAAGAGCTGATCGTTCGTCAGGCCGGCCACCGGCGACGCCGGCGCCCCGTGCTCAGCCTCCCAGGCCTTGTAGGCCCCGTACGACTCCTTGATCCCCCCCAGGTCGGCGATGTTCTCCCCCAGCGTCAGCTTGCCGTTGACCTTCAGGCCGGGCTCGATCTCGTACCCGGAATAGAGGCCCTCGACGCACCGGGCGCGCTCTTCGAAGCGGGCCACGACGGACGGGTCCCACCACTCCCGCATCAGCCCCGTGCCGTCGAACTTGCGACCTTGGTCGTCGAAGCCGTGGGTCAGCTCGTGACCCATCGCCATCCCGACGGCTCCGTAGTTCATGGCCCGCGGGAAGTCGCGGCTGAAGAACGGGGGCTGCAGGATGCCCGCCGGGAAGACCATCTCGTTGACGGTCGGGTTGTAGTAGGCGTTGACAGTGGGCGGCGTCATGCCCCATTCCTTCTTGTCGACCGGCTTCCCTACCTTGTCGAGCTGGCGGCGGAACTCGAAGCGCGCGGCTTCCAGCGTGTTGCCGAGGTAGTCCCCGGGGCGGATCGACAGGGCCGCATAGTCCCGCCACCGGTCCGGGTAGCCGATCTTGTTGGTGACCTGCGCCAGCTTCCCGCGGGCCCGCTCGCGCGTCGTCTCGTCCATCCAGGTGAGGCCCGCGAGGGCGCGCCCGAGCGCCGCCTCGATCCCCTCGATCATCTCCAGGGCGACCGGCTTGCTGTCGCCGCCGAACGCCCGCTCGACGTAGGAGCGCCCCAGGATCTCACCGAGGGCCCCGTCCGTCGCCTGCACGCAGCGCTTCCAGCGCGGCTGGATCTCCTTCTGACCGCTCAGCGATCGGCCGAAGAACGCGAAGTCCTCCTCCACGAAGGCCCGCGGCAGCGCCTGGACCGCCGCGTGCGCCAGGTGCCAGCGCAGGTAGGCCTGCAGCGTCTCGGGCGGCGTCCGGGTGGCTAGGGCCGAGAGCCCCTTGAAGAAATCCGGCATGCCGACGTTGATGGACCGAAGCGCCGGGTAGCCGATGGCGGACAGGTACATGTCCCAGGGGAGCTCGGGCGCCGTCGCCTTGAGGCCGGCGAGATCGATCTTGTGGTAGATGCGCTCGAGGTCGCGCGCCTCCTCCCGCGGCAGAGAGACCCGGGCGAGTTGCGTCTCGAACTCCAGGATCGCCGCGGCGTGCCGCTGCGCCGCCTCCGCGGACTCCCCCAGGAGAGCCAGCATCCTCCCGACGTGCGCCTGGTACTCGCCGCGCAGCGCAAGGGACCGCTCGTCGTCGGCGATGTAGTACTCGCGATCCGGGAGGCCGATCCCTCCCTGCAGGTAGTAGGCGATGCTCGTGTCGGGGTCCTTGAAGTCGGCGAACACCTCGGGCTCGAAGAGCGCTTCCGCCCCGACGAGGTGCAGGTGCCCTGCCACCAGCAGCAGACCGGACGCATCGCGGACCGCATCGATCTCCCTGAGGAGCGGCTGCAACAGGCCGAGGCCCGACCTCTCCACGGCGTCTTCGTCCATGCAGGAGCCGAAGAAGAGGCCGATCCGGTTGCGGTCCGCGTCCCCGGCCTGGGCCTTGGCCGCCCGCTCCAGGATGTCCCGGAGGATGGCCTGGTTCCGCTCCTCGATCTCCGAGAAGCCCCGTCCCCAGCGCGAGCGATCGGGCGGGATCTGGCTCGTCCGCATCCAGGTGCCACAGGCGTACTGGTAGAAATCCTGGCAGGGATCGGCAGTGCGGTCCATCGCGCCCAGGACGTCGTTCGCGAGCTGCTGCGGCGTGATCCGCACCGATGCGGAGTCGCCGCCCGAGGAGGCCGTCTCCTCGGGGTGCGTGGCCACGCAGGCCAGCCCGCAGACGAGCAAGATGAGAACCAGTGGCAGGCGCGGATACGGCATGACGGTCTCCTTATCGAGAGAGGAACTCCCAGATCACGTTCGCCATCGCCCGGACACCGAGCGGCAGGACCGACTCATCCATGTCGAAGTCCTCGGTGTGCACCATGGCGGTGATGCCTTTCGCCTCGTTGCGGACCCCCAGCTTGACGTAGAAACCGGGAACGCGCAGCGCGTAGTGGGCGAAGTCCTCGGCGCCCATCTGCGGGCGCGACTCGAGGGTGCGCCCGGGGCCCGTGGCGCGCTCGAGCGCCTTGACCGAGGCGCGCGCCAGGCTCGCGTCGTTGACGGTCGGCGGGTTGCCCTCCCCCACCCAGCGGATCCGGGCGGAGGCGCCGTCGGCCGCCGCCACGCCTTCAGTGGTGCGGGCCATGCGATCCTTGAGGTCCTTCCGCACCGCGGCGTCGAGGGTCCTGATCGTTCCGTCCAGCACCACCTCGTCGGCGATGATGTTGAAGCGGTTGCCGCCGTGGATCGACCCGATGGTCAGCACCTTGGGGTCCAGGGTGTCGGTCTGCCGCGTCACGATGAGCTGGAGCGCCTGCACGATCTCCGCCGCCACGGGGATCGGATCGACGCCGGTGTGGGGGTACGCGCCGTGGGTCTTCTTCCCGGTCACCGTCACGACGAAGCGGTCGCTCGAGGCGTAGATCGGTCCGGCAGTCCAGCCGATGGTGCCGACGTCGAACAGCGGGTCCATGTGCAGGCCGAAGATGGCCTCCACCTTGGGATCGTCGAGGACACCCTCCTCGATCATGAGCGGCGCCCCGCCCTTCTCCCCCTCCGGCGGCCCCTCCTCCGCCGGCTGGAACAGGAACACGACCGTCCCCGGCAGACGGGCGCGCAGCCCCGACAGCACCTCGGCCACGCCGAGCACGATGGCGGTGTGGCCGTCGTGCCCGCAGGCGTGCTTCACCCCCGGGACGCGGCTCTTGTAGGGAACGTCGTTGCGCTCCTCGATCGGCAGCGCGTCGAGATCGGCCCGCAGGGCCGCGACGCGGCCGGGGCGTCCGCCCTTGAGGATCCCGACCACGCCCGTCTTGGCCACGGGATACCGGACCTGGATGCCGAGCGCCCGCAGGCGATCGGCGACCAGGGCCGAGGTCCTGGTCTCGCGGTTCCCCAGCTCCGGGTTCATGTGCAGGTCGCGCCGCGTCTCGACGAGCCGCGCGGTGAGGGCCCGGGTGGCGGCTTCGATTTCGGCGTCCGGCACCGCGGCCAGGGCGGCCGCGAGGGCGAAGGCTCCAAAAAGGGGCATGGTCGTCTCCCGGCGCCGCCCGAGCGGCGCCCGATCTCAGGGCACGGTCCGGGGCGCCGGCTCCGTGTCGAACTCGTCCTCGATCTCGCCGAAGATCTCCTCGATGATGTCCTCCATCGTCAGGATCCCGACCGCCCGGCCTTCGGGGCCGACGACCGCCGCCATGTGCTGCCGGCGCCGGCGCATCTGCGCCAGGACCGCGTCGATGCGACGGTCGGCGGAGACGCGCAGCAGCTCCTTGATGACGTCGGATTCCTGCACCCGCTCCGCCTCACGGTCGCTCAGGAGCGCCAGCGCCTTGATGTTGATCACCCCGGCGAGATCGCGCCGCTCCGGGTCCCAGACCGGGTAGCGGGTGTGCTTCTCGGAGCGCGCCACCTCGAGGTTCTCGTCCACGGTGCGGGCCAGGGACCAGAGGATCACGCGGTCCAGCGGCACCATGACGTCGCGCACGGTCCGATCGGAGAAGCGGGTCGCCCGCTCCATGATCTCCGCCTCGCTCGAGGTGATGACCCCCTTCTGGAACGACTCGGCAAAGAGGATGCGCAGCTCCGTCTCCGAGATGCTGGTGTCGTGCGCCTGGCGCACGCCGAGCAGGCGCAGGATGCCGAGCGAGGCGGTGTTGAGGCACCAGAGCGCCGGGTAGAAGATCAGGAAGAACACCTTGAGGGTCGGCGCCGACCAGCGGGCGATCCGCCCCGGACGTCGGATCGCGAACGACTTCGGCACCAGTTCGCCGAGCACGATGTGCAGCACCGTAATGGTGACGAAGGCGGAGGCGAGGGCCGCGCTATGG
>DASRJX010000181.1:0-49584 GCA_035649235.1 Candidatus Cryosericum sp.
GTTCCACGGCGAGGACGATCATCTCCGCGGCAATCTCCAAGACTACGGCCTCCGCGCTGTATGGCGCTACGGTCCCCTCGACTATTACGTCGGGTTTTCGAACTACGACTGGACCGGGCTGACCGCCGATCCGGTGCCCGCGGGCGGCTGCTGCTCAGGCAGCCTCTTTCCATCCAACCGCGAGCGGGAAGCGGTTTCTTTCAGCGCCCTCCACACCGGCGTGCTGGTGAGATTTGGAGGGTACAAATAGCGCCACGGACCACACATCCGGGGCCCCGTTCGAATCTCCGGTCGACCGATCCAGCTTCGTCAGGCGCCGTCTCACCTCATTCCTGCCCCGGGTCGATGTTCAAGAACTTGCGGTACGCGCGCCTGGCTTCCTGCTTCAGGCGGCGCCGCTCGAATACGCCCGCCAGGCTGTTGTAGACGCGCGGCAGATCGCCCGCGAGCTTCGCCGCCTCCTTGAGCTCGATCTGCGACCGTTGGAGGTCGCGGCCGTCTCCAGAGGACAACAAGCCACCTCGTTCGGGGCCGATCAGAGCCAGGGGCCGTGCCACTCAGAACGAGAACCTGACATCGACCCGGCGTCGCGCGGACGGCGCTGTGCTATCCTCGCCGGCCGCCGGCGTCACCGAGCTGCGCGCACGAGGGCCCATGAGCCACAAGCCGTTCGTCCCCGAGCACGTCCGGCTTCCCGAGTTCACGGCGCGCGCGCTTATCCTCGGCGTCGTGCAGGCGGTGCTCCTGGGCGCCGCCAACGCCTACCTCGGCATGAAGGCCGGGCAGACGATCGCCGCAACCTTCCCGGCGGCCATCATCTCGATGGTCGTGCTGCGCGCGTTCCGGGGACACTCGATTCTCGAGGAGAACGTCTCGCGCAGCGCCGCCTCGGTCGGCGAGGCCCTGGTGGCGGGAGCCATCTTCACCCTGCCGGCGCTCGTGATCACGGGCCTGTGGACGGAGTTCGATTACTGGCAGAGCACCTTCCTGATGCTGGTCGGCGGCGTCCTCGGCGTGCTCTTCGTCATCTTCCTGCGCCGCACGCTGTGCGAGGATCCGACCCTCCCCTTTCCCGAATCGACGGCCGCGGCCGAGATCCACAAGGCGGGGCAGAAAGGCGCGACGGGAGCGAAGTACCTGTTCTCCGCACTGGGGATTGCGGCCGCCATCGAGGTCCTCAAGAACCCGGCGGGATTCCGGGTGATCCGCGACTCGGTCAGCGGCTTCGTCGAGTTCCCGGTATCGAAGCTGAGGTTCCTGCGCCAGGGTCGGCCATTCGGCGATCCGGGCGACTACCGGGGCGGCCTGCACTACGAGACCCCGTACTGCTCCCCCGCCTTCATGAGCGTCGGCTACATCATCGGACCCCGCCTCGCGGCGCTGAACTTCTCGGGGGGCGTTTTCGCGTGGCTCATCCTGGTGCCCCTCATCATGTTCCTGTCCGGCGAGGGCAGCACGCTGATGAACCTGGGGCTGCACCCGTCGCTCGCCGACGCCTCGGCGGTCGATCGGCTCGAGGTGATCGCCGACCAGGCCTGGCGCAGCATCGTCCGGCCGATCGCGGTCGGAGCGATGCTGGTGTCGGCCTGCTGGACTCTGTTCAAGATGCGCGAGCCGCTCCTCGCGGGCATCGCGCGGGCGTTTCGTGACATGCGGAACGTCCGAGGTGTGGCCGAGGGGGAAGGGCGCTTCGAGCACGACATCCCGGCGAAGTGGGTGATCGGCGGCATCCTCGTGCTCCTCGTGCCGATGACCGCGCTCTACGGCTGGTACACGGGCGGCCTCCGCGGCGCCTTCATGGCGGCGGTGGCGATGACGCTGACCGGCTTCGTCCTGTCGGCGGTCGCCGGATACCTGGTCGGCGTCATCGGATCGTCGTCGAGCCCGACCTCGGGGCTGGCCCTCTCCAGCCTCATCGTCGCCGCCACGCTCCTGGTCGGGATCGGGGTCACGGGACCGGGAGGCGTGATGGCGGTCCTGGCCGTGACCGCCACGGTCTGCGTCGCCACCTCGCTCGCCGGCAGCGTCATCCAGGACCTCAAGGTGGGGCACCTCCTGGGGGCCACTCCGTGGGCGATGGAGATGGCCTACCTCATCGCCACCGTGGCCACGGCCTTCGTCCTGGTGCTGCCGATCACCATGCTGCACAAAGCCGACATCGCGCTCGGGGGAACGGGCATCGGCGGCGAGAACCTGCCGGCGCCGCAGGCGGGGCTGATGGCGATGCTCGCGCAGGGGATCGTCGGCGGCGAGATGGCCTGGCCGCTCGTCCTGATGGGTGTGGCGCTCGCCTGTGGCCTCATCATGATGGGGTGCGAGTCGCCGATGATCGTCGCGGTCGGGATGTACCTCGATCTCGCGACCGTGTCGGCGATCTTCGCCGGGGGGATCATCCGCTGGGCCGGCGACCGCATGATGGCGCGGCGCGGCTGCGCCACGGACGAAATCGAGCGGCGCGTGAACATCGGCACGCTCCTGGCCTCCGGCATGATCGCCGGCGAGGCGCTCATGGCGATCCTGCTGGCAATTGCGGTGAATGCTGGCGTCACCCTGCCGGCCGCCGAGGGATCCGGGATCCTGGGCCTGCCGGTCTTCGCTCTGGTGGCAGCGCTCCTCGTCGCCATCCCGGTCCGCGCGCCTGGGGGCGGAACGGCGGGTGGCGTCCCGAGCGGCCCCGCACCTTGACGGGGGGGCGCCCCCGTGGTCTCCTTGTCCTCTCGTGGAGGCGACGCTGGTGAAGGTGCTGGTGGTCGAGGACGAGGAGAAGACCGCCACCTACCTCCGCAAGGCGATGAGCGAGATCGGGCTGGTGGTGGACGTGGCAGCGAACGGCGAGGAGGGCCTGCACCGGGCGCTCGCCGGAGACTACGACCTCCTGGTTCTCGACGTCATGCTCCCCGGGCGCGACGGCTGGTCGATCCTCGCCGCGATGCGCGCGGCCGGGCGGCAGACGCCCGTCCTCTTCCTGACCGCACGGGACGCCGTCGAGGATCGGGTCCGGGGGCTCGAGATCGGCGCCGACGACTACCTGGTGAAGCCGTTCGCGGTCTCCGAGCTGCTGGCGAGGGTCCGATCGATCCTGCGCCGCGGACCGGCGCGGCACGCCGAGACCCTGAAGATCGCCGACCTGGACCTCGACTTCGCGCGGCGCCGGGTGGTGCGTGGCGACCACCGGATCGAGCTCACGCCCAGGGAGTTCTCGCTGCTGGCGCTCCTGGCGCGGCGGTGCGGCGAGGTGCTGTCGCGGGCGTTCATCACGGAGCAGATCTGGGACATGAACTTCGAGGGCGGCACGAACGTCCTGGACGTCCACATCCGCCGCCTGCGCGCCAAGGTCGACGATCCGTTCGAGCACCGGCTGATCCACACCGTGCGCGGCGTCGGCTACGTCCTCGAAGAAAGACCCTGACGAAGCCGACCACCTTTCGCCGACGCGCGGCCGGCCGGCGAGCGGACCTCCCCGAATATGACGAAATCTTAATGTTCGCGTAAGCGTCCCGTCAGCAGCCACACCCTATACTCCCCCCCTATGGAGAGCCTCCGGCGTCGCGACGCGCCCGGTTCCGGAGCCGCGTCGAGCCTGGGCCACCTGCCGCGCGGCCCGCGCTGGGAGTTCGACCAGTCGGTCGCCGACGTCTTCGACGACATGCTGCGTCGGTCGATCCCGCAGTACGACGTGATGCGATCGGCCGTGAACGAGATCGCCCGGCGGTTCGTCCGGCCCGGGACGGACGTCATCGATCTCGGTTGCTCCCGGGGGGAGACGCTCGCGCCCCTGGTCGAGGAGTTCGGTGCGGCCGCGCGCTACATCGCCTGCGACGTCAGCCAGCCGATGCTCGAGGTCTGCCGGGAGCGCTACGCGGAGTTCATACGGTCCGGAGTCGTGGACGTCAGGTCGTGCGATCTGCGCCACGAGTTCCCGGAGGGACGCGCCTCCGTCATCCTCTCGGTCCTGACACTGCAGTTCACGCCCCTCGAGTACCGGCGTCGGATCGTCGAGGCGGTCGAAGAGCATCTCGTCGAGGAGGGCGCCTTCATCCTGGTCGAGAAGGTGGTCGGCCGCTCCGCCCGGCTCGATCGGGTCCTGGAGGACATCTATCTCAAGTTCAAGTCGGACAACGGCTACACCCAGGAGGAGATCGCCCGCAAGAAGCTGAGCCTGGAGGGCGTGCTCGTGCCGCTCGATGCCGGCCAGAACCTCGCCCTGCTGCAGGAGTCGGGCTTCCGCAGCGTCGAGTGCTTCTGGCGCTGGATGAACTTCTCCGCCTGGGTGGCGGTGAAATAGTCCGTGGTCCGCTGCGGCGCCATCTTCTATCGTTACCGGAAATACCTCATCCCAGGACTCCTGCTGCTCGCGCTGGCCGTCTCCCGCCCGGTCATCCCGCTCGGCCGCCCCCGGCTGGACACCCTCCTCGATCTGTGCGGGCTCCTCATCGCGCTCTGCGGCCAGGCCCTGCGGGCAGCCGTGATCGGCTACGCGTACATAAGGCGCGGCGGCAAGGACGGACGGGCCTATGCCGACGACCTCGTGACCGGAGGGCTCTTCGCCCACTCTCGGAACCCCCTCTACCTGGGCAACTTGATGATCCTGCTCGGGCTGCTGATCATCTTCAACAGCCCGGGCGGCTACCTGATGGCGCTTCCCCTGGCGGTCTTCTTCTACGCGGCGATCGTCGCCTCCGAAGAGGCCTACCTCCGCGGCCGGTTCGGGGAGGCCTATGACGACTACTGCCGGAGGGTCCCGCGCTTCATCCCCGATTTCCGGGGCCTGCGGCGCACGATCGCCGGCTTGCGGTTCAACTGGCACCGCCTGGTGCGCAAGGAGTACGGCAGCGCCTATGCCTGGATCGCCGCCGCCATCCTGCTGCGCGTCTGGGAGATGCGCACCGAGCCGGCCTATGCGGCGACACGTCCGCTGGTCGCCTGGTACGCGCTGCCTCTCGCGGTCGTGACCGCCGGCTGGGCGGCGGCGCGGTTCATGAAGAAGCGGCGGCTGCTCATCGATCGGCCGGAGTTCTCGGCCTCCATGGGGTAGGCATGTCCCATCCAACCGATGTCACAGACGACGGCTCCATCTCGGCCCTGCGGGCCCGCATCGATCTGGTCAACCGCGAGCTTCTGGATCGCTTGCAGAAGAGGGCCACCCTGGTGCTGGAGGTCGCCGCGCTGAAGCGCGCCCAGGGTCTCGAGGGCCACGACCCGGGGCGTGAAGACGCGATGCTGGAGGACCTCCTCGGCCGCAGCCACGGGCCGTTCGGCGCCGCCGAGCTGCGGGCGATCTTCCGGGCCATCTTCCACGCGTCGCTCGAGATCCAGGAGCGGGAGCGCTGGCACGGGCTGCGCGTCAAACGGAAGGACATCCTGCCTCCGGGCGGCGTGCGGGTGGGGGGCGTGTCGATCGGCGGCGGTGCCACCGTCATGATAGCCGGGCCCTGCTCCGCGGAGACGGCGGAGCAGATGGAACGGGTGGCGGAGTTCCTCGCCGACTTTCCCGGGGCCCTGATCCTCCGCGCCGGCGCCTACAAACCACGCACCAACCCATACTCGTTCCAGGGCCTGCGCGAGGAGGGGCTGCTCCTCCTGCAGGCGGCCGCGGCCTCGCACGGGCTGCCGACGGTCACCGAGGTCCTGGACGTCGCGAGCCTGGAGACGGTGGCGGCGCGCGCCGACATGCTCCAGGTCGGCTCCCGCAACATGTACAACACCGAGCTCCTGAAGGCCTTGGGCCGGATCGAGAAGCCGGTCCTGCTCAAGCGCGGCTTCATGGCCACGATCGAGGAATTCCTGCTCGCGGCGGAGTACATCGTCAGCGCCGGGAACCCCGCGGTGGTCCTCTGCGAGCGCGGCATCCGCACCTTCGAGCGCGCCACGCGCAACACCCTCGACATCTCGGCGGTCGCGCTCCTGAAGCGCGAGACGCCGCTCCCGGTCATCGTCGATCTGAGCCACGCGCTCGGCCGGCGCGACATCGTCCTGCCTTGCGGCCGGGCGGCGCTGGCCGCCGGCGCCGACGGGTTGATGGTCGAGGTCCATCCCGATCCCGATCGGGCCCTCTCCGATGGCTTCCAGCAGCTCGATCTGCCGGCCTTCACCACCCTGATGGAAGGCCTGGGCCTCGGATCCCGTGGCGATCGGCGAATCGAACGCGCCTCCGCCGTGGCGCTGGGCGCGGGGTCGCGCCCGGGGCTCGAGCGCGCCTGATGCCGGGCTCGGGAGTCAGAAGGACACGGACAGATCGACCCAGCCGCGGTCCAGCCACTCGTCGAGGTCGTCGCGCCTCTGGCGCAGGACCGAGAACTCCAGCGAGGCGATCCGCCAGAAGACGATCGCCCATCCGAGGCGCGCGCCGCGCTGCCGCGTCCTGAACCACCACTCGTCCCCGCCGAAGGCCGCGAGGGCGGCGTCCTGTTCGACGCGCTCCAGGGCCAGGCGCAGGCGCCAGGATCCCGCGTCCTGCAGCTCCCCCCAATCCACCCGCAGCTCCCCGCCGTGCCGCCGGTCCTCCGCGCCGAAGTTGCGCAGGAGGTCGAGGCGCAGCCGCAGCGGGCGTGACCGACCGATCCACTCCCACCTGACCGTGGCGTTGGCGACGCGATAGTCCGACAGGTAGTCCTCCCCGCCTGGGGCGAGACGGTTGGTGCGCGCGTACCCGGCGGCAACCAGATCGGCGGTCGAGCCGAACTGCCAGTAGCCGCCGCCGAAGCCCAGGCCGCGCGCGACCTCTCCCTCCCAGCGCACCGTCGCGACCTGGCTACCGTCCTCCCCGTTCTGGCTGCCCAGGGAGACGCCGCCCACGACCCGCTGCGCCAGAAGCGCTCCCGCCGGCGGCAGCTCCAGCCCCGCCGACGCCCCCTGGAAGCGCAGGTCGCGGTCCCAGAGGATCTCGGTGCCGCGCAACGGCGTCTCGAAGACGCCGAACGCGGCGGAGAACGGCGTGGACGCGCCGGAGAGCTGAATCCAGGCGCGGTCGACGGCGACCTCATCGGATCGGAAGTTGTCGTTGCGGATGCCGTTCATGTCGTTCGAGTCGCTGGCGACCGAGACCAGCACGCCGGCTCCGGCGGACAGCCGCCCGGGGACTATCGGGCCCTCGACGCCCGGACGCAGCCGCAGGCGCAGCCGCTCGAAGTCGCTCGTGAGCGGGTTGGGAGCGTTGCGGACCGCCTCGTAGCGCAGGAGCGCGTCGCCGGCCCAGCGCCAGGTCGACCGCGCCGGCTCAACCCCCGTCGCCGGGCCGGCTGCTTCCGCTGCGGCCTCGCCGGCCACGGCACCGGCGGCGGCGGGCTCGGGCGGGCGCGGTTCTTCCGGACGGGCGTCCGCGACGGAGGCGGCTCCTGTCGCGAGCCAGGCGGCGATCACGATGGCCGCGGTCACGCGGCGCCCCCTTCGGCGGCGGCCCGATCGAGCCCCTCCGCCATGTCGCGCGCCGAGGCGAACCGGAGGGCCGGATCCTTGGCCAGGGCGCGCAGCAGGAACGCCGCCATCGAGGGCAGAAGCGCCGGGTTCAGGTCGCGCGGCGGCGGAGGCGGCAATTCGATGTGGGCGCGGAGCACGGCCACCGGGTTGTCGGCGTCGAACGGGCGCCGCCCGCACAGGATCTCGTAAAACACCACGCCGGCGGAATAAACGTCCGATCGCTCGTCGGCCGTCCGGCCCATCGCCTGCTCGGGAGACATGTACAGCGGCGTGCCGAGCACGGCACCCTCGATCGTCAGCCCTTCCCCAACGCCCGCGGAACGCGCCAGACCGAAGTCGGAGATCTTCACCGTCCCCAGGGCGTCGACGAGGATGTTCGAGGGCTTCAGATCGCGGTGCACCACGCCTCGCGCGTGCGCCGCCTGCAGTCCGTCGGCGACCTGGCTGGCGATGCGCACGCCGGCCGAGAAGGGCAGCCGTCCCTCGGCCAGGACGCGATCGAGCGAGGTGCCGTCCACGTACTCCATCAGGATGGCCCACGAGGAGCCGAGATCGAGCAGCTCGTGCGTGCGCAGGACATTGCGGTGGGTGACGCGGCGCGACAGGCGGATCTCCTGGCGGAAACGCTCCAGGAGATCGGGTCTCCCTGTCAGCCCGCCGGACACGAGGATTTTCACGGCGACGTCCTCGTGCAGGCTCTCGTCGCGCGCTTTCCACACCGTCCCCATGCCGCCGGCGCCGATCAGGGCGACGAGCCGGAACCGGCCCTGGAGCACCGTCCCGGCCCCTCCGGGCCCGGCGACCGGAGCACCGGGGGGGTCGAGCGTGGCGGTGGTGTCCTGGGTCCTTTTCAGGTGCCCTGCCGCCGGCGGCGATGCGGACGCCGTCCTTGCACCGGACGAGGCCTGCGAGGCGACCGTGCCGATCCAGGCATCCACTTCCTGCTGCTGCTTGAGCCGGACCATCATGGACCGGAAGGCGCTCGACAGGACGCCCACCTCGTCGCCGGTCTCGGGCGGCAATGGCGCATCGTAGTCGCCGGCGCGCGCCCGCTCGATGGCGTGCACCAGAACGCCGATCGGACGCGTGATGCGGCGGGCCAAGAGCACGCCGACCCCGATGGCGATCGGCGCCGCCAGTAGACCCACGAGCAGCAGCGCTCCCTGGATCTTGGCGAACCACGCCACTTCCCCGGCCACGGATCGGAGCGCCACGAAGCCCGCGCGGTGCGCCGGCGCCGCCGTGGCGGGCGCCGCATCGCCGGCCGCCAGCGGCGCGGCCAGTGCCGCGTGCTCCGCTCCGTCGGCCTCGATGCGGCGCGGCTCGGTACCGCCGGCGCCGTCCAGGACCGCGGTCAGGCCGAGCGACGGCGCGGCGACCAGGGTGGCGAGGCGCGCCCGCGGCAGCGGCAGCGTGGCCGCTCCCGGAAGGACAGGTCCGAAAGGCCCCGATCGCGAGAAGAAGACCAGGTCGACGCCGGTGGCCTGGCGGAGGGCCATGGCGCGGACATCGTTCACTTCCTCGAGCGCCACGAGGACGGATGCGGGGCCGGCCTCGATCGGGGTCGCGGCGGCGAGGTAGATGCGGCCGTCGCGCTCGACCCAGACGCCGCGCGCGTGCCCTCCCAGAAGCGCGGCTTCAACGACCGACTGCCCCACAGGCCCTGGCGCCGCCTCCGTGGGCCGCCGGGTGTCGGCCAGAAAGTCGCCGCGCGCGTCGGCGATGACGAACGCGTCGCAACCGTACAGGGTCATCCGGTCGGCGAGGTTGTCGAGGATGGAAGGCCTGTCCCCTTCCGCCACGTACGCGCGGAAGGGCCCGTCGGAGGCGAGCAGCCGGGTGACGAGGTCGAGCCGATCGAGACGCGCGGCCACCGCCTCGTCGACGAGATCGCGCGCCCGCAGGACCGCGGCGTCCAGGGCCGGGCCCGCGAGGCTCCAGGTGCGCAGCCAGACCGCGCCCGTCGAGGCGAGGACGAGTCCGCCGACGAGGGCGGTCATCAGGGCTCCGATCCGCCAGGCGATGCCGCGCGCCGGCGTCATCTCAGTAGGGGTCCCGGGTGGCGCCCTGAGCCCCCTGGTAGGGGCGGCCGTTCTTGTCGAGATGGGGGCGGCGGCGCCAGGCCGAGGCATCGAGCCTGATCTCGACCTCCGGGACGTTTCCGGCGGTCAGCTCCACCTGGCTCTCGCCGGAGCCGCCGCGCTCGTGCCAGACGCGCACCGTGTACCGGCCGTCCGGAACGTCGCTGATGCTGAAGCGGCCGTCCGCGGCCGGCCGGGCCACCCAGCGGCCGGGCGTGACCACGACGAGCGCCTCCATCTGCGGGTGCACGTTGCAGAAGACACGGACGATCCCCGGCGAGCGCAGCACGACCTCGCGACCCGGCCCTCGAGGGTAGAGACCGAGGTCGAATTGGTTGTCCGCCGAGACCGAGAAGACGTTGTGCAGGATCGGATCGGCGTTGGGGAAGGCGAGCCTCGATCCGACCGGCAGGCTGAGCACCGCGGGCTCGAACGCCTTGCCGCGCATCGTGATGGCGGCGCGCTCGGGGGACGGCGGCGGGCCCGGCGCACCTTCGATCCAGACGACGGCGGACGACGGATCGCCCCGGGCCCCGTCGCGCTCGACGATCGCCACGACGCCCGCGACGGTCGCGGCGCGCGTCATCGGTGCCATGCCGGCTGCCACGACCTCGATGGCCAGCGCCGTCCCGAGGCGGGCGGCGAATCCAGAGATGCGCATGGTGCCCCCGGGCTGCCGGGGCATCATAGCCGAAGGCGGGAGCCGGCGCGGGCGGGCCGGGGCGCCGCCCTCGAGTCCGCCCGCCCGTGGCCAAAGCCGCCCGCGAGACCCGGCCGCCCGGGCCCGCCGGGACAGGAGCCCGATGCCACGAAACCCGCTCCAGACAGGCTTTTTGGCGTTGTCAGCCGGATCGAATGGCGGTATATGAAGACCGGACCGCGCTCCGCCGGGAGGAGCCGTCGTGCGTGCTCGAACAGGAACCCTGCTGGCCCTGGCCGCAAGCCTGCTCTTCGTCGGTTGCTCCGACGACGATGATGACGGCGGTGGCCTGCCCGGCCCCACTCTCCTTCTGGCGGGCCAGTCGACGACGACTCCGTCGGTCGAGGGCTCCTGGGTGTTGAGCGCGACGCCCGCCGTGGCCGGCTGCGGGGCCTTCAACATCCTGTTCCCGACCGAGGCGGTCCTGACGATCGTGCAGGCGGGCAACACGATCGAGTTCTCGCTGGCCGACGCGTGCGGCCGACCCTTGCCGGGAGGCGAAGGCCAGGTCGGGCCGGATCGCATCGTCGAGATGGGCTCCGATCTGGATCGGGGCCTGACCGCCAACTGCACCTTGAAGGTCGACCAGGTCCGGATCGGCCCGGTCGAGACGCCGCCCGACGTCTTCTCCGGCTCGGACGTCCTGACCATCTCCGGGTCCGACGACTCCGCCGGCTGCGACCCGTCCCTCCCCTGCACCGTGACCGGGACGTTCACCGCCACGCGCTGCCCCCGCTCCGGCTGCGCGGTCACCTGCCTTCCCTGACACCCGCGCTCACCAGACCGGGAACCGACCCTGGACCAATCCGAGTTCGAGGAGGTGTCCGTCCTCGTAGATGAGGGGCACGGAGAGGCGGGAGTGCTTTGGACCGTGGACGATCTGGATCGTGCCGTGTCCCCCGAGACGCCGGACCCGCCGCCAGTCGCGCACGTCGGTCCAGGCGACGGCGCCGCTGCCTCGCAGCGGACCCGCGAGGCGGAAGCCACCGTCATGGAGCATCAGCCGCGCCAGACAGAACCGCAGGAAGAACTGGGCGCAGCCGGCGCCGAGCAGGAACAGCACGATCGCCACGCCGAGCGTCAGCAGGTCGGGCCCTCCGGGCCTTGCCTCGGTGGCGAGGGTCGAGGCTCCGAGGCCCAGCAGGGCGATCGCCAGACCTCCGTAGGCGAGCCTCCAGATCGGACGGCAGCCGAGGACGAGGGGTGGCAGGCCGGTCACGCCGTCCGCCGCAGAAGATCGCGGCAGGGGCGCAGAACGGTCTCGATCAGCTCGGACAGGCGTCCGGGAACCACGGCTCCGGCGGCGTTCGTGTGGCCGCCGCCGCCGAATCCCTGGGCGACGCGGTTGACGTCCAGGCTCCCCTTGCTGCGAAACGACAGCTTGACGCGGCCCTCCGGAATCTCCTTCAGAAGAGCGGCGATCCGGACCCGCTCGATGGCGAGGAGGCCGTTGACGATGTCCGAGGTGTCCTCCTGCCCGGCACCGCACTCCTCCACCTGACGCTGCGTCATGGTGATCCAGGCGAGCCGTCCTTCTTCCTCGATGTGCAGGTCGGCCATCGCCACGCCCCCGAGCCGGACGAGGGAGGCGCTCGCCCGCTCGAACACCTGCTCGTAAACGAGGGGGGGGCTGACGCCGCGCTCCAGCATCTCGGCGGCCGCCTGATGGGCGCGCGGGGAGGTCTTGTTGAAGCGGAAATAGCCCGTGTCGGTCACCAGGGAGACGTACGCGGCCTGGGCGGCCGTGAAATCCGGCGCCCCTCCCAACGCCTTGACGATCTGGAACACCAGCTCGCCGGTGGCGCTCGACTCCGGATCGATGATGTTGACCTTCCAGAACGGCTCCACGACGTTGTGATGGTCGATGCAGATGGTGGTGGCGCGCGAGGCGCGCGCCGCCTCCTCGAGCGGGCCCAGCCGGCTGACGGCGGAGTTGTCGAGCATGAACAGGAGGTCGGCCGAGCGCACGAATCCGTCGTGGCGGGCGGCGTCGAACACCTCGACCGCGCCGCGCTCATCGATGAACCGGTAGCGCGGGCTCAACGGCTCGGTGTTGAGAATGCGCGCTTCGATCCCGCGCGCGACGAGGTAGCTGTGCAGGCAGATCTCCGCCCCGATGCCGTCCCCGTCCGGAGTGACGTGGGTCGTCAGGACCGCGGTGCGCGCGGCGTCGAGCAGGGGGCGCAGCCGGGCGGCGGCCTCGGCCACGAGTGCCTGGTCGCGGGCGTTCACCGGGCCTCCCCCGCTCCCATGCGGCCGCTCCTGTAGGCTGCGGCCAGATCGACGTAGTTCTGCGCGTTGCGCAGGACGCGCTCGATCTCGTCGTCCCGCAGAGGGCGGATGATGCGGCCCGGCACTCCGAGGACCAGCGAACCGGGCGGGACCTGCGTGCCCTCCGGGACCACGGCCCCGGCCCCGATGAGGGAGCGCGAGCCGACCCGACAACCGCTCAGGACCACGGCCTTCATGGCGACGAGGACCTCGTCCTCGATCGTGGCCCCGTGCACGATGGCCCCATGCCCGAGCGTGACGCGCGCGCCGATGCGCGCCGGCGCCCCGTGGTCCACGTGCACGACGCAGGCGTCCTGGACGTTGCTCTCCGCTCCGATGACGACGGGAGCGATGTCGCCGCGCACCGTGGCGTTGAACCAGACGGAGGCCGACGGGCCCAGGCTGACCTCCCCCACGAGAGCGGCGCCGGGCGCCACCCAGGCGGTGGGATCGATCGTGAGGCGCGTGGCGTGGAATCGGTTGTTCATGGCGAAGCCGGGCAATATAGGCCACGCCCCACGCCAAGTCAACCGCGGGAGAGCAGCGAATCGTGGACGATCTTGATCGGGTGGACGACGGGCAGCCCGGTCCCCTGCTCGATCTGGATCTTGCAGGTGCCGCAGCCGGTGGCGACGACCGGTACCTTGGCTCGCTCGAGGCTCTCGAAGAGGGGCCGGCCCATGCGCATCGATTGATCGAAGTGCTTCTCCTTCATGCCGAACGTGCCGGCGATGCCGCAGCAATGATCCTCGCCGATCGGCACGACCTCCAACCCCGGCACGAGGCGCAGCAGGCGCACGACGCCGTCCCCCAGGCCGCGGGCCTGCAGATGGCAGGGGTTGTGATAGGTCAGTCGCATCGGGACCGGGCGCAGGCGCGCCAGAAGCGCTGCATCGCTCTCCAGGAGCATCAGGACATAATCGTGCAGGTCCTTGACGTGACGCGCCAGGACCTCCGACTGCGGCGTTCCCAGGAGGCGGGGATAGTCCTCGACCAGGGCCAGGCCGCAGGAAGGAGCGCTGTAGACCGGTTCGTACCCGCGGCGCAGCAGATCCAGGAACGTGGCGACGTTCCGCTCGGCGGCCGGGCGGACGTCGTCCAGGTGGCCGTAGGTGATGGCCGCGATGCCGCAGCATTCCTGCGGGGGGATCGCCACCGTGCAACCGAGGGCCTCCAGCAGCTCGATCGCGGCCCGTCCTTCGCCCTCCGTGTCCTGGTATCCGGCGAAGCAGCCATGGAAGTACGCCACCTTCCGCCCCTCCGGGTCGACGGATGGAACGCGCGGCTCGAGAGGCGCGGCCGCGAAAGCCGGCATGTCACGGCGCGCCGCGATCCCCGACAGCGCGGCGCCGAGTCGGCGCAGGAGCGGCGACCGGAGCGCGGCGTTCGCCAGCGGTGCCACGGCGGCCCCGAGCCGCAGCAGCGGCGCTCCGGCCGTGAGCAGGCGATCCGGCAGGCGCTTGCCCCGGGAGCGGACGTAGACCTCCTTCGCCATGATCGCCATGCCGGGGATGTCGATGGCGGTCGGGCATTCGGAATGACAGAGGCGGCAGTTGACGCAGAGATCCATGATCTGCTTGAAACCGTCGCTCGACAGGACGCCCGGCTCGAGGCGGCCGGAAAGCACCGACCTGAGGAGGTTCCCCTTCGCCCGCGCCGTCGCGGCCTCGTCGCCCGTCTCGACCGCCACCGGACAGTAGTCGCGGCAGGCGCCGCAACCGTGGCATTTCTCGATCTCCCGCTGCCAGAGGTCCGCGTCGAGCGGGGTGCCGGTCGCCACGCGCCGGTAGCGCTCGCCGTAGCGCAGGTCGTCGGTGAGTCCGTAGGAACCGTCGTGGACGATGATCCCGGGATTCAGGATGCCCTGCGGGTCGAACAGCTCCTTGACCTCCCTGAAGACGTCGGCCAGCGGGCCGTACGCTCGCCTCAGGTAGGGCGTGCGCAGACGGCCGTCGCCATGCTCGCCCGAGAGCGATCCGCCCAGGTCGGTCACGAGGTCGACGAACTCCTCGGCGACTGCCTCCATGACCCGGAGATCGCGCGGGTCCTTCTGATTCATGAGCGGGTTGCAGTGGAGGTTGCAGTCCCCGGCATGGCCGAAGATGGCCGCCTGCAGCTCGTGCTTCCGGAGCAGCGCCCGCAGGCGGCTCACGAACTCCGCCATCTTCTCGGGGTGGACGGCGGCGTCCTCGATGAAGCGGGTGTTCCGCAGCCGGCCTTCGCGCCGGGACAGGAGGGGCGATGCCGCCTTGCGGATCGCCCAGATGCGCGCCATCTCCTCCGGACGGGTGCCGGAGCGCACCTCGGTCGCCAGCCGCTGGACGGACACCAGCGACTGTTCCATCCGCCGCAGCCGGTCCAGGACCTCTTTTTGGTCGTCGCCCTCGAGCTCCACGATCACGATCGCCTCGGTGCCGGCCGGCAGCCCCAGGCCCATCTTCGGGTCGGCCTCCCGGATCACGTCGACGAAGGTGCGGTCCAGGAGCTCGACCGCCGACGGCCTCGCCTGCAGGATCGCGACGACCCCGGCGCCGGATTTCTCCAGATCGTCGAACAGCACGAGCGCCGTGGCGACGGCCTTCGGGATCGGCACCAGGCGCAACGTCGCCTCGAGCACCAGCCCCAGCGTCCCCTCGGAACCGACCACCACCTTCGACAGATCGACGGTGCCGTTGCACGCCTCGCGCAGGGCGTAGCCCGAGGCGTTCCGGCGCGTCGTCGGCTGGCGCGCTTCGATCACGGGCCGATGCCGCTCGACGATGCGCCGGAGCGCCGCCGCAAGGCGGACCAGAGGCTCGCCGCCGGGCCGGACCTGCGCCGGCGACGCGCCGCCCGCGTCTCCTGCCAGGGTGGCGGACACGGGCGAGGTCTCCACGATCGTCCCGTCGGCGAGGGCCATCCGCAACGAGGCGACGTTCTCGCGCGTGGCGCCATACCGGACGGTGTGGGACCCTCCGGCGTTGTTGGCGATCATCCCTCCGAGCGTGCACCAGGCGGCCGAGGAAGGATCGGGAGCGAACCGCAGGCCGTCCTTCCGCAGCAGGCGGTTGAGCTGCGCCGGGATGACGCCGGGCTGCACTCGCACCGTGCCCTCGACGAGATCCGGCGCGCCGATGCGACGGAAGTGCTTGGAGAAGTCGAGGATGATGCCCCGACCGAGAGTCTGGCCCGCCAGCCCGGAGCCTCCGCCCCGCGCCGTGACCGGAAGGCCGTGCCGCCGCGCGTACTCGAGGACCGACAGCACGTCCCCCTCGTGGCGCGGTACGACCGCCCCGAGCGGCGGGATCTGGTAGATGCAGGCAGCGGTGCTGTAGAGGGTCCGGTGCAGGGCGTCGAACAGCACCTCCCCCTCCACGCGGGAGGAGAGATCGCTCGCGACCGCCTTGGGATCGATGCGCTCGCCTGGCTTCACCGACCTACCCTCGCGTCCTCCCCGGGGAGCAGCCCGGCGATGTGCCGGAGCTCCGGCAGGATGAGCCGCTCGAGCGCCAGCCGCACGGCCGGCTCGGACCCGGGCAGGGAGAAGATCATCCGCCCCCGGAAGGTCCCCGCCACGGCGCGGCTGAGCATGGCGCTCGGCCCGATGCGGCGGAAGCTCAGCGTCCGGAAGAGCTCGCCGAAGCCGTCGAGGCGCTTCTCCAGAAGACTCGAGACCGCCTCGTAGGTGCGATCCCGGGGAGCCAGGCCGGTGCCTCCCGTGATCAGGAGAACACGCGCCGGGCTGCGCCGCCTGACGAGGCCCCGCACGTGCCGACGGATGGCGCCCGGGTCGTCCCGCAGCACGCGGTAATCCACGACGGGATGACCGGCGCGCGCCAGGGCGTTCCGGATGAGGCGGCCGCTCCCGTCCGTGGTCTCGTCGCGCGTGTCACTGACGGTCAGCACGGCGCACGGAACAGCCCGGGGGGCCTTGCGGCGATGCTCCCGGTGGCCCATGGAGGTCCTTCGTCGAGCGGCGGCCGGCTTCAGGCCGCCGGCGGCGCCAGGAGGCGCAGGAGCGTTCGAACGCCCACGCCGGAGCCGCCCTTGCCGAGATAAGAATACTCCTTCTCCCCGAAGGCGGGCCCGGCGATGTCGAGGTGCGCCCAGCGCAGACCCTTGCGGACGAACTCCTGCAGGAAGAGCGCCGCCGTGATGGCGCCGCCCCAGCGGATGCCGGTGTTCTTGATGTCGGCCACGTCGCTCTTGATGTGCTCGCGGTACTCGGCGTAGAGCGGCAAAGGCCACATCGCCTCGCCGGCCGCCGAGGCGGCGTCCAGGATGGAGTCGACCAGCGCCCGGTCGTTCCCGAACACTCCTGAGGCCATCGGCCCGAGCGCGACGACGCAGGCGCCCGTCAGCGTCGCGAGATCGATCGCCGTACCGACGCCGTCGATCTGCGACGCGTACGACAGGAGGTCGGCCAGCACCAGCCGCCCCTCGGCGTCGGTGTTGCGGACCTCCACCGTCTTGCCGTTCATCATGCGCAGCACGTCGCCGGGGTGGAGGGCGTTGCCGCCGGGCATGTTCTCCGCCATCCCCATGAGGCCGACCACCTCCTCCCGGCAGCCCAGGTCGCCGAGGGAGCAGAGCGTGGCGAGCACCGCGGCCGACCCGGCCATGTCGCACTTCATGGTTTCCATGCCGTCGGCGGTCTTCAGCGACAGGCCGCCGGAGTCGAAGGTGAGGCCCTTGCCGAGCAGGGCGACCTTGCGCGGCGACTTCGCCTGGGGCCGATAGGTGAGCTGAATCATGCACGGCGGATGGCGCGACCCCTGCGCGACGCCGAGGATCCCTCCCATGCCCATCGGCCGCATCTCCTCGGGTCCGAACACCTTCACGTCGATGCCGGCCTGTTTCGCGGCCTCTCGGGCGATCTCGGCCATGCGCGGGGGGGTCAGGACGCCGGCCGGCTCGTTGACCAGATCCCGGGCGAAGTTGGTGCCCCTGGCCGTCCTCTCACCCCGCTCCAGACCTGCGGTCACCTCCTGCTTCGGCGCGCCGCCTGCCGCGACGAGCACCTCGCGCAGGTGGCGGCGGCCGGGCCTCGGCTCGGAGCGGTAGCGATCAAAGCGGTAGGTCCCCAGGAGAACCGCCTCGGCGAGCGCCTGGGCTGCGTCGCTGGCCGGGATGGGATGGGCCGCCGCCGTCAGGAGCGGCATCGCGACGCTCGCCGCCCCGAGCCTGTCCGCCTCGATGAGGGCGTCACCCAGGTCGCGGCGGTAGCGCCTCAGGTCGAGATCGTCCCCGGGGCCGAGGCCGACGAGGAGATAGCGCCGGCAGCGGAAGCCGGCGCCGTCCGGCGCGTGCCACAGGAGATTTCGTCCGGAGCGGCCGTGGAAGCGGTCATCACTGGCCACCTGCATGAGCCGCATCCGGAGGTCTTCCCCGACGGGACCGACGATGCCCGGCTCGCTGCGCAGGAGGTAGACGATGCCGACATCGGCCTCGAGGCCTGCCAGATCGCCCGAGCGTGTCGTGAAGTGGAGCGCGTCGATCACGCCCGGCCCCGCAGGAGCGGCCGGAGGCGTTCGAGCAGCCGGGCGGGAGACAGCCCGACCTCCTCCAGGAGCTGACCTACGGATCCGTGGGTCACGAAACGGTCTGGAATTCCGAAGTGGTGCAGGGCTCCTGTCCCGATCCCCGCTTCGGCGAGATGCTCGTGCACGCCGCTGCCGAATCCGCCTCGAAGCGTGTTTTCCTCGAGCGTCACGAGGACCGGCTGGGTGCGCGCGAGCTCCTCGAGCAGGACCCCGTCGAGCGGCTTGACGAAGCGGCAATTGACCACGCCGAGATCGACCCCCTCTCGGAGGAAGGCGTCCCGCACGCTCTCGGCGAACTCCACCATCGTGCCGACGGCCAGCAGGCTGCCGTCACGTCCTGCGTGCAGCACCTCCCAGGAACCGATCGGCAGCACGCGCGGAGCCCGGTCCGGCGTAAACCGCCGGCTGCTGCGCTTGGGATAACGGATGGCGAAGGGAGCGTCCTGCTGGTCGACGGCGGTCTTGAGGAGATCGGCGAGCTCATCACCGTCCTTCGGCGCCGCAATCACGAAATTGGGCACGGCGCGCAGGTAGGAGAGATCGAACGCTCCGTGGTGGGTCGGTCCGTCGGCGCCCACGAGACCGGCCCGGTCCAGGCAGAACACGACCGGGAGCTTCTGCACCCCGACGTCGTGGATGATCTGGTCATAGGCCCGCTGCAGGAAGGTGGAGTAGATGGCGGCCACGGGGCGCATGCCGGAGATCGCCAGGCCGGCGGCGAACGTGACCCCGTAGGCCTCCGCGATGCCGACGTCGAAGAAGCGGTCCGGGTGCTTCTCGCGGAATGTCACCAGTCCCGTCCCGTCCGCCATCGCGGCGGTGAGCGCCACCACGCGATCGTTCTCCGACGCCAGCCTCACGAGGGTGGCGCAGAACGCCTTGTTGAAGTCGGGCGCCACGGCCGCGCCCCCCGGAGACATGACGCCCGAGGCCGGATCGAACGCGCTCACTCCATGGAACACGCAGGAATCGGCTTCGGCGAAGGAGTACCCCTTCCCTTTCTTCGTGATGATGTGGAGCAGGCGGGGCCCCTTCACGGCCTTGAGGTTCTGGAGCACGTTGATCAGCTCGCCGATGTCGTGGCCGTCGATCGGTCCGTAATACTGGAAGCCGAGCGCCTGGAACAGGCCCCCGGGGACGAGGACCTCCTTCAGGCTGCGCTCCAGACGCCGCGCCAGCTCTCCGGCCGGCTCGCCCAGAGGCATCCTGTTCACCAGGGCCCGCACCTCGGTCTTGAGGCGATTGTAGGGCTTGCTCGAGGTGATGTCCGTCAGGTAGCGGGAGATCGCTCCCACGTTCGGCGAGATCGACATCTCGTTGTCGTTCAGGATGACGAGGAGGTCGCGCCCAGAGTGCCCCGCGTTGTTCAATCCCTCGTAGGCCAGGCCTCCGGTCATGGCCCCGTCTCCCGTGACCGTCAGGACGTGATAGTCCTCCCCGGCCACGTCCCGGGCCACCACCATGCCCATCGCCGCGGCGATCGAGGTGCTGGCGTGGGCCACGCCGAATGCGTCGTGGGGGGACTCGGCGGGGCTCACGAACCCCGAAATCCCCCGGTACTGGCGGATCGTCGGGAGCTGGTCGCGCCGTCCGGTGATCACCTTGTGCCCGTAGGCCTGGTGGCCCACGTCCCAGACGATCTTGTCGCGGGGAGAATCGTAGACGTAGTGCAGCGCCAGCGTCAGCTCGACCGCCCCGAGACTGGGCGCCAGGTGGCCTCCCGTCCTGGAGACCACCTCGATGACGTACCGGCGAACCTCCTCCGCAAGACGCTCGAGCTCCGGAATCTTCAGGCGTTTGATGTCCGACGGGCTGTCGACGAACGGCAGCAAGGGCTCGGCGGCCAAGTCGGTCGCCTCGGCCGGGCGCTCCTTGTGCCGCTTTCTGTCCCGGACGATGGGAACGCTCATCTTTCCCGTGATCGCTTCTGACATGGTTATCCTCGCGCCACCTTCGGGAAAGCGGGGGGGACTCGCTGCGAGAGGGGCAGCATGGGCGGTTATCTTAGACGTGGGCGGGCGGGGGGGTCAAGCCGGAGGCGACCGGGCGGAGGGTGCATGGCCCCCGACGGGTCACGGCGGGCCCGACCCGGGCCGGAGACGCCCGCAACCCCCATGCTATAGTCGCTCATCCTGGACTCGAGACTTGATCCCCATCCGCGACGACGTCCCGACCAAGTCCTTCCCGCTGGTCACCATCGTGCTCATGGTGATTAACGTGGGTGTCTTCGTGCGGCTGATGCTCCTGCCCTCCGCCGCTTCCGAAGAGACCGTTCTGCGGCTCGCCGTCATCCCCTACGAGCTGACGCACGTGCCGGCGGGCCGGCTCGACGTGCTCGGCTACAACATCCTGACCCTCGTGACCTCCATGTTCCTTCACGGCAGCCTGCTTCATCTAGGCGGCAACCTCCTGTATCTCTGGATCTTCGGGAACAACATCGAGGACGTCATGGGTCGGGTCAGATTCCTGATCTTCTACATCCTCTGCGGCCTCGCCGGAGCCCTGGCCCAGATCGCCGTGCGGCCCGCATCGCAGGTGCCGATGATCGGCGCAAGCGGGGCGATCGCTGGGATTCTCGGCGCCTACCTGGTGATGTTTCCGGCCGCCCGCGTCCAGACTTTGTTCTTCTTCATATTCTTCGCGCGGATCGTTCCCGTGCCGGCCCTCATCGTCCTCGGCTCGTGGCTTCTCGTGCAGCTGGTGAACGCCGGAAACATGGGGCCGGGTGGGGTCGCGTGGTTCGCGCACCTCGGGGGCTTCCTGGCCGGCTTGCTGTTGATCGTGCCGTTCCGCGTAAGGCGCGTGTCCCAGAGCCTCTACTGAACCCCCTCGGCGCCCCGTCCCTCGGGAGCCTCGACGTCGATGCCGAGATCCTGGAGGACGGATCGAGCGCCTGCGTGAAGCACCTCGAGGGTGTCGTCGTTCCTGATCAGACGGTCGGCTAGCGCCAGGGTCGCCACGAGCTGCTGTCCCGTCTCCGTCCGGGAGTTCTCCCGCGCCTCCTTGCTGGCGAACTCGTCGAGCGTCGTGCCGTCGCCGGTGCGACCGCGGCGGATCGAGCGCTCGAACCGCAGCGCCAGAGGGGCGTCGATGCCGAGAAGGACGAAGCGCGGCAGCGTCCGGAGCACGGCCACTTCGCCCGGGCTGCGGATGGAGTCGACGACCGCGCATCCCTTGAGTCGTTCGAGGATCTGCCGCGCCAGCGCTCCGGGACCACCCGCCTCGCGCAGCCGAACGCCCACGGCGATCAGGTTGTCACGTGTGTGCGCGAGACCCTCGGCCGTGGCTGCCTCGCGCACGACATCGGAGAGGGAATGGACGCTGAAGCCATGCGCCGCTAGGAACTTGGCGACCTCCCCCTTGCCCGAGGCATTGGGGCCGGTCAGTCCGACGACAGGCGGGAACCCGATTCCGAGGCCGATTCTCAGTGCTCCCCGGCGGACCCGCTGCCGTCTGGCTCCGCCGGAGGTTCGGCCTGATCCTGGTCGTCGGCCGCTGGCGCGTCGTCGGTCTGCCTGGGATCCTCGTCCGACGGGTCCGACGGGGCCGGCGGATTGACGGCCGGCGGCGGATCCTGTGCCGGAGGGGCCGGCGGCGGGGTCGCCGACTGCGACTCGGTGTTCCCAGGCCGATCCTGCTTGCGACGCTCCGAGGGTGCCAGCGGAGGCTCGAAGGAGGCCATGGGCCGACCACGCAAGGACCCGTTGCGCGCTCCTCGCCTCATTCCCGTTCCAGGTTGGTTGATGGCTCCATCTCGCCGGAGCCCGAACTGGCGGTTGGCGCTCGACGGCGGGACCGGACGCGCATGGGCCTCGGCGGTCTTCGGGGCGGTCACGACCGGCGCCGCCGCGCCTTCACGCGGGCCCTGAGCGGCCTGCGGCACCGCCGAGGGCGGGGTACCCGTCTCTGCCTGCTGGACAGGAGGAACCGTGGCGGGAGGCTGACTCGCACTCACGGCCGGCGCCACGGGCGCGCCCTGCGCCGGGGCCTGAACGGGCGGCGCCGCAACGCCCTGGGCGGGCGCTGACAGTTGCAAATCCTCGATCCGATCGATCTGGGCGGTCGGCACTCCGATCCGCCCGCCCCCCTCGATCTCGAGAATTGTGAGCCGATCCCCTCTTTCGACGTTCTTGACGGTGATCGCCTTCCCGTTCACGAAATAGACCACCTGGTCGGCGCTCGCGGGCACCGATGTGAGCACGCCGGCCAGGACCGTAAGCAACAGTGGCAGAAGGGAGATATGTCTCAGTCGATGCATCCTGCACCTCGCCTGAAACCTAGCCGGGAACGGTATCTGATCAGTAGCCCCGGCGGAAGGTTGTCAAGAGTCTACCGCGAGAGGGTCCAAGTGGCAAATGGATTCGTCATTCATTACGAATCCGAGACCTGGACCCCGTGCTCCGTGTACTCGAATTCCAGGACCGTTCCCCCTTCCCGGGCCATGCGCCGTCGCACCTCGTCGCCGGCTCCCTCACGAACCCAGAGCACGAGACAGCCCCCGCCGCCAGCTCCGCACACCTTGCCGGCGATGGCACCTGAGGTGATCCCCTCGGAGATGAGGCGCTCGATGCGGGCGTCGCTCACGGCCGGTGACAGGCGCTGCCGGGCGAGCCATTCCCGCCCCATCGCCTCCCCGGCGTCGTCCCAGCGCCGCGCCAGGATGGCTTCGCGGACGGCGTGAGCGGCGTCGATGATCGATTGCAGCGCCTGGCGGACCTCGCGCTCCCCGTCCAGATGGCGCTTGAAAACGTCCCAGTTCGACAGGCCGGAGCTCCGGGAAGTTCCTGTGTACACGAGCACCGTCCTGCGCTTGAGCTCCTCGAGGTCCGCCTTCAGGCGCTCGACACGCGTCCCCTCCACCGTGTAATGGAGCGCCAGGACACCGCCGCGGAGCGCAGGGTGGTAGTCCTGTTCGCCGGTCGGGATCCCGAGGACCTGGGTTTCGATGGCGCGGGTGATCGACAGCATCCGCTCCGGATCCAATCCGCGACGCGTGCGGCGATCGAGCGCCGCGGCGAGCGCGATGCCGAGCGTCGACGAGCCTCCCAGGCCCGATCCGGCGGGCGCCTTGCAGTCGGTGATCACCCGCACGCCAGCGTCGCCGTCGCGCGCCTCACCCGAGTCCAGAAAGTGGCGCGCCATCCGGGCGATGAACTCGAGGTCGGGGCCGACGTCGCTCGCGGGATGGTCCGGATCCAGGTGGCAGCTCGTGCCGCGATCGCGCGAGACGAGCTCGATGCCGCGCCGTTCGGACCGCTCGACGACGGCGGTCGCCTGGAGCGTGATGGCTGCATTGACCGTCAGGGGACGATCGTGCAGCAGGTAGAGCGGCCACAGGTCGACCGTCCCCCCCGCGAAATCGATCCGCGTCGGCGCGCGCGCCTCCACTCGCCCCGTCATGGCGCCGCATGATAGCCACCGCCTTCGAGTCCGGTCAACCTCGGTTGATGGCCCCGAATCGCTGTGCTACCATCCGCCCGTTTTTGCCTGAAGGGCACAGACCCTGGCCGCCAGGATGAACCCCCGAAATCACTTCGACCGGATCGCCATCCTGATCGTGAGCGTGCTGCTCTTCTGCACGCCGCTGGCCCATTCGGGAGCAGTCTCGGACCCGTTTGGACTCCCGAAGTCGGCTGTCGTCGTGGTCGGCGCCCTGCTCCTCCTGCTGGCCGCCATCCTCGCCGCTCTGGCGCGCGGCCCGGGGCAGCGCCTGCGCCTGCCGGCGATCTACCTGGCCGTTGCCTTCATCGCATGCGCCGCGGTCGCGACAGCGGAGTCGGCCAACCGCGGCCTGGCGCTGCGCGGTCTTTCCGAAGTCACGGCCTTGTGCATTGTCGCCTGGGTGGTGGCGCGTTCGACGCACGAGCCCCGGGACGCCGCCTGGCTATTCCGATCCGCGCTCGCCGGAGCCGCGGTCGTGGCAGCCGGGGTGATCGCGCAGGTGTACCGGCCGGGCTTCAGCCTGAGCTTCGCGGGCCTTTCGCTTCTGCCCCCGGCGCCCGCCGGAGCGACCCTTGGCGATCCCGGACTGGCGGCGCAATTCCTGATCCTGGCGCTCCCTCTGGGGATCGGAGCAGCGGCCCTGTCCGCGGGAGCCATGCGCCTTCTCTGCGGGGCCGGTCTGGGTGTCGTCCTCGCCGCGCTGTTGCTAGGCTCCAGACCAGAGGGCTGGGTGGTCGGCGGCGGCGTGCTCGCCTTCCTTTCGGTGACGCGCGTCGTCAGAGGCCTGAGAACCCAGGGCGGGCTCGAAAGCCTCCTGCCCGATCCCAAAGGAGAGGCGCCGCGCGCTGCGATCGTGGCCGCCACGGTCGTGGCCGTCCTGGTCGGTCTGTCCTACGCACCGGCCCTCGGTTCGGGCGGGCAGTCCGTCGCGTCGCTCGGCAACGTTTCCCTGCTGGCTCCGACGACCGGAGACCCGCAGGCCGATCGCGCCGCCGCGGTACGAGGTTCGCTGACCCTCCTCGCCGTGCACCCTCTTGGAGTGGGTCCCTCCTTCTGGCGCCATGGATTCCTGGAGGTCGCCTGGGCGAAGGTCGCTGCGTCGCCATTCGACCTGGGGCACCAGGCGATCCACGCCGGGAACAGCCTCCTCGAGCTGGCGGCCGAGACCGGCGTCGCCGGCGGGATCTCGTTCGCCCTGCTCATCCTGCTCCTCCTGGTCCAGGCCGGCTGGGTCACCCTGGTCGATCCCGGTCCGTGGGGCACGGTCGCGTTCGCGTCTCTCAACACCCTGCTGGCCGCGGGGCTGGCGGCCTTCTACGGCTCGCCGTTCCAGGAGACGGCACCGGCTCTCCTGTTCTGGACCGTCGCTGGCGCCACGCAGGCCGCGCTGCTGCGTGGGACGCTGCCGGGAATCGGACGGCGCCTTGGCTCGCTGAACCCGAATGCCCCATCCGCCGGTCCGCTCCGGCGCGCCCTGGCCTGGGCGGCGCTGGGGATCTGGGTGCTCCTTGTGGGCGCGGCTTTCGTCGGCCTCGCGTCACGGTCCGAAGCCGGCCGGCGGACGCTCGTGGCCCAGACCCTCCTCGCGCGCGGCGATCTCCGGCAGGCCATCTCGACACTCGACGCCGCGACGATCGATCGCTCCCCGGAGCACCTGCCGCACGTGCTCCGCGCCGACGCCTTGCTGCGAAGCGGCGATTGGAGCCGGGCGATCGAGGCTTTCTCCGCCACCCTGCAGAGGTCCCCCTGGTTTCCGGCGGCCTATCTCGGACGCGCAGCCGCCTGGGAGGGCCAGGGCCGCTACGACAGAGCCGACGACGACCTGCGCGCAGCACTCGCGATCTGGCCCGACGCTCCGAATCTCCTCCTCCGGCGCGCCGCCCTCGACGCGCGCCGTGGCCGGTTCGACGCCGCCCTGGACGGCTACCGGCGTCTGACGTTGCTCCATCCCAATCTCGCCGAAGCCTGGTGCGGCTTGGGGGAGCTGTACCTCAGGCTGGAACGCAGCGACGCCGCGATGGAGGCTCTGCTCACCTGCATGAACAGGAACCCCGGCTTCCCCGGCGTGAATCTCATCCTGGGAGAGGCGTACGAGAAGAGGGGCCTGGACGAGATGGCCCTCGGGTACTTCAAGCGGGCCGCCACCTCGGACGAGAAGTTGGTCTCGCCTCGGCTCCGGCTGGCCAATCTCTACAACCGGATGGCGCAGTACTGCAACGCCCGGGACTCGCTGCTGGCGGCACGGGATCTCGAGATCGACCCGCAGCGCCGCGCCGCCATCCTGGACGCGCTCGACAGGGTCGAGCCGCTCTGCCGCAAGGAGCAGCAGGGAAGGAAGTAACGGCCCTTATTCGATCCAGATCTCGACGCGCGACTCGGGAGTGTCGACGTCGAGGAAGTGCCCCGCCCCCGACTTCTGAATCGCTTCGAAGATGTCGTCCAGGTCGACTCCCTGCTTCCTGGCCTCCGCTTTCAGCTCCGCTTTCTGGTCCTGTTCCAGGGAGTCGATCAACATGCGCGCGAACGCGACCGGGAGGTTCACCTTCACGTCGTACCGCTTCTCCTGCTTGTTGAACACGGTCATGCGGATGAGAGTCGGGGTCTTGCCTGCCGGCACCGTCGCCTGTCCGGCGCGAGGTGGCGGCGTCTGAGGCACTTCCTTGGGATCGATCTTGAGGAGCGCGATGAGGATCTCGTTGACGATGTCCGGGTCGCCCTGCGTCGAGAGCGCGCGCTTGAGCACCGGGAGCGCGCGTCGCTGGATCTGAGGGTCGCGCGCATCGGCGGCGCGGATGGCGGAGAGGGTCGACACAAACGCCGAGGGGCTCGCCAGCCCCGCCTGAAGCGTCGCCGCGCACGCGGGCCCCGCCGGGCGGCGCGGATCGCAATCGAGCGACAGGATCGACGACCATGCTTCCTCCACCAGCAGCCGCTCCGACGGGTGGCGCACGATGAACTGCCGGAACGCCGCCGAGCCCTCCGTCTCGCGCCCCGGAAGACGCGACAGGGCGCGGGCGCGATAGAAGGTGGCCTGCGGGACGGCCGGACTCCCGGGGAAGCGCGCCAGGAGTTCGTCGCACCGCTTCAGGACGTCCGGCCAGTCCTGATCGAACACGTCCACCTTGATCTGGCGGAACAACTCCTCCTCCCCTCCGGCGGCGATCGGCGCGCAGGCGGCGAGGAGAGCGAGCCAGGCGCAGGTCGCGAGCACGGCGCCCCGGAAATCACGCACGGGACGACCCTCCTTCGACCTCGCTGGCGACCAGGTCGATGCGCAGCAGGATCTGGCGCCGTTCGATCTCCTCCCGCAGGTCGCGGATCTGCCGGGCCGCGGCGCAGTCATCCAGCGTCGAGACCTGCACGAGCAGGGTCTCGAGCTGCCGGACCAGGTCCGCCAGACGCCGGTCGGCCGGGCCTCCCAGGGCGTCCAGGTACAGGTTCTTGCGGCGCAGCAGCTCCTGCGAGTGCTCCTTCTCGAGCGCCACGTCGAGCGATCCATCGGCGCGCCGGCAGCGTACGGGCGCGTGCAGCAGGTCGACCAAGAGCGCCCGGCTGTCGCGCAGGTAGCGCGCCGCGCCCTGGCGCGCCAGCCCTTGCTGCAGGAAGCGGGCCGACTCGGAGCTGGAGGCATCGGGCACCCGCACCACCGGGCCGGTCCCGCGGGCCGCGGGGGCGCGGAGCGCGCGCACTCCCACGAGCACCATCAGGAGGGCCGCGAGCGCCGCGAGAGAGCTCCACGCCAGCGCCGGACGGAAGGGGGGTCGGAATGGGAGGGGACGCGCCGCGTCCGCGCCATCAGCCGTCTGCGCGGGGGAGGCGTCGTGGCGCTCGGCCAGGTGCGCGCGGAGCGCGGTGCGCCGCGCAAGTCCCGGCCAGTCCACCTCCCGTTCCCGGGGGAAGGCGGAGGCGGCGTCGACGGAGCCGAGGATGGCGCGCGTTTCGCTCCAGGCCGCGGCGCATCCCGGACACGCCAGCAGATGCCGCTCCAGGCTTTCCCGCTCCGGAGCGTCGACGAGGCCATAGAAATGCAACGGCAGGAGATCCCTGGCGCGGAAGCAGCCGGTCGCCCCCGTGCCGGCACCCGTCCCGTCCCCTGCGTCGACGCTCATCAGCCCCTCACCCTGCCTCGCCGACCGTCCGCTTCTCACGCGACAGCTGGTCGCGCACGCTGGCGGCAGCGCGGTGCAGCGAGGACTTCACGGTCCCGAGAGCGCACCCGCGGGCCGCGGCGATCTCCTCCAGGCTCATCTCCTCGAAATGGCGCAGGACGAAGACGGCGCGCTGGCTCTCGGGAAGCGCCGCCACGGCCGCCTCGACCCTGCGCCGGAAGTCGGCCCGGACCTGATACTCCTCGGGAGTGTCTTTGGCATCCCCTGCCAGCAGGTCGCGTCCTGGAGCCGCCTCCTGCGTCGCCTCGAGCGACTCGGAGGGACGCGCCCGACGACGGCGGATCTGATCGAGACAATGATTGGCGAGGATGCGCGAGGCCCAGGTGAAGGGGTGCGACACCGGGCGGTAGGTGGAGCGGGCCAGATAGATCTTCACCATCGTCTCCTGGACGGCGTCGAGAGCGTCTTCGTGATGCCGGAGGTAGCCCAGGGCGAGCCGGTACAGCCTTCTCTGGTAGCGCTCGACGAACGACTCAAAAGCCCCCTCGCGATCGGCCCGGACCGCCTCCATCATGGCGAAGTCGTCCGGCTGCACGCCGCCCTCCTCGCCTCTCGTACAACGGACGGAGGCCGTCCCGGGTTTACCCGCCGCCCGGCGAGCGGCGCTCCAGCAGGTAGCCGGCAAGGAACACGAGGCTCCCCAGAAGGAGCCACGCCAGTTCCGCGCTCATGTCCTGCTCGCCCAGCCCGTAGACGAACAGCGCCACGCCCAGCGTCAGCATTCCGGCGAGTTCGAGGACCTTCCCGAGCGCCCGAGTCAAGGGCACCACCGAGTCAAGGGACCACTTTATCCCAGGAACCTGTCGCCCTGTCCTTCCGCTATCATCGCCGCGTGCGCAGCGTCGCTATCATCGGCGGAGGGCCGGGGGGAGCCCACTGCGGCCGGGCCCTGGCGGAGACCGGCTTCGAGGTCACCCTGTTCGAGCCGCGCGATCGCTTCGAGAAGGCCTGTGGCGGCGGCATCCCGGCGCGCGGCATCGAAGCGTACCCGTTCCTGAACAGTCCGAGACTTCCGGTCCGGATCGTCAGGACCTGCGTCGTCGTCGCCCCCTCCGGCCGGGAGGCGGTCATCCCCCTCTCGGAGCCCCTTCATGTTTTCAGCCGCGCCGACCTCCACCTGTACCTCCTGGAGCGCGCGGAGCTGGCGGGCGTGCGCCGGGTCCGGTCGCGGGTCGTCGATTTCACGCGACGGCCAGAGGGCGCCTGGACGCTTCTGACCGAGCCCGGGCCGGCGGGCCTTCCCGAGCACGGGCCGTTCGACTATCTCGTGGCCGCGGACGGAGCCTCCGGAGTCAGCCGCCGACGGCTGGCCGGAAGCATCCCGGCTCGCCAGCTGACGCAAGGCATCGGCTATTACCTGCCCGGCCTCTCGGAAGACGCCATCACGCTCAAGTTCTTTTCCGGACTGAACGGCTACCTGTGGGTCTTCCCCCGCACCGATCACTCGTCCGCCGGCATCTGTGGGACGCTGGGAGAGATGCCGGTGGCGGAACTCCGGGCGCTGATGGACGATTTCCTGAGGCTCCGATACGGCCCGGAGATCGTGGCCCGCTCGGAACGCTATGCGGCCCTCATTCCGGGCGCTCCGTCCGATCCGGAGGGGGTTCCCCTGATCGGTGACGCCTGGGCCTTCGTCGGGGACACCGGCCGCTCGGTCGACCCGCTGACGCGGGAGGGGATCTACTTCGCGATGCTGGCCGGCGACCTCCTCGCCGAGGCCCTCCGGGAGAGGCGGGCGAAGAGCTACCCGCTGGCCTGGACCTCGGGACCGGGACGCGAGTTCGCCTGGGCGGCGCGGCACGCCGCGGGCTTCTTTGACCCGCGCTTCATCGAGAGGCTCGTGGCGCTCTGCTCGAGGAGCCCGACGGCCGCCCGGGTGCTTTCCGACCTCATCGGCGGCCGGCAGCCGTACCGGACGCTCAAGCTGCGGCTCCTCCTGAGCGCCCCGGCGGTCGGCTGGCAGGTGATACAAAATCGGCGGCCGGCGCCCGTTCCGCTCACGCCCGCTCGTGGCAGCTGAAGCAGCGATCGTTGAGCGGGTGATTCCGGTTCCGGGCGTTCTTCATCCCCGGCCCGTGGCATCGCAGGCACTGATACTCCTCGCCGGAGGCGAAGTGGTCGGCGTCCTTGGGGATGAGCGGGCGCCTGTGGGTCAGCGTGTAGACGACGAGCAGGGCCGACAGCAATCCGGCGGCCAGGACGAATCCGACGACCGGGGCCTTTACGGCACCCCGCTCGGTCATCGCTTCTCGGCGCGACGCGCGTGCGGCGTGGTCGAGATCCGCTCCGTGGCGAGGACCTTCCCTTGCAGGAAGGCCTCCTCGGCAATCGCCACCACGGCGGCCCGGATGTCGCCGCGCATGCGGCCTCCCGGCCGCAGCTCGAACTTCCGCGCCACGGTCACGCGCCCTTCGAGAGATCCCTCCAGGATCAGGTTCTCCGCCGTGATCTCACCTGTCACCGATCCGCGCGGCTCGATCACGACCGAGCCCGAGGTGGCGACGTTCCCCTCGACCCGGCCGCGAACGCGGATGTTCTCCTCCGAGACGATGTCGCCGACGAGAGTGATGCCGTGGTCGAGGATCGTCAGGCCCGAGACCCGGGCGTCGAGCGGAAGGAGAGCGACGGGGTCTTTGGTGGCGGACATAGCCTGCCGCCGGACCGCGTGGGACGCGAGGTACCGGCGCGCGGGGCGGATGATAGCAGGGGTGACCGGCCGGTTCAACCGGCGTCGGAGGCCTTCCACGAGCCGCGGCACACGACACCCAGGTGCGCGCGCAGGAGGTCGGCCGCAGCCTCGGGAACCTCGACGATGAAGGTGGCGTCCTGCGCCTCGCCGTACGACGCGTCCACCACGCGGCCCTCGTGCCGGGCCACGAGGCGCCGCACTTCCCCGTCCCTGACGAGAGGACCGGAGAGCCGCAGGCGCGCCATCACGACGATCTCCGTCCTGCCCGCGGCGGCGAGCGCCTGGCGCGCTGTCTCGCGGTAGGCCCTCGCCAGCCCGCCCTTCCCGAGCCGTGTGCCTCCGAAATAGCGCACCACGACGACCAGCGCGTTGGTGACGTCGGCGCGGCGGAGCGCCTGCAGGATCGGCAGGCCCGCCGTCCCGGCCGGCTCGCCCGCGTCGTCGTGCAGCTCGCGCTCGCCCGCAAGCACCCGGCACCGCAGGGCCCAACAGTGGTGCGTGGCATCGGGAAACTCGCGCCGCAGCGCCTCGCGCAGGTCGCGGGCCTGCAATTCGCCCGCGATCGGGGCCGCGCAGCCGATGAAACGGGAGCCGAGGATGCTGACCTGCCGACGGGCCGGGGCGGTGAGCGAGTACAGCGGCACTCCGCGATTCTACGCGCTCAGCTCTGGGGACCCTGAGGCCACTGGAAGAACTGGCCGTTCACGAACAGGATGTCGCAGTCGAACTGCGTCGTGGCCCCTCCGGACCTCGGTCCGACGGCGCCGTCCTTGCCGACGCTCGCCACGGTGTAATCGTAGCCGGCGCTCGCCCCGACGTCCCAGCCGTTGGACCAGGCGTCCGTGTCCGGAGGGCTTTTCACGAAGTGCGGGTTGATGATCGCCTTCAGCGCCGGCCAGCTGCTCACGCCGACCGGATACCTCGCATGATCGATGCTGTATGCCTCGACGGCGGTGGCGATCGTGCGCATGTCCGCCATGGTGCGCTTCTGCTTGCCCTTGTCGACGGCGTTGAGGAGGTTCGGCACCGCGATCGCCGCGATGATGCCGATGATCGCGACGACGATCAGAAGCTCGACGAGCGTGAAGCCCCGCTCCCACGCCTGGTAGCCGACCCTCGACCTCGACCTGGCAGCCATAAGGACCTCCCCCAGGTCCCATGAGAGGCAAACAGGGTGCCAGCGCGGTCCGGGGCCAGGAGGGGGCTCCAACTGGCTCAATCCACGAAGACTTCGGGGCGCATGCCGGGCGATTTCGGATCTGTTCTCATCGGCGGCTTGACGATCTTTCGCGCGCCGGGTGCCGCTCCGCGTCACCGAACCGGCGCCTTGCATCCTCCCTCCCTCCCGCATAGACTACGGCACTCGTCCTGGGCCGACGTAGCTCAGTGGTAGAGCAACTGATTCGTAATCAGTAGGTCGCCGGTTCAACCCCGGCCGTCGGCTCCAGGTTCGCCCCTATCGCGGACCGCGCGACACTCGACCCACATGCCGCTTCCGGACACGCCCTTCGCGGAGGCTCTCAAAAAGGGCCCGCTCGTCTTCGACGGGGCGATGGGCACGCAGCTCTACGAGCGCGGCTACTTCATCACGCGCTCCTTCGACGAGGCGAACCTGGCCCGTCCGGACCTCGTCGCCGACATCCACCGCGACTACCTGAAGGCGGGCGCGCAGATTCTCGAGACCAACACGTTCGGCGCGAACCGGGAGTGCCTGAGCCGCTACGGAGCGCAGGATCGCCTCGCGGCCATCAACCAGGCGGGCGTCCGCATCGCCCGTCAGGCGGCCGGGACGGAGGCCTACGTGGCGGGGTCGATCGGTCCGACCGGATTGATGGTCGGAACGCTCTCCGAGGAGCGCCGCGCGGCGTTGCGCCCGATGTTCACGGAGCAGATCGAAGCCCTCCTGGCCGAGGGAGTCGATCTGCTGGTCCTCGAGACGTTCTACAGCCTGGAGGAGATCGGGCAGGCCCTGCAGGCCGCCCGATCGCTTTTCCCGGGGCCCGTGGTGGCGCAGCTGGCGTTCAGCGAGGACCGGCGCGAGATCGACGGCGCGCCGCCCCTCGAAGCCGCCCGGAGGCTCCTGGACTGGGGTGCTACCGTGGTTGGCGCCAACTGCGCGGAGGGTCCGGCCTTCCTGTTCGAGGTGGCGCGCCAGATGCTGGCCTGCGGCGCTCCGGTGAGCATCCAGCCGAACGCCGGCCGGCCGCGCCGGCTCGACGAGCGCACCATCTACATGACCACGCCCGAGTACTTCGGGGTCTACGCCCGGCGGCTGTTCCAGAGCGGTGTTGCGATCGTCGGCGGCTGCTGCGGCACCGGGCCGGAGCACATCCGTCCGGTCGTCGACGCCGCCCGGATGATGCGCCACGGTGCGCCGCCCTCGCAGCGGGCAGGGACGGTCCGGTCGGCCGCCGAGGTGAGGCGCCTGCCGTCCGTTCCGATGGAGGCCAAGTCCCCTCTCGGCGCCAAGCTGCTGCGCGTTTTCCGGGAGAGGATCGATCGGGAGGGGCCTCGAAGACCCGCCTCGGGCCCGGAGTCGTTCGTCGTCAGCGTCGAGGTGAATCCGGAGCCCGGCGTGAACCCGGAGCGGGCGATCCAGGCCGCCGCCATGCTGCGCCGGGCCGGCTGCGACGTCATCAACATCGCCGACGGTCCGCGCGCGGTCGCCCGCATGAGCAACCTCGCCCTGGCGCTCAAGGTGCGGCAGGAGGTCGGCCTCGACGTCATCCTGCACGTCTGCTGCCGGGACCGCAACCTGCTGGGGCTCCACTCCGACCTCCTCGGGGCCTGGGTGCTCGGCCTGCGCAACCTGGTCGTCATCACCGGCGACCCACCCAAGATGGGGGACTATCCCGCCGCCACGGCGGTCTTCGATCTCGACTCGATAGGGCTCCTCCGGATGATCGATTCGCTGAACCACGGCGTCGATCCCGCGGGGCGGGTCATGTCGGACCGCACCGGCTTCCTGCTCGCGTGCGGCGCCGAGCCGGCGGCCCACAACTACGATCAGGAGCTGCGGCGGCTGGAAGAGAAGAAGCGCGCGGGCGCCGAGTTCGTGATGACCCAGCCGGTCTACGACTCCGGAATCCTGCGCCGCTTCCTCCGGGACACGCGCTCCCTGGCCCTCCCGACGCTGGTCGGGCTCTGCCCACTGGCCAGCAGCCGGAACGCGGAGTTCCTGCACAACGAGGTGCCGGGCATGCAGATTCCGATGGAGATCCGCAACCGGATGGCGGCAGCGCCCACGCCCGAGGCCCAGCGGCTTCAGGGGACGCTGATCGCGCGCGAGATGCTCGAAGAGGTCAAGGACGACGTCGTGGGGGCCTATCTCATGCCGCAGTTCGGCCGCTACCGGACGGCCATCGACGTCCTGCAGTCCGCTGGCTTCCAGTTCGCGCCGGAGGACAGCGCCTAGGCTCGGCCCCTCGGCGAGGAGCCGGATCGATCTCTCGCGCCGCGGCCTCCGGACTCCTGCCTGGGCGTCGCCGGCGCGTGCTGGAGGATGGGGCGGCAGGCGCGCTCGAAGCGGTCCGCGAGCGCCCGCCGCGCCGCCTCCGGGACGTAGCCGAGACGCTGCCAGGCGGCCTGCGCCTTTTTGACCTCTTCGGCCGCCACCCTGAGCCGGGCCTCCTCCGCGACCCGGCCTCCCATCGTGTTCGTGGCGAGCGCCTCGCGCCACATCGAGGCGAGGCGCGCCCCCGGCGACAGGTCACCGTCCACAGGCGCCAGTTCCCGGCCCGCCGACAGCTTCTCGATCCGCGCGCACAGGTCCTCCATGCGGCGGCGGTTCGCCTCGGGATCGAGGCTCGTCCCCTGGACGGCATGGGGGTAGGCCTGCACCACGCGATCGAAAGCGCCGAAGAACCGTGCGCGCAGCGGCGCCGCCGCCTCGTGCGACAGGCCGCGCATGCGCTGCCAGCGTTCGAGCGCCTCGCGCAGACGGCCGACCAGGCCCTCGGGCGCCGTGCCATCTCCGGTCGCTCCCGCGGGCGCGCCAGCCGCCGGTGGATCGGCGGCCGTCCCCCCCTCCGCCGGAGCGGCGGGTGCCCCGTCTGCCGGCGCAGCGGGAACGGCGGGGGCGAGCGCCTCGATCTCGAGGCAGAGCGCCTCGCGCTCGGCGATTCGCTCCTGGATCTCGATGACGTCCCGGTTCTTGTAGTGCTCGAAAAACTTGTCGCAGGCGCCCCGGAAGCGGTTCCAGATCGCGTCCGACTGGCTGCGCTTCACGGGCCCGATCCCCTTCCACTCGGCCTGTAGCTTCTTGATCTCGGCGGCCGTGCCCTTCCAGTCCCTCGACCCGGCGAGGGCCTCGACGCGCTCGCAGAGCAGCACCTTGGCGGCGAGGTTCCTTGACCACTCCTCCTTGCGGCGGACGAGGTCCTCCTGACGCCGCGCGAAGAACTGGTCGCACGCCTTCCGGAAGCGCTCCCAGACCGCCTTCTCCTGCCCGCGCGACACCGGCCCGATCGTCTTCCACTCGGCCTGGAGCGCCTGGATCGCCTCCGACGTCTTCAGCCAGTCGCTCGAGCCCGAGAGGGCTTCCGCCTTCTCGCACAGCGCCTCCTTGAGGAGGAGGTTCCGGCCCTGCTCTTCCACCTGCTGCGCGTGGAAGGCGTCGCTGCGCTCCCGCACGCGATCGCGCGCCGCCTTGAAGCGGTTCCACAGGGACAGCGAGCGCTCCGGGGGCGCCGGGCCCGCTGCCTTCCACAGCTCCATCAGCTCGCGCAGGCCCCGCGAGGCAGCCGCCGCCTCGGCCCCCGGCTCCTCCGAGAGGCGCGCCAGATCCTCCATGCGCGCGCACAGCTCCTCCTGGACGGCGGCGTTGGCCCAGCGCTGGAAGCGGTCGGTGTCGCGCAGGGCCTGGACGCGCGGCACCAGCTCCGTCTGCAGGGCCTTCAGCCGCTGCGTCAGGCGATCGTGGTCCTTCTGGGACGGGAGCGGCGGCAGCGCGAGGAGGATCCCCCGCACCTCGCGCAGGGCGCGCTCGAGCTTCGCGAGAGGCGGACTCGAGGACGGCAGAAGCTTCTCGGCCTGCGCGCACAGCCGCTCCAGGCGGAGGGCGTTCGCCTTCTTGGTGCGCTCCTCGTCCTGCGCCGCCTGCACTGCGCGGGATCGGGCCTGCTCCGCCTCGGCCTCCTGCAGCGATCGCTCGTGACGCAGAGTCGCCTCGCGGCAGGAGGTCTCGAACCGCGCCTCGGCCTCGGCCACCTCCGGCGCGTCGGACGGAGGCAGCAACTCCCACGCGGAGCGCGCCTCCTGCGCGGCCTGTGGCGCGGTCGCGGCGGGGGCCGCCTCGACGTGCTCGCACAGCTCCTGGCGCGGGGCGAGGGCCAGCCGGAGAGCCTGCTCACGGCGCTCGCTCGCCGCCCGCTCCGCCTGCCACGCCGCGAGACGGCGGCGGGCGTCCCGGCACGCCTCCTGGAACCGATCGTCAAGGTCCTCGTCCACCTCGGGAACGTCCTCGATCCAGATCTCCTGAAGCCGCGCGATCCGGGCTGCCAGATCGTCCCAGTCGGGGGAGCGCGTCAGCGCCTCCGCCTCCTCGCACAGCCGCTCCTGGGCCGCGCGGTCCGTCGCCGGGCGGGCCGCCTCGGCGGACTCCTCCTCGTCCTGGCCGCGCAGGCGCGCCCGGGCCCTCCGCGCGGCGGCGCGGCAGCGGGCCCGCGACGCGATCTCCTCCAAGGCGCCCGGATCGGAGACGCGCTCGAGCGCCGGGAGGGCGATCTCCTTGTGCGGGCTCTTGCGCGCCACGAGCGCCAGCTCGCCGGCCTCGGAGATGCGTTCCAGGGCCTCGAGGCGGACGACCGGATGCTCGCCATGGCGGGCCACGCTGCCGAGGGCGCGCCCGTCGGACAGGCGCAGCAGGGCCGCCCGGCTGATCGACTCGAGCGCCGCGGCCCGCGCCACGGTGGTCAGCCGCCGCCCCTCGAAGAGCCCCGCGAGGGCGGCGAGACCCGTCGCCTCCTCGCGGGTCTCGAGAGCCATGCCGAGCAGCGCGTCGGCCGCGCACTCGCGCACCGAGTCATCGGCATCCGCGGACGCCACCTCGGCGAGAAGGGCCGGATCGCGCAGCCGCCGGACTGCGGCCCGCCTCACCCGGGCGTCGGCATCGCCCCGGACCACGGGAGCGAGCAGGGCCAGGTCCGATTCCGGCACCTGACCCACGGCGCCGAGCCGCTGATCCGGGTCGGGATGGGCCAGGCCGCCCTGCGGGCGGATGCGATCGAGAAGTCCCAAGAGGCCGTCCTCTGCTTTCGGAAGCGCCCATGATACATCGGAGTGACCGCCCGGCAAGCGATCGGGGCGCCCCATTCCCTTCGTGGAGAACACGTCGGCGTTCCGGGAGAACCTTCCGGAAGGGCGCTCCAGGCCTCAGGCCGCCCGGGACCCCACGAGGGCGCGTTCCTGCCCCGCCGGCCAGATCGCGATTGACGAGCCGACCCAGCGGAGCCCCTTGTTGTGGTCGACCCCGTGCATCTTGCCGCGCGACAGGCGCGCCAGGTTGATCGCCAGGACGAGGTCGTCCCCTCCTTCGGGGCGCAGGTACATCAAACGGATCTCGGCCTTGACCCCCGAGCCGTCGGGCGCCACGAGGGCCGGGGCGTACTCCACCCTTTCCTGCAGCAAGTACGAGGAGCGCTCGGCGGCAGGGATGGAGTCGAGACTCGCGCGATCGAGATCCACGACCACGCCGCGTCCGGCGAACGAGAATATGGGCTTCAAGATGTAACGCGACAGGTCGCCGGGCATCCGATCGACGCGATCCAGCCTCCATGTCCGCGGAGCCGACGGGTGCTCGATGAGCGGCAGGGTGTACTTCGACCAGACCCAGTACCAGTTGGGGTGCGACACCCAGACGACGTCGAGGTCGTCGCGGTAGTCGAAGCACATCGGCACCTTCCGCCGTTCGAGCTCGTCGAACACCACGCGGTGCAGGATGCGCCGCACGGGCGCCGTCCCCCCGCCCGGCGCGGGGGCGAACAGGCTCCGGCCTTCGCGCCGCAACTCCGTCACGCAGACCGCGCGGACCCCCAGGAGGCGGGCCGTGGCCCGGAAGTCGGGGACCGTCTTCTGGGTCTCGGGGTCCAGGTCGAGCAGGATCACCTCGACGGGATCGGCGTCGGCGATCACCGTCCGCCTCAGAAGATTGATGTAGTCCTCCGGCTCCAGGCCCGAGAACATCGGCGTGAGCCGCTGCGGCATCCCGGGGATCGAGGCCGCCACCTCGCCCCAGATGCCGCCCTGGACGAGTTGCATGCCGTACAGGGACGAAAAGCCCTGCAGCTCGATGAGCCGCGGCTCCAGGTCGCCTCCCTCGCCGCGCACGATCCCGAGGTCGATGGCCAGGAAATGCGGCAGTCGATCGGCGCCGGGCGCGCGCCAGCGCTCCGGCACGGCGGCCTGGCAGGCGTCGATGACTTCCTGGCGCCGGATGAGCGCGAGGATCTCGCCGGCGACACGCACGCAGCGCTCGCGCAGATCGTCCGGCAGGAACAGCGGAGTCTCGGCGAGGCGGAACTCGAAGCGCCGGGTCTGCAGGCGCTCGTCCATGAGGGCGCACATGCGCTCGTAGAGCGCCTCGTTCCAATGCGCGTTGAACAGCGACCTGAGGGGCGCGTCCACGGCTTCAGCCGAGCAGCGAGTCGTCGTCGACCAGGAAGCGGCTGTCCTTCATGATCGGCACGCCGTCGAACGCGACGTCGAAGCGGCGGCCGACGATGTCGATGTGGGTCGTGGCGCTCCAGTCGGCCCCGGTGTGCTCGCTGTAGGGATGGCCGAACGCGAGGTGCAGCCCGGGGATCTTCTCGTCCTGCAGGATCTGGCCGATCACGTCGCGTACGGCGAGATTGGTGCCGAGCGCCAGCTCGCCGACCCGGCCGCCGTTCGGATCGGCGGCCGTGTAGGAGAGGAAGTCGCGCGCGATCTCCTCTCGCCGGCAGCGCGCCGACTTGAGACGCGAATCCTCGATCTCGACCGTCAGGGGGTGGTCGCTCAGGTCCCCGTACTTCGGCGCCAGCCAGTCACCCAGCACGCCGTCGACCACGAAGACGCCGTCGACCCGCTCCGGGGCGGTGAAGACCTCACCGCCCGGCAGGTTCGACCACTTCTCCGCCGTGATGATCCCGGACGTCTTGAGCCAGCGGAGGTGCGGCGCGAAGGTGGCCCGGAGGCGCGTCCCCGCCGGCGTCGAGGCGGTCAGCGAGCGCGCCTGCCGCGCCCTCTCGAGGACCCAGCGCGACAGGGCGTCGACCCTGGAGAAGTCGGCCCGCATCCCTTCCAGCATGATGCGTGGGGTGATGTTGACCATGTGCGCGTGGCGCAGGCGATGCTGGTTGACAATCGCCGTCATGGCGATGCGGGCCTTGAGCTCGCCGGGCTGCGCCGAGGCCGCGAAGCAGCTCACCGTGGCCCGGCGCATGGCCGAGGCGATCGCCCCGGGGAACTCCGTCAGGGGCCGCGGCGCCAGATCCTCCAGGACGAAGGCGGCCACCTGCGCTCCCGCCGCGACGAGCGCCTCGTTGAGGGCCGCGCCGATCGGCAGGCCCTCCTTGTCGGTGATCAGGACGGCGCTCTCCCCCGGCCGGACTCCCAGGCAGGTGACGACGGCGGTCCTGGCGCCCGGCCGGAACTCGGGATCGTAGGCCACCCGGCTGAGATCGCGCGTTGCGCCCGGTCCGATCGCCCCACCCTCCGGTCCGGTCACGGGCGGGCTTCCTGGGGACGCCGCGCGACCCCGGCGGCCGGCGCCAGGTCGAGGCCGTGCTCCGTCTCCTCCACTACGAAGTCCATCACCGCCTTCAGGTCCTTCGTCTCCCGGTAGACCCGCAGCTGCCGTTCGGCCCCCGTGCCGCGCTCGAGGATGCGGTTCACGTAGTCCACTTCGTGGCGAGAGCCCAGCTCGTCGACCTCGTCGTCCACGAATTCCAGGAGCTCTCCGACCAGGCTCTTCACCTCCACTTCCTCCTCCTTGCCGAAGTCGATCAGCCGGCCCCCGAGCCCCCAGCGCGCGGCCCGCCACTTGTTCTCCATGATCAGAGAACGGCGATACGGGCGGAAGGTGAGGTTGCCGCTGCCGAGCTTCCAGAGCTTGGCGGTGATCGCCTGGAACAGTGCCGCGATGGCGATGGTCTCGTCGAGACGCATCGGGATGTCGCAGATGCGGTATTCCAGCGTCGGATAGAGGACGTGCGGCCGGACGTCCCACCAGATCTGCCGCCCGTCGATGATGCAGCGCGTCTTGACAAGCAGGTTGACGAACTCCTGGAAGTCCCCCCAGGAGGTGAAGGTGTCCGGGATGTTGGTGCGCGGGAATTTGTCGAAGACCTTGCAACGGTACGACATCCAGCCGGTCTCGCGCCCCAGCCAGAAGGGGGAGTTGACGGTCAGCGCCAGGACGTGCGGCAGGAAGTACCGCGCCTGGTTCATGATCCGGATCTGGCTCTCGCGATCCTCGACGCCGATGTGGACGTGCAGTCCGAAGATGAGGTTGGCCCGCGCCACCATCTGCAGCTCCTCCACGAGCCGCTCGTAGCGAGGATTGCCGCCCGTGATCTCGACCGTCGCCCAGTGCGAGAAGGGGTGCGTGCCCGCGGCGGCGATGCGCAGCCCGTTGTCGCGCGCCAGCCGCGCCAGGTACGATCGGGTCGAGGTCACGTCCCTCCGGGCCGCCCGGATGTCGGGGCAGATCTCGGTGCCGATCTCGACCACGGGCTGGTGCAGCTCCGGCTTCAGCCGGTCCTTCAGGATCGCCTTCCCCTGCTCGAAGATCTCCGCCAGGTGCGAGCGCAGCTCCCGGGTGACGGGGTCGATGACCTGGAACTCCTCCTCGATGCCGATGGTGAAGCTCGGACGCGCCGCCATGCGTCAGCCCCGCCCGCCGGAGGAGGTGCGCGAGGCGCCGAGCCTCCGGGGCCACTCCCCGGCCGTCTCGAGTGGACGCGGGTGTAGCGCCCGGTCGATCAGCATCTCGGCGGCGTGCCGCAGCACCCAGTCGAAGTTCTCGGGGCCGACCGAGAAGCTGTCGCAGTCGGGTGCGGGGTTCATGAAGTCGATGGCGTAGGGGACGCCGTCCCGCACGGCGAACTCCACGGTGTTGAAGTCGTAGCCCAGCTCGCGGCAGAGCGTCAGGGCGTCCCGCTCGACGCGGGCCAGGAGGGGCGCCGCGGTCGGCGCCCCGCCGCGCACGTAGCGCCGCTCGAAGGGCGCCTTCGGATCGTAGGGCATGACCCGCACGCGCTCTCGGCCCAGCACGTAGCAGCGGTAGTACGCGGTGAACTCGATCGCCTCCTGCGCCATCATGGTCAGGCTGCCGGTCCGGTCGTACGCAAGGAAGAACTCGTTCGGATTCGTCACCCGGTAGACGTCCCGCCACCCGCCGCCGTAGGCCGGCTTCATGAAGATGGGGAAGCCGAGATAGGCGAACACCTCCTCCCACTCGACCGGGAAGGCCAGGTTGGTGAAGGTGTCGGCCGAGGTGTTCGGTGGGTGGGACTTGTGCGGCAGGAGCACGGTCCTGGGCACCGCTACGCCCGCGGCCTGGGCCAGGACGTTGTTGAGGAACTTGTCGTCGGCGCTCCACCAGAAGGGGTTGTTGACGACCTGCGCTCCCTCGGCCGCGGCCGCCTTGATCCAGGTGCGGAAGAAAGGCACCTCGTGGCTGATCCGGTCGAGGATCACGTCGTAGCGCGGGATCCGGTCCTGGCGGACGACTCCGAGCCGCACGGCCTCCGCGGTGACCCGCCCCTCGCCCCGGCGGTTGATCTCCGCTCCGAGCGCCGGCGGGAAATTGCGCTCCATGCCATAGAGAATCCCGATCGTCCGGGGCATCCGAAAACCCTCGTCGTGGGGCGGTGGGACCGGTCGTGGCGAGGCCCTACTATATCAAATGGCGCCGCACGCGGCGGCCGGCGCCCGAACTGCTCAGGCCGGCGCGGGCTCCCGGGCGCCGGCCGCCGCCAGGTGCGCGGAGAATGTCGCGGCGTCGATGTTGGCGCCGCAGACGATCGGGACGACGGTGCGGCCGCGCAGCTTGGACTTGAGCGGGCCCAGCAGGGCAGCGGTGGCGGCGGCCCCCGCCGGCTCCACGGCGAGCTTGGCCGATCGGAACAGCAGCAGCATTGCGGAGCGCAGCGCGTCGTCGTCGACAAGTACCAGCTCGTCCACGAAGCGGCGGCAGAGATCGAAGGAATAGGGCGCCGCGTGCGGGGCCCCGAGGCTGTCGGCGATGGTCGTCACCTGGGGGATGGACTGCGGCGATCCGGCCGCGAAGGATCGGTGCATGGTGTCGGCCCCGGTCGGCTCGACGCCGACGACCGTTGCTTTCGGCCGCGCCAGCTTGACAGCCGCCGCCACGCCGGCGCACAGGCCTCCGCCGCCGATGGGGACGATGACGGCGTCCAGGTCGGGGACCTGATCGCAGATCTCCAGTCCCAGCGTCGCCGTGCCGAGAGCGGTCTTCGGCCCCTCGAAGGGATGGACGAAGCTGCGGCCTTCGGTCGTCTCGATCTCCTTGACCCGCTCGAACGCGCGGTGCACGTCGTCCACCAGCTCCACCTCGGCGCCGAGGTCGCGGCAGCCGCGCACCCGGAAGGGGTTCGCCGACCTCGGCATCACCACCTTGGCTGTGGTCTTCAGCACGCGAGCCGCGTAGGCGACCGCCATGGCGTGGTTCCCGGCGCTCACCGCCGTGACGCCGCGCCGCAGGACGTCGGGCGGCAGGTCCAGCATGACCGCGAGCGCTCCACGCGGCTTGAACGACCCGGTCCTCTGGAACAGCTCCTCCTTCAGGACGACCCGCGTCGTGGCGCCCAGCGCGCCCTCCAGGTCGTCGCCTGACCACGGCCGCACGGGGGTCGTCAGAACGTAGTCGCCGATGCGGGCGCGCGTGGCCCGCATCGCCTCGAGCGTCGGGAGGTCGGGACTCATCGAAAGGTCAGTCTACCATCGAGGTGCCGTCCGTCCCCGGCTCCTCCTCGCATATCCTAGGGCCTGCGCACCCGCCGTCCGGGCGGGCGGCACAGGAGGATCGATGCACAAGGAGCGGCACGAATGGCACTCCCCGGCTCTCGGTCGCCCGATGAGCCTCCTCTGGTACGGGCACTGGGGGCGGCCGATCCTCGCCTTCCCCACCTCGCAGGGGCACGCGAACCAGAACGAGGATTTCGGCCTCATCGGCGGCCTGGGCGACAAGATCGATCGCGGCGACATCCAGGTCTGCTGCGTCGACGCTGTTGACGAGGAGGCCCTGTACAACCGCACGGCCCGCCCCGCCGATCGCGTCCGCCGCCAGGACGCCTACGATCGCTACCTCGCGGAGGAAGCGATCCCCTTCATCCAGCGGAAGGCCGAGCGCCCTGACCTCGTGGTCTACGGCGCTTCATTCGGCGGCTATCACGCGGTCAACCTGGCGCTGCGGCATCCCGCCCTCGCGTCGCGCGTCGTCGCCTTCTCGGGCCTGTTCGACATCCATCGCTTCCTGGACGGGTACTGGGACGACCTGTGCTACTTCCATTGCCCCTCCGCCTACGTGACGAACTACCCGTCCGAATGGATCGACAGGGTGAGCCGGGTCGGCATGGTCCTGGCAACCGGCGAGCAGGATCAGCTGGTCCCGGAGACGCGCCGGTTCGCCGACCTCCTGCGCGGCAAGGGCGTCCCGGTGCATTCCGAGATCTGGCCCGGAGTCTCCGGCCACGACTGGCCGTTCTGGATCGAACACCTCAGGCGGTTCGTTCCCTGAAGGGCGTCGGGCCGCGGCAGGCGGTCCGAGGCTCGTCAGCCCCGGCTCTCTGACGGGTCCTGCCGGTTCTGCACCGACTGCCAGCCGAAGCGCCCCTTGATGCAGAGGTGGCCGCTCGTGACTTCGTGGTCGAGCGGCGAAGTCACCTGCACGATGCGGTTGTCCTGCACCCGGAGGCGCAGGGTGCAGCCGACGCCGCAGTAGGGACAGATCGTCTCGGCGACGGTCTGGCGGGACTCGTCCCAGCGCCCGGCGGCCCTCAGATCGTGCTCGCTCTTGAACATCAGGGCGCCGGTGGGGCAGACACCGATGCAGTTGCCGCAATAGACGCAGGCGGTGTCAGGGAGCGGCGCGGCCATCTCGGTCGAGATGCGGGCGTCGAAACCGCGCCCGGCGACGGCGATGGCGAAGGTGTTCTGGGCGTCGGTGCCGCACGCCTCGACGCACTTGTAGCAGAGGATGCACTTGGAATAGTCGCGCACGTAGAGGTCGTTGTCGACCTTGACGGGCTGGGCCACGCGCGCCGCGATCCCGGGCTCGGGAGGGTGATGGTGTCCCGTCCGCGCGGCGTCCCGCTCCCCCGCCGCCGCGGCCGGACCCGGGCTTCCGAAGCGTGCGGGATCGGCTCCGTAGCGCTCCAGGTAACCCCGGACCTCGGGCGCGGCGCAGGTCAGGTCGACCGAAGACGCCAGGAACTCCAGGACCAGGCGGCGGCTCAGCCGCACCCTCTCGCTGTCGGTCCTGACCGCCATCTTGGGCTCCACCTTGCGCGAGCAGGCGGGGACCAGGACGCGCGACCCTTCCACCTCGACGACACAGACGCGGCAGACGTTCACCGGCGTGAGGTTCTCGAGGAAGCACAGCGTCGGCGTGTCGATACCCTCCCGGCGGCAGGCCTCGAGGATCGTCGTCCCTTCCGGGACCGTCACCTCCTTGCCGTCGAGCGTGATGGCGACCGGACGCCGTCCGTCCCGGTCGCGCGGGGTGCCGCTCATCGTCCCGCTCCGGGCTCAGCCGGCGGCGCCGTCCCGAAGAGCCCCAGCTTCACCAGAGCCGACTGCACGGCACTGGACGCCGTCTGGCCGAGACCGCAGATCGACGCGTCCCGCATCGCCTGGCCGATGTCCCCGATCAAGGCAACCTCGTCGCGCGGTGACCCGAGGGTGCGGCCGGCCGCGAGCCGCACCAGGGCCTCCTCCTGGCGCTGCGTGCCGACGCGGCAGGGCACGCATTGGCCGCACGACTCGTCGCGGAAGAAGGCGGCGATGCGCCGCACGACATCCTGCAGGTCGACGCCGTCGTCGAACACCATGACGACGCCCGACCCGAGCGAGGCGCCGATGGCTCGGGTCCCCTCGAAGGTGAGCGCCACGTCGAGCTCGGACCCGGTCACGAACGCCCCCGCCGCGCCTCCCAGGAGCACGGCCTGGAGCCGCTTCCCGCCGCGCACGCCGCCCGCCAGGGCGATGACCTCCCGCAGGGTGATGCCGAATGGCGCCTCGTAGAGGCCCGGCCGCTCGACGCTGCCAGACAGGCAGTAGAGCTTCGTGCCCGTCGACTGCGGCGTTCCGATCGCGACGAAGGCGGCGCCGCCCTCGAGGACGATGGCGGGAACGTTGGCGAGCGTCTCGACGTTGTTGATGGCGGTCGGCTTGCCGAACAGCCCCGACTGCACCGGGAAGGGAGGCTTGTTCCGCGGCTCGCCCCGGAAACCCTCGATGGAGTTGAACAGGGCGGTCTCTTCCCCGCAGATGTAGGCCCCGGCCCCCTGGCGCAATTCGATGTCGAAGCGGAACGGCTCCCCCATGATCGAGGCGCCCAGGAACCCCCGCCGCCGCGCCTGCTCGATCGCCCCGGCGAGACGCTCTGCCGCGAGCGGGTACTCGCCCCGGACGTAGAGGTAGCCCCGCTCGCATCCCGTCGCGTAACCGCCGATCGTCATCGCCTCGATCACGGCGAAGGGGTCCTCCTCCATGAGCACCCGGTCCTTGAACGTTCCCGGCTCCGACTCGTCGGCGTTGCACACGAGATAGTGCGGGCGCTCCGGAGCGCGCGCCACCGCCTCCCACTTGCGGCCGATCGGGAAGGCGGCGCCGCCCCGGCCCAGGAGCTTCGAATCGCTCACCTCGCGCAGGACGCCTTCGGGACCGATGGCGAAGGCGCGCCGCAGGGCGGCGTAACCGCCGTGGGCGCGGTACTCATCGAGGCTCTCCGGATCGACCTGCCCGACACGGCTCAGGAGCCGGAGGCCCGGCGCTCCGCGTTCGAGCGTCTGCGGCGCCGCTCTAGACCCGCTCCTCCCGGCGGCCGGCGGGGACTCCGGCAACCGCCCGTCCATCCCCGCCAGCACCACGGACGATCCGGCGGGGGCGACGGCGACATCGCGCGCCTCTCGGCCAGCCACCTGGAAGAGCACGGCGGGGGCGCGCTCGCACAGCCCCAGGCAGGGGCTCCTTTGCCATGTCGCGCGACCATCCTGCGTCGGCGTTCCGGGCGGGCCGATGCGCCGCGTGATTTCGGCGGCCGTCGCTTCGGCGCCGCGCAGGCGGCAAGCGAGATCGTCGCACACGTGCGCCACCAGGCTCGGCCTTGGCTCGACCGAGAGCAGCGCGTAGAAGGTCGCCACGCCGTACGCCTCCGCCGGAGGCACGGTCAGCCGCTGGCAGATGTAGTTGAGAGCCCCTGGAGCGATCCAGCCGATCCTGCCCTGGACGGCCCGCAGCGCGGGCAGGAGCAGGTGGCGGCGGCTCCTCGCCTCGTGCCCTCCGATGGAGACATGCCCCTCGCTCTCGGGACGCCTTGCGCCCCCCTCCCATCCCGAGGCGGGCGGCCCGAGCGCCGCATCGACGGCCGCGCGCTCCTCGTCGGTGGGCACGGCCCCGGGAATGAGATGCAGGTCCACTCAGCGACCCCGTCCGGAGGGCCGCGCGCCCGCTCCGACCGGAACCTGGCCGGCGTCGCGTGATGCCTTCCGATCCCCCTCGGGGACCGTCTCGATCCGGATGGCGGTCGCCTTGAATTCGGCCGTGCCCGACTTCGGGTCGGTGGCGTCGATGGTCAGCAGGTTGGTGGCCACCTCGTCCTGGAAATGGAGGGTCATGAAGGCGAGCCCGGGCCGGAGCGTCGTGTCGTAGCGGGCGGGAGCCAGGACGGAGCCGCGCCGCGACACGACCCGGACCATCTCGCCATCGGCTACGGAGAAGCGCGCCCCGTCCTCCGGCGCGATGTCGAGCGTCTCCTTGCGCCTGAGCGGCGAGGCATAGCCGGCGGTCTGCACGCCGGTGTTGTACGAATCGAGGCGCCGGCCCGTCGTCAGCCGTATGGGAAACTCGTCCGAGAGTCGGTCCACGGGCGGGTCATGCTCGACGGCATGGAACGGCGCCCTCGGCCCCTCGATCGGGTCCTTCCACAGCCGGCCGTGCAGGAACGGGCTGCCGGGATGCGTCTCGTGCGGGCAGGGCCACTGGAGCCCCCCGTGCTCCTCCAGGCGCGCGTAGCTCATGCCGCCGTGCCACGGCGAGAGGGAGCGCAGCTCGTCCCAGACCTGTTCCGCGGTCGGCGAGCCCCAGTCGTGGCCGAAGCGGCGCGCCAGGTCGCAGAGGATCTCGATGTCGGTGCGCGAAGCACCAGGCGGCTCGAGGGCCTTGCGGACCCGCTGCACGCGCCTCTCGCTGCTGGTGACCGTCCCCTCGGACTCGCACCAGGAAGCAGCCGCGGGGAGGACGACGTGGGCCATCTCGGCCGTCCGGGTCAGGAACATGTCCTGGACCACGATGTGCTCCAAGCGCTCCAACAGGCCGAGCGCCCGGGCCTGATCGGCCTCCGACTGCGCCGGGTTCTCGCCGATGACGTAGATCGCGCTCAGCGTCCCGTGCTCCATCGCCTCGAACATCTCGGACAGGTGCCAGCCGCGCGCCGGCGGAACGGGCGTCCCCCAGGCACGCTCGAACTTCGATCGGTGCTCGGGGTTCTCGACGTCCTGTCCGCCCGGCAGTTTGTTCGGCAGGGCCCCCATGTCGCCGCCGCCCTGCACGTTGTTCTGCCCGCGTAGCGGGTTGATGCCGGAGCCCCAGCGCCCGACGTGACCGGTCAGAAGGGCGAGGTTGATCAGCGCCAGGACGTTGTCCACCGCGTTGTGGTGCTCCGTGATGCCGAGCGTCCAGCACAGCTGCGCCCGATCGGCGCGGGCGTAGGCGCGCGCCACGTCGCCGATCACCGCGGCCGGCACCCCGGTCTCGCGCTCCGCCACCTCGAGCGTGTACGGCTCCACGCCCGCCGCGTAGGCCTCGAAGCCCGTGGTCGCCTTCTCGATGAAGGCGAGGTTGTGCAGCCCCTCCCGGATGATCTCCCGGCCCATGGCGTTCGCGAGGGCGATGTCCGATCCGACGTCGAGGCCGATCCAGACATCGGCCCATTCCGCCGACACGGTGCGCCGGGGATCGACGACGTAGAGCCGGGCGCCGCGCCGGACCCCGCGCAGCACGTGATGGAAATAGATCGGATGCGCCTCCCGGGCGTTGCTGCCCCAGAGGATGATGAGGTCGGACTCCTCCGCCTCCCTGTACGAGCTGGTCCCGCCGCCCGCCCCGAAGACCGTCGTCAGACCGACGACGCTGGGGGCGTGTCAGGTGCGGTTGCAGCTGTCGATGTTGTTGCTGCCGATGACCGACCGGGCGAACCGCTGCGCGAGGTAGTTGACCTCGTTGGTCGCCTTGGAGCAGGAGAACAGCCCGAAGGCCTGCGCCCCCTGCCGATCGCGCACCTTCTGGAATCCACCTGCCGCGCGATCGAGCGCCTCGTCCCAGGAAGCGGGCCGCAGCCTGCCTCCCTCGCGCACCATCGGCTCGGTCAGCCGAACGTAACTTCTCATCGTCCGCTCCCCTCGGGACATCCGCGCCCGAGCGTGGCGTAGAGAGTATCTCCCGCCGTGACGGCTGTCCAGACGCTCACGAACCCGTTGCCAATGCTAGGCCCGACCCGTACATTCCCTCGTATGGTGGACGATTACGACGACGGCCGTCTGGCGCCGCCCGAGCAACTCGTCGCGGCCCTCGGGTCCGCGTCGGCGGCCGGTCTGGACGGCGCGCTCGCGAACCCTGCGCTGCAGGGGCACGATCTTCTGCTCGTCCTGCGCAACCCCCTGGTCACGCCGGCCCTCCTGCAGCGCATCGGGAGGAGTCCCGTCTGGATGAAGGTGTACAGAGTCCGCGCGGCCCTGGTTCAGCATCCGAAGACGCCCCGTCCGATGGCGATGAGCCTGATCTCCTCTCTGCGCTGGGGCGACCTGGCCCGGGTGGCGCTGGCGAGCCGGCTGCCGATCGCCCTGCGCACGACGGCGGAGAGGATCCTCCTGCTGCGGCTTCCGGAGCTGGCGCTCGGCGAGAGAGTCAGCCTGGCGCGTATCGCGACCCCATCTGTCATCCGCGGCCTGCGAGGGGAGAACAGCCCGCTCGTCGTCAGGGCGCTGCTGGAGAATGCGTCCCTGCGCTTCGAGGAGGTCCTGTTCATGGCGGAGCGGGCCGACGCGCCGCCCGCGCTCCTGACCGTCCTGGCCGACGGCACGCGGTTCGAGCGGCGCCAGGAGCTCCGCCTGGCGCTCGCATCCCATCCTCGCACGCCGCACGCCGCCGCCCTGCGCCTCGTGGCCGCGCTCCCGCCGGCAACACTCGCCATCCTGGCCGCCTCCGACAAGGCGCCGATGCTGGTGCGCGTGGCCGCCGAGAGGCGCCTAGAACAGGGCCGCCCGACTGCGGCCGCCGCTCGTCCATAACTATTTGTCACAAAAAGATTTAGCGAGGTTTGACAAACCGCGGACCCCTCCTTATCATTCAGCCTTGCGCTATCGTCCCCCCCAGGAGGCGGTCCGCGGCGGAACACTATGGGTAGCTTCGGCGAATCGCTCAAGAGGGAGCGCGAGTTGCGCGAGATCTCGCTGCGCGAGATCGCCGACGCTACCAAAATCAGCGTGCGCCACCTCGAGGCTCTCGAGCAGAACCGGTTCAACGTCCTGCCGGGGGGTGTCTTCAACAAGGGGTTCATCCGGGCCTACGCCACCTTCATCGGGGCGGACGCCGAGGCCCTGATCGACACTTACCTGATGGAGATCGCGGCCCGCGAGCAGCCGCCGGCCGGTGTGGCCGAGATGGGCCGCCCGGCATCGGGAGGCCTGCACCGGCCCGTCGAGACGCCCAAGCGCCGCGCCGGCGCCGTCGCCGTCGAGGTCGGCGCGCCGCTCCCCGACTCTGGAAACGGTCATCTGTCGCAGCCGGCTGCGCCGCCTCAGCCGCGCCCTCCAGCCCTGAGTCTGGAGAAACTGGCCGCCGCCCTGGAGGCGCGCCGCGCGATGGAACGCGCGGCCTCGGGACGTGGCCCGCGGCTGCTGCCCGTCGCTGCCTCCTTCCTGGGTGGCGCTGCGATCGTCTTCGCGCTGCTGTTCGTGGCGCGGGCGGTGACCAGGAGCCATGGTCCGCTGGGCCGGGCCGGCGAGGCGACGGCGGGTCTGACCCGCCCCCCTGAAGCAGATGCCGGATTGGATCCGGCCTCGACCGCGGATCC
>DASRJX010000182.1:0-12177 GCA_035649235.1 Candidatus Cryosericum sp.
TTCGCCCCTCGCGAGGACGGCGGTGCGCGAAAGGACCCGGACCTCGAGCCGATGCAGGTCGTCGGTGTCGTCCCGGGCCTGCGGGACAAGCTGTTCGATCCCGCCCCGACCGCCCACCTCTACGTGCCGTCGGGGGCCAACTATCGCGCCAGCATGAGCATCCACATCCGCGTCGCCCAGGCGGGCGCCGCCTCCAGGGCCGAGAGGCTCGGTGCCATCCGCCGCGAGATCGCGGCGGTCGACGCGGGGCTGCCGATCGTCGACCTGTCGACGATGCGCGCCTTCCACGATCGCGGGGTCATCCTGTGGACGCTTCGCGCCGCGGGCCGCGTGCTGAGCAGCTTCGGCGCGCTGGCGCTGCTGCTGGCGGCGGTCGGCGTCTACGGCGTCAAGTCGTACCTCGTATCACAGCGGACGCGCGAGATCGGCATCCGCATGGCGCTCGGCGCGAGCAAGCGCGACGTGGTCCGGCTGATACTGCGTCAGGGGGCGATCCTGACGCTGGTCGGACTGGCCATCGGCCTTCCGCTCGCCGTCCTCCTCGGGCAGGCGCTCTCGTCGCTCCTGTTCAACGTGAGCCCGATCGATCCGCTGGTCTTCACGCTCGCTCCGGCGATCCTGATCCTGGCCGCGACGCTGGCGAGCCTCCTGCCGGCCGTCCGGGCCACGCGGATCACGCCCCTCGAGGCCCTGAGGACCGAGTAGGCCGCGCGGCGCCGTCGTCGCCCGGCGCCGGCCCTGCCTCCCGGTGGGATGATACAATTCCACCTCTCCCATGAGGCGCGATCCGGTCCGCGGGGCAGCCCAGTCCGCGCCCAGCCTGCCGCTGGCGGCGGTCGTGGTTGCGGCCGTCGCAGGCGCGGCCATCGCGATGGCCGCCGTCGCGATTGCTGCCGTCGCGCCGGCAGGGGCCGGAACCGCTCCGGCGTCCGCGTCCTATCAGGGGCCCGGCACCAAGAAGATGGCGGCGCGGCTCCTCGAGCTGGAACGCAACTCCGACCCGATGGAGAACCCCTGGGGCGGCGCGGGGCGGGTCGAGATGGTCCGCGCCAAGCTGCAGGGCCTCTCCGACCCGAAGCAGTACCTGCGCCTGCAGTCGCAGCTCTGCACCGAGCTCCTGAACGCCGGCAAGTCGATGGAGGCGATCGAGGAGCTGACGGCGCTGCAGAAGTTCGTGTCGGAGCAGAAGGTCGACCTGTCGGCGCCGGATCGCCAGTACCTGAGCACGATGACGGCGCTCGCCCACCTGCGCCTGGGAGAGCAGGAAAACTGCCTGGCCCGGCATTCGACCGAGTCGTGTCTCCTGCCGATCCGCGGCTCCGGGATCCACACCCTCGATCGCGGCTCGCGCGGCGCCATCCGGGTGCTCACGGAGCGCCTGACCGCGACCCCGGACGACCTCGAGGCGCGCTGGCTGCTGAACGTGGCCGCCATGACGGTCGGAGACTGGCCCGACAAGGTCCCGGCCCCGTGGCTCATCCCTCCCGCGGCGTTCAAGTCCGAGACGGAGGTCAAGCCGTTCACCGACGTGGCGCCGCGGCTGGGCCTCGATCTGGACGGCCTCGCCGGCGGCAGCGTCGTGGACGACCTGGACAACGATGGCGACCTGGACATCGTCGTGACGCGCTGGAACCTCGGCGGCCAGATGCGCTACTTCCGCAACGAGTCGGACGGCTCCTTCGTCGAGCGCACGCGGGAGGCCGGATTCGTCGGCGAGACGGGCGGCCTGAACCTCGTGCAGACGGACTACGACAACGACGGGAACCTCGACCTGCTGGTCGAGCGCGGCGGCTGGCTCGGGAAGGCGGGACGCCACCCCCTGTCGCTCCTGCGCAACGGCGGCGACGGCACGTTCGACGACGTGACGGAGCAGGCGGGGCTGCTGCGGTTCCATCCGACCCAGACCGCCGTCTGGCTCGACTACAACAACGACGGCTGGCTCGACTTCTTCGTCGGCAACGAGTCGACCGGGCAGGAGGTCCACCCCTGCGAGCTGTTCCGCAACAACGGGGACGGGACGTTCACGGAAACCGCCGCCAGCGCCGGCGTGGCCACCGTCGCCTGGGTCAAGGGAGTCACCGCCGGAGACTACAACAACGACGGCCGCATGGATCTCTACCTGTCGATCCGCGGCCAGGCCAACCAGCTGTTCCGGAACGACGGGCCGCAGGATCCGAAGGGCCCGGCGAACGGCCCCTGGCGCTTCACGGAGGTCGCGGCGTCAGCGCACGTCACCGAGCCGATCATGAGCTTCCCGACCTGGTTCTTCGACTACGACAACGACGGCTGGCTCGACCTGTTCGTGAGCGGCTACCAGACCAGGAACGTCGGCGACATCGCCGCCGATTACCTGGGGCTCCCGACCCAGGCCGAGCGCGCGCGCCTCTACCACAACAACCGCGACGGCACCTTCTCGGACGTGAGCCGGGCGGCCGGGGTGTTCAAGGTCGTGATCACGATGGGGTCCAACTACGGGGACATCGACAACGACGGCTGGCTCGACTTCTACCTCGGCACGGGCGATCCGCTGCTGACCTCCATCGTCCCGAACCGCATGTTCAGGAACGACGGCGGCCGCCGCTTCCAGGACGTCACCACCTCCGCCCGGGTCGGCCACCTGCAGAAGGGGCACGCCGTCTCGTTCGCCGACATCGACCACGACGGGGACGAGGACATCTTCGAGGTCGTGGGAGGCGCGGTCTTCGGCGACAACTACCGCAGCGTCCTGTACGAGAACCCCGGCTACGGCAATCACTGGATCGTCCTGAAGCTCGAGGGGGTCAAGACGAACCGCGCCGCCATCGGCGCCCGGATCAAGGTCGTCGTCCAGGAGGGCGGCAAGGAGCGGGCGATCCATCGGGTGGCCGGCACGGGAGGGTCCTTCGGCGCCAATCCCCTCCGGCAGGAGATCGGCCTCGGCCAGGCCACGTCCGTCTCGCGGGTCGAGATCGTCTGGCCGACCTCCGGCACGACGCAGGTCCTGAAGGGGCTGGCCCTGGATCACCGCTATCGCGTGCGCGAAGGGGACGCGCAGGCGATCCCGCTCACTGTCAAGCGCTTCGACCTGTCTCCGGATCGCCCGGCCGCCGGAAACGCCGCGGCGGTGACCCGGCCGGTCCGGCGCCATCCACCGTAGCGAGCAGCCACTGACCTCGGCGCGGCCCACCAGTCTCCACCCGGCCGACCTGGATTGGTGCTAGACTTTCCGCTCGCTCCCGCAGACAGAGAGGCCAAGAGCCGATCTTCGGCTCCCGGCCAGTCGCCTCGGAGGGACCGATGCCTTCCCTGTTCCGCGACGACGCCGGAACGAGGTTGCTCCTCGGCGTCCTCCTCCTCGCTCTCCTCGGACCGCCGTTCGCGCCGGGGCCATGGGCCGGCGCGCCCGGCGTGGAACGGGAGCACGGGAAGCCCGAGCGCGTCGCCGGCGATGTCATCGTCAAGTTCAGGCCCACGGTCGCCGACAGGGATCGGGGCCAGGTCCGGGACGACCTCGGGGCGGTCCGCCTCCGCCGGTTCCGCAGCGGCGCGGAGCACTGGCGCCTGCCCCCCGGCCTGACCACCGAGGAGGCTCTCGTCCGCCTCCGCAGGCATCCGCGCGTCCTGTACGCCGAGCCCAACTACATCCAGAACGCCCTGCGATCGCCCGACGACCCGCGCTATCCCGATCTCTGGGGTCTTCACAACACGGGGCAGACGGGCGGCACCATCGGGTCGGACATCCACGTCGAGCAGGCATGGGATCTGACGACCGGCCGGAGAACGGTCCTCGTCGGCGTGATCGACACGGGGATCGACTACACGCACCCCGACCTCGCCGCCAACATCTATACCAATCCCGGAGAGATACCGGGCAACGGGGTGGACGACGATCACAACGGCTACGTGGACGACGTCCACGGATGGGACTTCCGGAACGACGACGACGATCCGATGGACGACAACGGCCACGGCACCCACGTGGCGGGGACCATCGGGGCCGTCGGCAACAACGCCCTCGGGGTGACCGGCGTCAACTGGGAGGTGCAGCTCGTCCCGATGAAATTCCTCGCCGGCAGCGGCTCCGGCACTACCGCCGACGCCGTCGAGGCCGTCGACTACGCGACGCAGGCCGGCCTGGACATCCTCAACAACTCCTGGGGCGGAGCTGCGTTCTCGCAGGCGCTTCTCGAGTCCATCACGGAGGCGTCCGACGCCGGCGTCCTGTTCGTCGCGGCGGCGGGCAACAACGCCGCCAACAACGATTTCGACCTGCACTACCCTTCCGGCTACGACGCGCCGAACGTCGTGTCGGTGGCGGCGGTCGACCACAACGACGCGCTGGCATCCTTCTCGAACTACGGCCTCCAGACCGTCGACCTCGCCGCTCCGGGCGTGTCCATCCTGAGCACCGTTCCCGGCGGCGGCTACGGCATGCTCAGCGGCACCTCGATGGCCTCCCCGCACGTCGCGGGGGTCGCGGCGCTCCTGCGCGCGATCGCCCCCACCATGGCTGTGGTCGCCCTGAAGGCGAGGCTGCTGGATTCCGTCGATCCGATCCCCGGTCTCGCCGGCAAGGTGGCCTCCGGCGGCCGCCTCAATGCCATCAGGAGCTTCTCCGGCCGGGAGACGGTGGCACCGGACGCCGTCACCGACCTGTCCGTCTCGTCGCCCAGGAGCTTCGCGCTCACCCTCCACTGGACCGCGACGGGCGACGACGGCGGCACCGGCACGGCCTCGCAGTACGACATCCGCTACTCCACGGCCCCCATCGACGAGGCGGGCTTCGCAAAGGCGACGCAGGTGCATGGTGCCTCGACGCCTCGTCCGGCCGGGAGCGCGGAGAGCCTGGAAGTGTCCGGGCTGGCGTTCAGCACCACCTACTACTTCGCCCTCGTGGCGTTCGACGAGTGGGGCAACGCGGGCCCGATGTCGAACCTGGCGATCGGCACGACCCTCGGCCCGCCCGACATCGTCGTCACCCCCGCGAGCCTGAGCGCAGACCTGTTCAGCGGCGGGGCCACGGCGCGCACCTTGATGATTGACAATCCCGGTGTCGGCGACCTGGTGTTCGACATCTCGATCCGTCCGCATGCGGCCGCCATGGCCGGGGGTCAGCGACGCGATGTCTCTGAAGCACTGACATCCGTCGCCGTCGAGCCGGCGGACAACGAGTTCCCGAGCCTCATCGACATCGCACTCCTTGAAAGCGGCGCCGACGTGGCGGCGATTCGACAGGCGCTCCTGAGCTACGCGGACATCGCGAAGGTGGCTGTCCTCGACGGATCGATATCGGCGCCGACACTCGACACCCTGCGACGCTACGATGCCGTGATAGTCGTGGCCGGTGCTCCCTGGGGCGACCCCGTCGCGACCGGCAACGCGCTGGCGGACTATGCCGACGGCGGCGGCGGAGTCGTCCTCACCCTGGCATCGTTCGTCGGCAATTGGCCGGTGCGGGGCCGTTTCGAGACCCAAGGCTACCATCCACTCCTTGCTCTCACGAACCCGATCCTCTCCTCGTCCCTGGGAGAATTCGTCGCCTCGCATCCGATCATGGACGGTGTCGAGACGGCCCTCGGAGGCCTGCTGGTCGCCGCCAACCTCGCGCCGGGCGCGGAGTGGGTCGCCGACTGGTCCGTCGGTTATCCGTTCATCGCCACCAAAGGAGGGAACGTCGCCGCCGTCAACATCTTCCTCAGCTTTGGAACGTACTATTCCGGCGACATTCCGCTGATCCTGCACAACGCCGCGTTCTGGAGCAGTCGGGGGAGCCGATGGCTCTCGACGAACCCGGTTTCCGGTCTCCTCCCACCCGGTGGCAGCCTGGATGTCGTGGCGGCCATCGATGCGTCCGGACTGGACGGCGGCGACTACGGACTCGATCTGGTCGTCTCGAGCAACGACCCGGACGCCCCCGAGGTCGTCATCCCCGTCGACCTTCGCGTCATCGGTGCTCCCGACATCTCCCTCTCCGGCACGACGCTCGACTTCGGCGTCGCGTACCTCGGCTTCTCCAGGAGCGCGACGCTCACGATCAGCAACGACGGCATCGATGACCTGACGGCCAGCGTGGACGTCGACCACGCCGATGTCAGCGTCGACCCGTCGAGCCTCGCGGTGCCGGCCGGCGGGAGCCGCGATCTGTCGGTCACCTTCCGGCCCACGCAGCCGGGGCTGCTGCAGGGCATCCTGACGATCCGGACCAACGATCCGGACGAGGCCACCGTGACCGTCCCGCTCGAGGGCACGGCCTTGCTCCCGCCCGACATCGCCGTCACGCCCGGCTCTATCGGTGCCGACCTGCTCACGGGCCAGACGACCACGCGGACGCTGACCATACAGAACCCCGGCGACGGCGACCTGCACTTCGATGTCACTTCGCGGGTCGCCGGGACAGGCGGGACCTCTCCCAGGTCGCTGGGGCCGTCCTTGTTCCGTGCCCAGGTGGCCGGGAGCGATCCGCTCCTCGGCGCTTCCGACAGCCCCCCGGAAGGGTACGCCCCCCTTCCGACAGAGGCCTCTCTCGCCCCAGGCGCCACCGTGCTCGTCATCCAGAGCTTCAGGCCGTGGAACACCACGTCCAACGAGGCCGTCCTGTCCGCCAACGGCATCGTCTACGACACCATCGCGCCGGCGCAGATGACCTCGACCGATCTCGCCGCGTACAGCGTGGTCATCATCCCCAGCGACCAGCCGACCTATTACTACAGAGCCCTGGCCACGCGGGCCGCCCAGATCGATGCGTATGTCGGCTCAGGCGGCGTGCTGGAGTTCCACGCCGCCGGATGGGGGTGGCAGAACGGCGACGCCTCCCTGGTGACGCTGCCAGGCGGGATGCGCATCCAGCGGTACATCTCGGAAACCAACCGCGTGCTCGCCCCGGCTCATCCGCTGATGGCGGGAGTGCCGGATCCATTCACCGGCTTCGCGAGCCATGCCTACTTCACATCGATTCCCGCCAACGCCGTGCACATCGCACAAGACGACGCGGGACGGACCAACCTCGTCGAGTATCGGTTCGGTCGCGGCATGGTCGTCGCCGGCTGCCAGACCTTCGAGTTCGGCTATCCCAGGGGCCTCCACACCGGTCTCATCCTGCGCAACCTGATCCCGTACACCCACCACGGCCTGCCACCGAACTGGCTCGCGGTCGAGCCGTCGTCGGGCGTCGTCCCGGCCGGTGGCAGCCTGGATCTCCTGGTGACTTTCGACCCCGGTGGCCACTTCGGCGGCGACTACGACGCCGACCTCCACGTCACAAGCAACGACCCCGACGAGCCCAAGGTCGTCGTCCCCACGCGCCTCCACGTCACCGGTGTCCCGGACATCGCGGTCGGTGTCGAGATGGTGAGCCTCGAGTCCCGGCAGGACTACTCCGATTCCGAGGCGACCACCCACCACGTGCTGGCCACCGCGGTCCCGCCCGATGGCGGCGGCGTGCTGGAGTTGATCGCGGAGGGCGACTTCGGCGCCGCCTCGGAGACGGCGACGGCGGTCGCCGAAGGGAGGACCCTCGGGTCGGCGGACACCGCAGGCTCCGACTGCACCGAGGCACGGAGCACCTTCGACATCGGCGCCGCGGACTTCGCGGCGCTCACGGCCGATGGCGTCGTCCAGGTCGACGTGCGGAATTCCCCCGATGTCGGCCTCTTCTGTGCGGTCAACCGCCACACGGTGCGGCTCACCTACGCCGGCCCGGCGGAGCGGCTGGACTTCGGAGACCTGTTCATCGGCCTCACGTCCACGAAGTCGTTCGTCATCCGGAACGAGGGAACCGCCGACCTGTCGATCATCGGCATCACCACGGACGACCCCGCCTACGTCCCGGATGCCTCGGCCTTCGTGCTCGGCCCGGGGGAGCGGCGGAAGGTCGGCATCGCGCTCGCCCCCACCCGCGAGGGACCCTTCCCGGCGACGCTCACCGTCCGGAGCACCGATCCGGACGAGGGGACGCTCACGATGGCTTTGAGCGGCACCGGCCGGGTGCCGCCGGATATCGCGGTCACCCCCGAGCGCCTGGAGACGGCACTATTCACTGGGGAGGCCACGACGCGCAGCCTGACGATAGAGAACACCGGCCCCAGCGACCTGCACTTCGATGTCGAGGTTCGGCTCAAAGCACAGGTCGCCGGGACCGCCGGCATCTCCCCCGAGTCATCGGGGTCCGCTTCCTCCAGGGCCCAGGCGACCGGGAGCGAGCCACCCGCCAACGCTCCCGACAGCGCCCCGGAAGGGTACGTCCCCCTTCCGACGGAGGCCTCCATGACCCCTCGCGCCACCGTGCTCATCGTCCAGAGCGTCAGGCCGTGGGACACCTCGTCCAACGAAGCCGTCCTGTCCGCCAGCGGCATCCTGTACGACATCATCGGGCCGGCGCAGCTGGCTTCGACCAACCTCTCCGTCTACCGCGTGGTCATCGTCCCCGGCGACCAGCCGACCTCGTACTACAGCGGCCTGGCCGGGCGAGCCGACCAGATCAACGCCTACGTCAGCGCGGGCGGAATCCTGGAGTTCCACGCCGCCGGCTGGGGATGGTCGGGCGGCAACGTGTCCCTGGTGACGCTGCCGGGCGGAATGCACATCCTCCCGTCCCCCGCGTTGACCAACCGCGTCCTCGCCCCCGGTCATCCGCTGATGGCCGGAGTGCCGGAAACATTCTCCGGGTTCCCGAGCAGCGCCTACTTCTCCGCGATTCCGGCCAACGCCGTGCACATCGCGCGTGACGACACGGGGAGGACCAACCTCGTCGAGTACCGGTTCGGCCGCGGCACGGTCGTCGCCGGCTGCCAGACCTTCGAATACGGCTACCCCAGAAGCCTTTACTCCGGCCTCATCCTGCACAACATGATCCCGTACACCCACAGCCTGGCCGCGAACTGGCTCGCGGTCGATCCGCAGTCCGGCGTCGTGCCGGCCGGCGGCAGGCTGGAAATCGCCCTGACCTTCGACGCGGCGCGTCTTTTCGGCGGCGACTACGACGCCGACCTCCTGGTCAGAAGCAACGACCCCGACGAGCCTGAGGTGGTCGTGCCCACGCGACTGCATGTCACCGGCACGCCGGACATCGCGGTCACGGGCGAGGTCGTGATCCTGGAGTCCCGGCAAACCTGGTCGATCCATGCCGCGGTGACCCACCACGTCCTGACCACCACGATCCCGCCCGATGGCGGCGGCGAGCTGGAGCTGATCGCGGAAGGCAACTACGGCGGTCCCTTCGAGACGGCGACGGCGGTGGCGGAAGGGAGGACCCTCGGATCGGTGGGCGGCACGGGCCTCGACTGCTCCATGGCCCGGAGCACGTTCGGCCTCCCCGCCGCCGACCTGGCGGCGCTCGTGGCGGACGGCGTCGTCCGCGTGGACGTCAGGAACTCCGACACCGTGGACCCGACCTGCGCCGTGAGCCGACACACGGTGCGCCTCACCTATTCCGGATCGGGCGACCTCCTGGAGTTCGGGAACGGGTTCATCGACTTCACCAGCACGAAGTCGTTCCTCGTCCGGAACGACGGAACGGACAGCTTGTCGATCGCCGGCATCACAACGGACGACCCCGCCTACGTCGCCGACGCCGCGGCCTTCGTGCTCGCACCCGGGGAGCGGCGCGCGGTCCGCGTGGCGTTCACCCCGACCCGCGAAGGGGCCTTCCCGGCGACGCTCACCATCCAGAGCAACGATCCCGACGAGGGCACCCTCGCTCTCCCGCTGAGCGGCTCCGGCATCCAGCCACCGGACATCGCCATCGCCCCGAACGCTCTCGCCGCGGAGGCCCTCGCCGGCGGGACGGCGACGCTGGCGCTCACCATCGGCAACTCCGGAGTCACCAATCTGTCGTATGCGGCCATGGGTCTGCTTCCGTGGATCGCCATAGTCCCGGACTCGGGCATCGTGCTCCCGGGGACCAGCGCCGGCGTCACCGTCATCCTAAGCGCGGCCAGCCTCAATCCCGGGATCCACCAGGGAACCGTGAGAGTTGCCTGCAACGATCCGGATACACCGACGGTCGATGTTCCGGTCACCTTCTCGGTCGTCCAGGACGTCGACCACGACGGGGTACCCGATCGGGACGACAACTGCCAGGTGATGCCGAACCCCTCGCAGGAAGACGGCGACGCCGATGCGGTGGGCGATGCGTGCGACAACTGCGCCACGATCCCGAACGCGGATCAGGCGGACGGCAACCAGGACGGGTCGGGGGATGCCTGCCAGCCGTCCCTCATCCTGGACGGGATCGCCCAGGACGGCGGCGACGTCCTGCGAGTGCGGGCGGTGGCCCACGATCCGCAGGACGACCCGCTCCTCGGCCATCTGGAGATCGTCCGCGAGCAGGACTTCGTGCTGCCCGAGACGCTCGATTGCTCGGCTGGATACCTTCCCGACGGAGTGCCCGGCGAGGGGATCGGTTTCATATTCGGGGCCATCGGAGAGGCGTTCCTCTTCGACATGGACTCCGTCCTGGGGTGCGGCGACGCGATGACCGACTTCCTGATTGCCGCCGGTCCCTGCGATGGGCCCTCAGGATCCTTCGAGTCCACCCTCTCGCTCGAGGGGCTGGCGATCCCGGCCGAGATCTGCGTGATGGCTTTCGACGAACCCCGGGAAACGCGGAACCTGGTCCTGGTCGCGTACAGCCTGGACAGCGCCGGGCTGCGATTGGTCTCCGAGCCCCAGCTGAGGATCGCCTTCCACGGGAGCCTGCCGCGCCAGGCGGTCCTCGAAGGGTTGGAGAGCGGCGCGACCTACCGCCTGACGATGACGGTCACCGACGGCACGACGATCCCTGTGGCCGCGGGCGCGGCCTTCCTCTATCAAGGAGAGAGCCGCCTGATCGTCAACAACCCGCCTCGGGCGGTGCCGGCCGCCCCGGTCGCTTCCGAATGCGATCGGCCGGGGGGCGCCTTGATCGTGCTGAATGGGAGCGCGACGGAGGACCCGGACTCCCACGCGGGTACTCAAGATGACCTGGCCTCATTCGAGTGGCTCCGCGACCCGGGCCTTCCCGGCGAGCAGCCGTTGGGAACGGGGTCCGTCCTGCCGCTGTTGCTTCCCATCGGCACCCACAGCCTCGGCCTCAAGGTGACGGACACGATGGGCGAGTCGGACATGAGCGCCTTCACCCTGACGGTCCGGGACACCGTGCCGCCCGCCCTGCAGTGTCCGGGCCTCGCACCCACCGAATGCTCCGGCCCGGAAGGGGCGCCCGTGCTGGTCGTCGCGACGGCGTCGGATGCCTGTGATCCGGCTCCGGCGATCCGGAACGACCGCACCTCCAACGGCGCCGATGCCTCGACGACCTATCCGCTCGGTTCCACGCCGGTGCGCTTCACGGCGCAGGACGCTTCGGGGAACGTCGCGACCTGCGATGCGGTCGTGGGCGTGCAGGACACGACGCCGCCGGCGCTCGTGGTCGCCGCCTCTCCGTCTCTGCTCTGGCCGCCCAATCACACGCTCCTGCCGGTGCGGATCTCCTGGCAGGCGCAGGACCTGTGCGATCCGAGTCCTGACGTCGTGCTGCTGGATGCGACCAGCAGCGAGCCGGACGATGCGCCCGGCCCAGGAGACGGAGCGACCCTCATCGACATCTCCGGGATCGATCGGCTCACGCCGGACGGCGACGTGCTGCTCCGCGCCGAGCGCAACGGAGAGGGGATCGGGAGGACCTACAGCCTGGTCTACCAGGCGCTCGACGGATCGGGGAACGCGGGGGTCGCCACGGCCTCGGTGCAGGTGCCGCACGACCTGGGCGGCCTCGTGGAGCCGATGACGCTGCTGGTGGAGCAGATGTCGGTGGAAGGCAAGGCCAAGATCAGTTGGCCCGCCGTGCCGGGAGCTCTCACCTACGACGTCATCGTCGGCGACCTGTCCTCGATGAGGCGGCTCGGCGACGCCATCTCGCTCGGCTCGGTGCGGGTCCTGGCGTGCGGGACCGACAAGACCCACGTCCAGGAGGACCCGCGGTTCCCGGTGCCTCCGCCGGGAAACGCGTTCATCTACCTCGCCCAGCCTCGCAACGAATACGGCGGGGCCGGATACGGGACGGAGTCGGCGCCCTGGCCGCTGATCCCGGACTCCTGCGTCGGGGGCTGTCCGTAGCCGGCCGTGGAGCGCGCCGGCCCGGACCGCCGCGGCGGCCCGGGCCGTTGCATCTTTCCCGAAAGCGTGGCAAGAAGGGGCGCCCGCGACGGTGCTGCGGGCCGGAGG
>DASRJX010000183.1:0-2052 GCA_035649235.1 Candidatus Cryosericum sp.
GAGCAGATCCGCTTCTGGAACCAGGTCGCGATCGACGCCAGCGGCCTCGACCACGCCCCCCCGGCGCCCGGAGAGGATCGCCCCTTCAGGGAGCAGATGGGACCCGGTCGATCGAGCCGCGCCCTCGCCATCGTCCAGATCGCCGTGTTCGACTCTGTGAACGCCATCTTCGGGGGCTACGAGAGCTACACCGGCCTCGCCCCGGCGTCCCCCGGCACCTCCGTCGATGCCGCCATCGCCCAGGCGGCCCACGACACGCTGGTGGCGCTCTTCCCGGCGCAGGCGGCGCACCTCGACGGCGTGCTCGCCGACAATCTCTCCCGCGTCCGGAACGGCCGGCCCAAGGCGAACGGGATCGCCCTCGGACAGCAGGCCGCCGCCGCCATTCTGGCGATGCGGTCGGCGGACGGGTCGCAGCACGCTGAGCCGATCGTGGGCGAGACCTGGTTCACGAGCAACGATCCCGGGAGGTGGCGCCAGGACCCCATCAGCATGCTCCCGCCGGCGCTGGGGGCGCGCTGGAACGAGGTCACGCCGTTCGTCCTGGCCTCGTCGTCCCAGTTCAGGGTGCCGCCGCCGCCCGCGTTGAACAGCCCCGAATACACCGCCGCCTTCAATGAAGTGAAGCGGCTGGGTGGCGACGGGGACGTCACGCCGACGGAGCGGACGCCGGATCAGACCATCGCCGGAATCTACTGGGCCTACGACGGCACCCCGAGCCTGTGCGCGCCACCGAGGCTGTACAACCAGATCCTGGTGCAGATAGCACAGGAGCGCGGGTCGAACGTCGTCGACCTGGCGCGCCTCCTGGCCCTCGCGAACTCGGCGATGGCCGACGCCGGCATCGCCATCTGGGAGTCGAAGTACTACTACGACTTCTGGCGCCCGGTCACCGGCATCCGTGAGGCCGATCCGGGGACCGGCCCGACCCTCGCGGGCGACGGCAACGACGACACCGAGGGCATCTTGGATTACGTCCCGCTCTGCGCCCCCGCCAGCAACCAGGGCGGCAAGAACTTCACGCCGCCGTTCCCGGCCTACCCTTCGGGGCACGCCGGCTTCGGGGGCGCGCTCTTCCAGACGCTGCGGAACTTCTACGGGACCGACGACATTGCCTTCACGTTCGTGTCGGACGAGTTCAACGGCGTGACCACGGACAACGAGGGGAACGTGCGCCCGCTCATCCCGCGTTCCTTCGCCAACCTCTCCCAGGCCGAGGAGGAGAACGGCCAGAGCCGCATCTACCTCGGGATCCACTGGTCGTTCGACAAAGTACAGGGCATTGCTCAGGGCCGGAGCATCGCGAACTACGTGTTCGAGCACGCCTTCCGGCCGGTTTCGGGGCAGCAGTAAAGGACCAGGCTTTCTCGCTCAGGTGGGATCGTAGGGTGTTGGGGTCAGTACCCGCCCGCCTCCGTGCTCACGGAGGCGGGCACCCACCTTCGCAGGACGCCGGCACGCGCGGCCACGGCGCGGACTCCGTGCCGTACCCCGACGCGCCGGTCTCAGTCCGGTACTGGATCAGGTAGAAGAAGGCCCGCCCCGGGGGCGGGATCGGCGAGTTCGCCGGCTCCACGATCGTCGTCTCTGTCGTGCCCCGCGCCAGGACCTTGACCGTTCCCAGAATGGTCTGGCTGTTCTCCACTCGGAGCGCCGACAGATCGCCGCTGATCACGTCGTAGGCGCGTGCACCCACGACCGCCGGCCAGTACATCCGCAGCGCGTTCGTCCCCCCGGCCGGCTCCAGGCGCATCAGGAGCGGCTCCGGGCCCTGTCCCAGGTTGTCCGGGACCGTCACCGTTCCCATCGCTGGAGCCGCGTTCCCCGCCGCGTCCGTCGCCCGATAGATCAGCTCGTAGGTGCGCCCCCGCCCACGGGCGTCGCGCTCCGCGCGTAGCAGCACCGCCTCATCGGCCGTGCCGACCTCGGCCCCCTGGATGTCGCCCGTCGTGGCACCGTCCCCCATGCCCGCTGCGTCGTCCGGCTCGCTGCTCTCGACGCCGACGAGCGCCACCGACACGGATGGGCTGCACAGGTCGCTCGCCTCCCAGA
>DASRJX010000184.1:0-13327 GCA_035649235.1 Candidatus Cryosericum sp.
CCGCCGAGTGCGGCGTGAAGGCGTCGTTGAGGATCCGGCTCAGGCTGCTCTGAAAGCTCATCATGTCGCGGTACGGTTCCCAACGAGTTACGCTCACCATGGTCTTGCATCCTCCTAATCAGTGTTCCTGACCTGGAACGCTGGGGAATATATAACATGAGTCTACTACTGTCAAGTTTTATGAAGTTTATTGTTAATATTTTTAACATATAGTAAATACATGTGTTAGTGAAATTGTGTTCATCCTGAGTGTCTGAAAAGACGCTCTCCTGCGCGCTCGGGAGCGTCCGAGGACCGCCGTCCGCCGCGGCCTTGATCCGGCGTCTGGCGTGCAATAGAATCCAGCCGCACGGGCTGGCGGCTCAAGGGTTTGCGGAGGAATGCCGTGGAATTCCGGCTGACCGAAGAACAGGAGTTGACCCGCCGCACCGTTCGGGAGTTCGCCGAGCAGGAAATCGCGCCGCTGTCCAGGCGCCTCGACGAGACGCAGGAGTTCCCCGAGGCGCTGATGCGCAAGCTCGGGGGGATGGGCCTCCTCGGGGTGTTCTTCCCGCAGGAGTACGGGGGCGCCGGGCTGGGCTACACCGACTACGCTCTCGTCATCGAAGAGCTTTCCCGGGTCGACGCCTCCATTGGCCTGTCGGTGGCGGCGCACAATTCCCTCTGCAGCAACCACATCTACCTGGCGGGGACCGAAGAGCAGAGACGCCGCTTTCTCGTGCCGCTGGCGCAGGGAAAGAAGATCGGCGCCTGGAGCCTGACGGAGCCGACCGCGGGGAGCGACGCGTCCGGCACGCGATCGACGGCCACGCGCGACGGCGACGGCTACGTCCTCAACGGCAGCAAGACCTTCGCCACGCATGGATCGGTCTGCGACGTGGCGGTCGTCTTCGCGGTGACCGATCGCTCCAAGGGGAAGCACGGCATCTCCGCCTTCGTGCTCGAGAAGGGGATGCCGGGGTTCCGCCCGGGCCGCAAGGAGGACAAGATGGGGTGCCGGGCCTCCGACACGGCCGAGATCGTCATGGATCGATGCCGGGTGCCCCGCTCGAACCTCCTCGGCAAGGAAGGTGAGGGCTTCATCGACGCCCTGCGCATCCTGGACGGCGGCCGGATCGGGATCGGAGCCCTGGCGGTCGGCATCGCCCAGGGAGCGCTCGAGCAGGCGATCGACTACGCCCGGAAGCGGGAGCAGTTCGGCCAGCCGATCGCGAATTTCCAGGCGGTGCAATGGATGCTCGCAGATTCGGCCGTCGAGGTCGAGGCGGCGCGCCTGCTGATCCGCCGCGCCGCCTGGTTGAAGCAGGAGGGCGGCGACGTCAATCTCGCTTCCGCCATGGCGAAGCTCTACGCCTCCGAGACCGCGGTGCGCGTGACCGATCGCGCGGTCCAGATCCACGGCGGCTACGGCTACATCAAGGACTACCCGGTGGAGCGCGCCTACCGCGACGCCAAGCTGACGACGATCGGCGAGGGGACCTCGGAGATCCAGCGCATGGTGATCGCCCGCAACCTCCTCGGACGCGTCCCCGGCGAGCCCGCGCCGTGAGGGAGGCGCTCGCAGCCTCCGTGAGTCGCGGCGACGTCCCGGCCCTGGCGCGCGCCATCTCGCTGATCGAGGACGGGCTTCCGGAAGGGGAAGCGGTCCTGGCCGATCTCTTCCCGGCCACGGGGAAGGCGACCGTCATCGGCGTTACGGGCCCGCCGGGGGCCGGCAAGAGCACGCTCGTCAGCCGTCTCGTCTCCCGCTACCGCGGGCTCGGCAGGAGCCTCGGGGTGATCGCCGTCGACCCGACGAGCGCCTTCAGCGGCGGCGCCATTCTGGGCGATCGCATCCGCATGCAGGAGCACACGCTCGACCCCGGCGTCTTCATCCGATCGATGGCGAGCCGCGGCCAGTTCGGGGGATTGAGCCGGGCCACGTGCGACGCCGTCGATCTGATCGACGCCTCGGGCCGCGACCCCATCCTCATCGAGACGGTCGGCGTCGGCCAGGACGAGGTGGACGTGGTGCGCGTCGCGGACACCGTCCTCGTGGTGCTGACGCCGGGCCAGGGGGACGACATCCAGGCGATCAAGGCGGGGCTCCTGGAGATCGCCGACGTGCTCGTGATCAACAAGGCCGACCATCCCGGCGCCGATCGCCTGGCCGCCGACCTCGACGGGATGCTGGCCCTGGGGGAGGCGCGCGGATGGAGGCCGCCGATCGTCAGGACAACGGCCCACGACGGGGGCGGTCTCGACGCCCTCGTCGAGGCGATGGACCGCCACGCCGCCTGGCTCGCCGGGAACGATGGCCGTGCGGCGCGGCGGCGCGCCGGTCTCAGGGCGCGTTTCCTCGCCATCCTGCGCGAGCGCATCCTGTCCCGCCTCGTGTCCGAGGAACCGGGCCAGGGCGACCTCGGCGCCTGGGAGAGCCGCCTCGAAGCGCGGGAAGTCGACCCGTACACCGCGGCCCGGGCGGTGCTGGACAGCCGATCCGGAGCGATCGAGCTCGATCACGTCGGCGTGGCCGTGCGCCACCTCGAGGAGAGGTCGTCGTTCTACAGGGATCTGCTGGGGCTGCCGCTCGCGGGAACCGAGGAGGTTCCGGGCGAGGGAGTGCGGGTCGCCTTCCTGCCGGCCGGCCGCACGCGCATCGAGCTGGTGGAGCCGACGCGGGACGACAGCACGATGGGCCGCCACCTGGAGCGGCGCGGCGAGGGTATCCACCACCTCTGCTTCGAGGTGAGCGACCTGCCGGGCACGCTCGATCGGCTGGCGCGCGCCGGCGTGCCGCTGGCGGGTCCGCCGGCGCGCGCGGGCGCCGAGGGCACGCAGATCGCGTTCCTGCACCCCAAGGGCACGGGAGGCGTCCTGATCGAGCTGCGGTCGAAGGGGCAGGGAGCGAGAGGGAGATCCGAGCCATGAGCAAGGTGGTCCGGGACGCCGACGAGGCGATCCGCGACGTGGGCGACGGCGCCACGATCCTGATGGGGGGCTTCGGGCTGTGCGGCATTCCGGAGAACCTGATCGCGGCGCTGCTCCGGAAAGGTGCCAGGGACCTGACGGTGATCAGCAACAACGCCGGCGTGAGCGACTTCGGGATCGGGCTTCTCTTGAAGTCCCGCCAGGTGCGGAAGATGGTGGCGACCTACGTGGGGGAGAACGACCTGTTCGAGCAGCAGTTCCTCTCGGGCGAGCTGGAGGTGGAGCTGGTGCCCCAGGGCACGTTCGCGGAGCGTATCCGCGCCGGGGGCGCCGGCATCCCGGCCTTCTACACGCCGACCGGGTTCGGGACGCCCGTGGCGGAGGGGAAGGAGACGCGCGAGTGGAACGGCCGCTCCTGCGTCCTCGAGCGCGCGATCACCGCCGACTTCGCCTTCGTCAAGGCCGAGCGCGGCGACGCTTTCGGAAACCTCGTGTACCGCCGGACGACCCGCAACTTCAATCCCATGATGGCCACCGCGGGCCGCGTCACCATCGCCGAGGTCGAGCGCCTGGTGGAGCCGGGTGCTATCGACCCGGACCTCGTCCACACGCCCGGGATCTTCGTGCAGCGGATTCTGCAGGGGCAGGGCTATGAAAAGCGTATCGAGCAAAGAACGACTCGTCCTGCGCGCGGCCGCTGAGCTGCGCGACGGGTACTACGTCAACCTCGGCATCGGCATGCCGACGCAGGTGGCGAACTACGTCCCCGACGGCATGCACGTGGTCTTCCAGTCCGAGAACGGCATGCTGGGCGTCGGCCCGTTCCCGTTCGCGGGTGAGGAGGACGCCGACCTGATCAACGCCGGCAAGCAGACCGTGAGCGAGACCCCCGGCTGCTCGTATTTCAGCAGCGCCGATTCGTTCGCCATGATCCGCGGCGGCCACGTCGATCTCAGCATCCTGGGAGGCATGGAGGTGGACGAGGAAGGGAATCTCGCCAATTGGATGGTCCCCGGCCGCATGGTGAAGGGGATGGGCGGGGCCATGGATCTGGTCAGCGGGGCGAGGCGGGTCGTGGTCATGATGACCCACACCACCAAGGAGGGGGAGCCGAAGATCCTGCGACGCTGCCGCCTGCCGCTCACGGGGGTCAAGGTCGTGCACCGGATCATCACGGACCTGGCGGTCATCGACGTGACGGAGACGGGACTGGTCCTGCGGGAGGTCGCCCCCGGCGCCACGCAGGAGCAGGTCGCCGCCGCGACCGAAGCGCGCCTGACGCCCGATCCCCGCGGCGTCCGGACGATGCTCGAAGGCTGAGAGCCATGCTGCTGCCCTTCCTGAAGCCGCCGGCCGTGGTCATCGTGTACCTGCAAAACCCGCGCGAGCGTTTTTGGGGCGTGGTGCGCGGCCTCGACGCGACCGGCATCGTGCTGCGGGGGTCCGATCTCAGCACCTTCGACGACTGGGTGGGCCGCGTGGCGGCGGGAATCGGCGGGCCGGAGCCGTCGGTGGTCTTCTTCCCGCTGGCGCGGGTCGAGAAGGTGCTGGTGGACGAGGCCGCCGGGGACGCGCCATCCCTGGCGCAGAAGTTCGAGCAGCGCGTCGGCCGGTCCCTCGTCTCCTACCTGGCGCTGGAAGGCTGAGGGGAGCGGACCCGCGTCCAGCCTAGGAGGGCTCGGGGCTAGCGGGTCGCGGCGATCGGGGCGTCCTGCGGGTCGCTCGCCAGCAGGACGCGGTTGCGCCCGGCCTGCTTGGCCGCGTACAGGGCCCGATCGGCCCGGTCGAGCAACCCCTGCACGTTGCCTGGCGAATCCTCCGGGTAGCTGGCGATCCCGACGCTGATGGTCGCGCGGATGACCTGATCGCCGATCCGCAGGACCGTCTCCTCGACGCGCGTCCGGATGCGCTCGGCGATGGCGCGCGCCCCATCGCGATCGGTCTCGGGCAGGAGCACGCAGAACTCGTCGCCGCCCCAGCGGCAGGGGATGTCGGCGGCGCGCATCGTCTCCAGGATGATCTCGCCCACGCGCTGCAGGAAGCGATCCCCCGTCAGGTGGCCGACGCCGTCGTTGATCTCCTTGAACCAGTCGACGTCGACCATCAGGACCGCGAAGCTGCTGCCGTAGCGGCGCGAGCGCGCCTGCTCCTCCGACAGCTTGCGGGTGAAGAAGTCCCGCAGGTACAGGTGCGTCAGCTGGTCCACGATCGCCAGCTGGTAGTTGCGGGCGTTCTCGATGGCGATGGCGGCCTGCAGGGCGATGGTCGTCAGCACCGAGAGGTGATCCACGGTATACGCGCCGACGCGCGGGCTCTGCACGCAGAGCACGCCGATAGCGTCGTGCTGGACGTTCAGCGGGGCGGCCAGGATGGAGCGGATCGACGGATCCAGGACCACCGGGGCGCAGGGCAGCTGGTCGCGGTCGACCTGGATGTCTCCCAGAAGCAGCGGCTTGCGGGACTCCACCATCCAGTTGGTGAAGCCTTCTCCCAGAGGTCGCGGAGGGCGCTGCTGGACGACGCCGTCGCGCGCCACGCACTCCATGTAGGACTCGGTCGCCCCGCGCTGCCGGAGCGACAGGAACAGGAACGGCGCGTCGAGGACGCGCTTCAGGTTGGCGCTGATGCGGTGGAACACGACCTGAGGGTCGAGGCTGGAGCTGATCTCGCGGCCGATGGTGTAGATGGTGCGCAGCTCGCGCGAGCGGTTCTGGAGCTGCTCGTTGGCGCGGGACAGCTCTCCCTGCGCGCGGTTCAGCCTCTTGAGGAGGCCGCTGGCGACCAGGATCGTCCCGCCCAGCGGCGTGAAGCCCCAGATCCCCGCCGCGGCGTAGAGCAGCGCCAGTCCGAGGGCGAGCGGGATGGTGAAGATCTCGAGCGTCGGCATGTAGCGGAGGTAGTGCGACAGGTACGGAAGGATCCGCTCCCCCCGCAGCACCACCGCCGTGCTCATGACCACCAGGTTGACGAGGTTGTAGGCGACGAACAGAGCGGAGATCGATCCGACCGTCCACCAGCCGAGGGCCCGGAACTGCCAGTGCGAGGTGAGCCACGCGGCCACTTTCTGGCCGGCGTAGGCGGTCAGGACGAGGCTGCCGGTGTTGAGACAGAGGACGGGCAGGAACGGCCGCGGCCGGGCCTCGCCATCCATCTGGCGCAGGGCCGAGCCGAGGAGCCCGCCTACGAGCGCCACCGCCAGGGGGATCGGGCTCGGCAGGACGCAGAGGGCCGTCATCAGGTACGCCATGTCGACCGAGATCGATAGCCGCGCGCGCGGGAAGATGGAGAAGCTCAGGTACCAGGAGAGGGCGATGCAGAGACTGAACAGCGCGGTCGGCAGGGCCTGCTCGCGGAGCAGATCCAGGTCCGGCGCGATGGACACGCCGACCATGGCGATCGCCGCCGTCCCGAGGAGGATGGCGTAGATGCTGAATCGCAGCTCGGCAGCGTCCAGATTCTGGCCGCCGGCGCCGGCCACCGGGTTGCTCCGCATCCAGATCCTTTCCAGGCAAATCTAGGCACCCTCCTCGGGATCGGCAAGGGTTAGGGGGCCGCGCCGGGGGCGGATCGGCGGCACTCCTGGCGCGGCGCGCGACGGCCGGTTGACACTTCCGCGAATCCCGCACTAGCATTCGACTTCCCGGATGGAGACCTTGAGTCCTCTCCAGCGCGAGATGCTGATCCTGACCCTGCCGCCCGATCCGGGTTACGCCCGGCTGGCCCATCTGGCGACCCTGCATTTCCTGCGCGCGCAGGGCATGCGCATCGTGAGGGCCCGGCGGAGCGCCCGCACGATCGAGTCGCGCTCCAGGACCGCCCTGCGGGCCGCGGCCAGAAAGGATCCGCAGGCGGTGGCGCTGGCGCTCACCTATACGACGGGTCCAGTCGAGCTGCAGGCGGAGCTCAGCGGCGCCAAGGCAGGCAAGAGCCGCCTGCTGGTCCTCAGGCGAAGGTCCCAGCGGCCGTGAGCACGCGGCCCCTCGGCGTCGTGGGAGGGAGCGGGCTCTACCGCATGGCGGGGCTCGAAGGCGCGCGCGAGGAGTCGGTGCGGACACCGTTCGGCGAGCCGTCGGACGCCTTCATCACGGGAACCCTCAAGGGACGGCCGATCGTCTTCCTGGCGCGCCACGGCCGCGGACACCGGCTGCTGCCGACCGAGATCAACTTCCGGGCTAACATCTGCGGCTTCAAGATGCTCGGGGCGGAGCGGATCGTCTCGATCAGCGCCGTCGGGAGCATGCGCGAGGAGCTGCGCCCGCTCGACGTCGTGCTGCCGGATCAGTTCATCGACTGGACCCGGCAGCGTCCCTCGACCTTTTTCGGCGGCGGCGCCGTGGCGCACGTCGCCTTCGCCCAGCCCGTCTGTCCGGATCTGCGGGGCGTCCTGGCGGCGGCCGCCCAGGGCGTCGCCCGGCGCCTCCACGACGGCGGCACCTACCTGTGCATGGAGGGGCCCCAGTTCTCCACTCGCGCCGAGTCGCTCCTGTACCGAGCCTGGGGCATCGACGTCATCGGCATGACCAACGCGCAGGAGGCGAAGCTGGCGCGCGAGGCGGAGATCTGCTACGCCACCCTCGCCATGGTCACCGACTACGACTGCTGGCGCGAAGGGGAGGAGGCGGTGACGGTCGAGGAGGTGGTGGCGCGGCTCGACGAGAACGCAGCCGTGGCCCAGTCGATCGTGGCGCGGGCGCTCGAGCGACTGGTCGAGGCGCGGCCCTGCGCCTGCGCCACCGCACTCGAGAACGCCATCCTCACCGATCGCGCGCGCATTCCGACGGAGACCCGCGAGCGGCTGCGCCCGATCGCCGGCCGCTACCTGGACTGATCGATGTCGCTCCTCGTCGTCGGCTCGGTGGCGTTCGATACGGTCAAGACGCCCTATGGGCAGGCGGAGGAGGTCCTCGGAGGGTCCGCGACCTACTTCTCCGTGGCCGCGTCGTATCTCACCAAGGTGCGGATGGTGGCCGTCGTGGGGAAGGACTTCGGCGACGCGCCGATGAAACTCTTGAAGTTGCGCGGCATTGACGTCAGCGGGATCGAGGTCGCGGCGGGGAAGACCTTCCGCTGGAGCGGCGAGTACTCCGACGACCTCAACGATCGCACCACGCACGCCACCCACCTGAACGTGTTCGAGACCTTCTCGCCGAACCTCGAGGAGAAGGACATCGGCAGCCGCTTTCTGTTCCTCGGGAACATCGATCCCGATCTGCAGCGGCAGGTCCTCACCAAGGTCAAGCCGGCCTTCTCGGCCTGCGACACCATGAACTTCTGGATCGAGGGGAAGGGGGACGGGGTGAAGCGGCTTCTGGGGAGCGTCGACGGCCTCATCATCAACGACTCCGAGGCCCGCCTCCTGGCCGGCGAGATCAACACCGTCGCCGCGGCGCGACGCCTCCTCGACCTGGGGCTGAAGTTCCTGGTGGTCAAGCGGGGAGAGTACGGCGCGGCGCTGTTCCACGGCGGGCACTACTTCGCGGTGCCGGCCTATCCGGTGGCGCGCCCGGTCGACCCGACCGGGGCGGGCGATTCCTTCGCCGGAGGCTTCATGGGGTACCTGGCGCGCGAGGGGAGGACGACGGACACCCACCTGCGCCAGGCGATGGTCTACGGGAGCGTCCTGGCCTCCTTCTGCGTCGAGGACTTCAGCCTGAAGCGCCTCGCCGCCCTGACCGCGCGCGACATCGAGGGGCGGGTCAGGGAGCTGAGAGACTTCGTCAGCATCCGCGGTCCCCGGCAGCGGGAATGAGCCCCCACCCGCCGGCGGGGCGGGTCGGGCTTCTGACCGCGATCCCGGCCCTCCTGGCGCCTGCGGCGGCCGGTCTGGGGTTTCTGTTCGGGGGCCGCCTGCTCCTGCCCGTGCTCGCCACTCTCGCCATCTACCCCTGCTTCGCACTGCTCATCGTCCGGGGCCGGCGAAACGCGGCCATCGCGGCCGCCCTCCTCTGGGCCGCCAGCCTCTCGGTGACGACGATCCTCCTGACGGTCCGGGATCCGGCCCGCGCCGGAGCCGCGATCCTCAACGGCGATGCCTACCGGGACGAGATGTTCGCCTTCATCGCGGACGGGAAGGGGCGCGAGTCCGATCCCGCGGCGTTCGTCCCGCTGCACGCCCGGCACCTCTCGCTGTTCGTCCTCCTGTCGGCGATCTCGGCCGGCCTCCTGGGGCTCGGCATGGGAACGGTGCTGGTGGGCTACATGTCGTATTACGTCGGCGCGCTGGCCGGCGGCCCGGCGCCGCTGCCAGCGGCCCTGTTCGGCTGGCCTCCCTGGGCCGTGGTCCGGGTCGTCGGTTTCATCATTCTCGGCACGCTGCTCTCCCGTCCGCTCCTGTCCCGATTGGTCCGCCGCCCCATCCCGGCCGAAGGGGAGGGCAGGCTCTACCTGCTCGCCTTCGCCCTCCTGGTGCTGGACCTGCTCCTCAAGTGGCTGCTGGCTCCGTACTGGCCGGCGCTGTTGCGCCCCTGCCTTCCAGGCTGATCGAACGCGGGCCGGCGGCCGAGCCCCGCGCGACCCATACAACGGAGCCCGCGCCCGCCGGCTCGGACGCGGGGTGTCGTGATAACATCGCGTGATTCCAGCAGTGCGGCGAGGAGGGCGATCGGTTGGCGGCGAGAACGGTGAGCGGACTGCTCGACGGAAAGGGACTGAGGATCGGGATCGTCGTCTCCCGGTTCAACGACTTCATCGTCGAGCGGCTGCTGGCGGGCGCAATGGACGGCCTCGTGCGGCACGGGGTGGCCGACAAGGACATCACCATCGCGCGCGTTCCAGGCTCCCTCGAGATCCCGGTGGCGGCCCAGAAAATGGCGCGCTCGAAGAAGTTCGACGCCCTCCTCTGCCTCGGCTGCGTGATCCGGGGAGAGACCATCCATTACGAGCAGGTCTGCGCCGAGGTCGCGCGCGGGGTGGCCAGGTCCGCTCTCGATTCCGGCGTGCCGGTGATCTTCGGCGTGTTGACCACCGAGAACCTCCAGCAGGCGATCGAGCGCGCCGGCGCCAAGGGCGGGAACCGGGGCTGGGACGCCGCCGAGGCGGCGATCGAGATGGTCTCCCTGCTCAAGGGCCTCGAGAGCTAGCTCCATGCCTTCCCGGCACCAAGCGCGCGAATACGCCCTGCAGATGCTCTACCAGTCGGAAGTCGGCGGAGCGTCCATGGGCGACGTGGTGGCGCAGTTCTGGCAGCAGGAGGACGCCCCCGAGGACGTGCGGCGTTTCGCGGAGCGCCTCGCTCTGGGGACCATCGACGACCTTTCCGAGATCGACCGTCTGCTGCGGGAGAGCATCGAGAACTGGCGGCTGGAGCGGCTCGGGACGGTCGACCGGAGCGTCCTCCGCCTGGCGGTCCACGAGTTCCTGCACGAGCCCGACACCCCCCGGATCGTCATCATCGACGAGGCGATCGAGCTCGCGAAGCGGTTCGGGGGCGAGGAATCGGGCCAGTTCGTCAACGGCATCCTCGACGCCCTGCGCAAGCGCCTCGAAGCCGAGACCCCCTGCGACGGCGGGGTTACGAATCTGTCATCCAGCTGACCGGTGGCGTAGTCCCCAGGAATCATTAGATTGGCACCGTGGCCACGAGTGTGCCCCTGCCGGCCCCGGTGGTGCCGGGCGGCGCGGGCCCGCGGCAGCCGGGGGATCCTTGAGCGTCGTCGGCAGTCTCGAAGACCTCTCTTTTCCCGACATCCTGCAGGTCGTGCACCTCAGCCGGCAGTCCGGCACGCTCATCCTGTCGGGCGAGGGCGGGGAGAGGCGCGTCCGCTTCCGCAACGGGCTCATCTGCGATGCCTCGCTGGGAGCGGCCGGACCTCGTCTCGACGAGCTCCTGGTGCGGCGCGGGCTGGTGGCCCCGGCAGCGCTCGATCCGGCGCGCCGGCGCCGCGAGCAGACCGGCGAGACTCTCGCGTCCGCCCTCATCGCGCTGGGGGCCCTGTCGCAGGAGACACTCGACAACGTCGTCCGCGAGGAGCTGCGGTCGATGGTCCGCTCCCTCGTGCTGCTGCAGGAGGGTGAGTTCCGCTTCGTGGTCGAGGAGGACCGTGCGGCGCTCGCCGAGGGGACGCTGAAGGAGGGGCTTCCCCCGGACAGCATCCTCTCCGGCCTCCCGGTGCAGGCGGCGCCGGACTGGCCCCCCGACCCGCCCACGGTTCCGGGCCGCGTTCCCCGGCGCGTCCTCCTGGTGAGCGAGCGCTCCCTCGTCACGCTGGCCCTGCGCGAAGAGCTGCTGCGGGCCGGCTTCGAGGCGACCGCCTGCGACAGCGTGACGGAGGGCATCGCCCGGGCCCGCTCCTTCGCAGAGCGTGGCGAGCCGTTCCTTCTCCTGTGCGACCTGATCCTGCCGGAGCAGGCGGGCACCGGCTGGCACGGCGGGATCGAGCTCGTGAAGGCCGTGCGCGCCAGCGTGCCGGATCTGGTGTCGCTCGTCGTCGGGGAGATGCGGCACCCGAGCGTCGCCGAGGCGCTGAAGGCCGCCGGCGCCAGTGGTTACCTGCCGCTGCCGGATCTGGGGCCGCTGCCGATGGGCGACGTCTCCGTCCGCGTTCGCGACTTCTGCTCGCAGCTCGGCTCGGCGCTCTGCCTGACCGACGATCTCAGCGGGATCGACTGGAACGCCGGCGGGTGCAGCATCCGGGTCGCCGACCCGATGTCCCTCCTGTGGGGCCTCATCGGCGAGCTGCACGCCGAGGGCGGGGACGTGGCGCTGCTCGTCCTGCGTCTGGCCGCGGAGTACTTCGAGCGGGCGGCGCTGTTCGCCGTGGCCGACGGGAAGGCTGCCTGCCGCGGCGCCTTCGGGGCTCCGCTCGACGCCCGCATGCGCGGGGCCGAGCTGCCGCTCGACGAAGGCTCCATCCTGGTGCGCGCGATCACGGGCCGCGAGACCTGCGTCGGGCCGATTCCCGCGGACGCGGCGAACCGCCCCCTGGCGGATCGTCTCGGGGCGCCGAAAGCACCCGTGGCGGCCGTCCTGCCGGTCGTGAGCGGTCAGGAGGTCTTCGGCGTGCTCTACGGTGACAATGCGCCGAGCGGGGCGCCCCTCGCCGATCTCAGGCCCCTCGAGATCTTCCTGAGCCAGGCGGGGCTGGCGATCCAGAACGCGCTGCTGCGGCAGAGACTCGAGTCGCTGACGACTCGGGACGGCCGGAAGCGCGAGCGGGCCACGGCATGATCGTCCGCTGCCCATCCTGCCGCCGCGGCTATCGACTGGACGACCAGCTCACGGTGCGCCGACGGACGCTGCGCTGCAAGGCCTGCGGCTGCCGCTTCACGAGCGAAACGTCCGCGGCCGACGGGGCGGAGACCTCACCGCCCGCGGCACCGCCGCCTGCGGAACCGGATCCGGAAGCGAAACCGAGCGCGGCGCCGCAACCGCTCGAAGTGGAGCCGGAGCCGGCTGCGGAGACGTCGCCGGACGGTCCGGCAGAGCCGCCGCCGGGCGCACCGTCGCCCAGCGCACCGGCTCCGGACGGCGGTCCGTGCGTCGTCCTGGCCGACGCGGGAAGGCCGTTCCGCGGCGTCGTCCAGCCGCTGCTCGAAGAGATGGGCTGTGCCGTCGATCTGGCGACGGAGGGCATGGAGGCGTTCCGGCTCGCCGTGGTCAGGAAACCGGCCCTGCTCATCGCCAGCGTTCACCTGCCGGGGTTGTCGGGCGTGGCGATCTGCGAGGGAGTCAAGGGGAGCCCCCATCTCAAGTCGATCAAGGTCGCCCTGGTCGGATCCTCCCTGAGCTCCGACCTGTTCAACAGCAGCACCGCCCGGGCGTACGGCGCCGATCTCTTCCTCGAGGAGGGGATGAGCAAGGACGCGCTGAGCCGGGAGATCGCCTTCCTCCTCGGGGTCGGCGCCGTCTCGAGCGGGGGCGCCGCCGGCCCGCGAGCGGACGAGCCCGAGGCGGCCCCGGGCAACCGGATCGGGCCGGACGCGGAGATCGGCATGCTGGCCCGCCTCATGCTGTCCGATCTGCGGCTCTACTACCCCGACCGATACGAGCGGGCGGTCCGGGACGGCAACCTGTTCGAGGTCTTCAGCGACGAGCTGTCGAAGGGTCGCGCGATGCTCGACGAGCGCTACCCACAGGTGGCCGAGCGGCACAGGATCCTGGCGGCCGCCCTCAAGACCGGTGTGGAGGGAAAGAGCCGGTCCGAGTCAGCCACTAGTTCGTCAGGTAGGCGAACAAACTGACGGTCGCGGTCTTCTCGGTCGTGTTGTACAGGTGGACCCGGTACCTGGGGAAGCCGACCGTGAAGCGCTCCTGCTGCGAGGCGAACGATCGGAGCGGGAGAGAGGTCAGCACGGCACTGACCTGAAGGGGGAACTGGATCTGCCCGTCCTCGTCGAACGCCGTGGTGATCGTCTCCTCCTCAGGAACCAGGATGGCCCCGACCGCGCCGCTGCGCACCACCTTCCCCTGCGTCTGACC
>DASRJX010000185.1:0-2996 GCA_035649235.1 Candidatus Cryosericum sp.
CCGCAACATCACTGCCTCCTGCTCCTCCTCGGTCAGAGTCGCGAGGGCGGCTTCGTACGCGCTCGACGCCTCGCTCCCGATGGCGTATTCCAGGGCGGAAGGCCCCGCATCGGGCACCTCTTCCGCTCCTTCCGCTCGCACCGGCCTCCTCGCCACCCGCCGAAGCTCGTCGCGGATCTCGTTCACGAGGATCCGGCGGAGGTAGGCGAGGAAGGCCCCTTCCCGTCTGGGCGCGAACACGCCTACATGCTCTAACGCTCGGACCAGGGTGCCCTGAACAATATCGTCGGTGTCGAGGAGGCTCCGGGCCGCCGCAGGCAGCCGCCCGCGGGCCCATTTCCTCAGGATCGTGAGGTACCGGAGGGTCAGCCGCTCCCTGGCCTCGTCGTCGCCGGAGCGGACGCGGTTCAGAAGGGATGCGGTCGATTCGAGGTCGAGCTCTTGCGCGGTGGCGCCGTCCCGACCGTCAGAACTGTCTTCCACGCTGCTCCACTCCCTGCGGAAGCCGTGCGTGAAGGGTCCTTCAATGATTCTGGCCCGGAATGATAGCGATGACGTTATGTAACCGCACGATCGTCGGGATTGTCAAGTGACAGGTGGGAGAGGGTCGATTCGGAAGCGCCCCCCGACGGGTCAGGTCGGGGGGGTTGTCAGTGGGAGCCGAGACAGATCATGCCGCCCGGCGCCCCGGACGTGCCGGGAACGCGCACGCCCGCCGGGGCCTGAGGCCGCGCCGGGGGCTTGGACGGCGGGAGCGGTTTCTCCTTGCGCACCAGGCGCAACACGACACTCGTCATGGCATTCTCCAGGTGAGAGTCAGGCCGTCCCCCGAACCGCTGTGCTCGTCGACGTTCAGGATGATCGATCGCCCCGCGGCCACGGTCCCCTCCGTCGTCTTCTGGGCGACCACGCGGCCGAGCCGATCGAGGAAGCTGACCTCCACCGGGTGCTTGCCGCTCGGGACCGAGAGGGGCCGCTCGAAGCTCGCGGGCGCGCCGCCGGCGGCCGAAAACGGCACGGAGAGGAAGGCGCACCCGGCGAGGCGCACGATGATCCGGCCGCGCTCCATCCGGTGGCGCACCACGAGATCGAGCTGGCCGGCCGGAACGCTCTCCGCCGGAGGGGCGGCAACGGATTCGTGCTGCGAGCCGGCGACGGATTCGTTCCGCTCCGCTCCCGGCACGGAATCGAACCCGATTAGAAGCGCCACGGCGACGACCAGGACAGGGGCCCAGGCGGCGGCGCGACTACACCGCGAGGCGGCTCGGGGCGGCGCGTCGTTTCCCGGGTGCTGTCTCGTCACGGCCCGATCTCCAACCGCCGGGGCCCACCGCCGCCCGACGCCTCGTCCTCCGTCGCGCAGCCCCCGTGGTGCGGCTCAATATAGGAGCCGGCCTGCCAAGTGGCAAACCGGAAAAGCCTTGCGCCGCAAGCGTTTCAGAAGAGAGCATGTTGCATTTTCGGAACGCGCCGCGATTCCGGACGCGGCATCGGCGGGGCCGGCACAGCCGGCGAGGGCCCGCTCTGGAGTTTTGAGGACCGGCGTTGTAACATCGCCCCATCGTGCGGAGGACACGGATGGCCGTCAACAAGGTCCCGGCGCCGACCCCCGGCGTGAGCCCGAACGTCTTCCTCGCCCTGTACGAAAAGATGCTCCGGACTTATTACGTCGAGGAGCAGGGGCGACTCATGGTGCGCGCCGGGAAGTGCTCCTTCTACGCCTCGGCGCGCGGGCACGAGAAGGTTCAGATCGCCGTCTCCATGCTCCTGGAGCCGGGCAAGGACTGGTTTCTGCCCTACTACCGTGAGAAAGCCCTCATGGTCGGCCTGGGGATGCCGCTCCAGGACATCTTCCAGGGGCTCCTGTCGCGCGACGGCGATCCGAACTCCCTCGGCCGGAACATGTCGGAGCACTTCTCCTCGAAGCGCCTGCGCGTGGTCTCGCCGACCGCCTGCACGGGGACGCAATTCCTGATGGCGGTGGGCCTGGCGCGGGCCGTCCAGGCGGACGGCCGGGACGAGATCGTGTACGTCTCGGGCGGCGAAGGCTCGACGTCCGAAGGGGAGTTCTTCGAGGCGATCAACAAGGCGCAGCGCGACCTCCTTCCGGTGCTGTTCCTGATCCAGAACAACGGCTACGCCATCAGCGTCCCCCAGGAGCAGCAGACTCACGCCGAATTGTTCGAGGTGGCGCAGGGCTTCGGGATGCGCTCGGTGCGCGTCGACGGCACCCGCTTCACCGACATGTACAACACCCTGCGGCCGCTCCTCCAGGAAACGCGCCGCGGAGCCGGCCCGCTGTTCGTCGAGGCGATGGTGGTGCGGCTCGATTCGCACTCCTCCTCGGACGACCAGAGCAAGTACCGCGACGAGCAGGACATGGAGGAGGCGCGCCGCAAGGATCCGCTCTCGCATACCGAGATGCGCATCCGTCAGATGGGGCTACTGACCGACCAGGAGATTAAGGAGTGGCGGGCCCGGGCCCAATCCGAGGTCGAAGAGGCGGCGCGGGCCGTCGACGCCCTCCCGTACCCGCCGGACGCGACCGCGGCCGGAGACATCTTCGCCCCCGATCGCGTGGTCACGGCCGAGACCGAGCCCGGGTACGTCTCCGACAAGCCGGTGACCATGGTCGAGGCGATCAACCACGGGCTGCGCGAGGAGATGGAACTGAACCCGCGCATCGTCATGTGGGGTGAGGACATCCAGGATCCCAAGGGAGGCGTCTTCGGCGTCACCCGCGGGCTGACCACGGCCTTCCCGGGGCGGGTCGAGAACTCCCCCCTGGCGGAAGCGACCATCGTCGGCATGGCCCAGGGTATGGCCATCGGGGGCTTCAAACCCGTAGTGGAAATCCAGTTCGCCGACTACTCGTTCCCGGCGTTCATGCAGATCCGCAACGAGGTGTCGACGCTGCGCTGGCGCAGCGCCGGGGCCTGGACCTGTCCCCTCGTGGTGCGGGTCGCGACCGGAGGCTACATCCGCGGCGGTCCCTT
>DASRJX010000186.1:0-20299 GCA_035649235.1 Candidatus Cryosericum sp.
ATGCGCATCTGGCTGAAGCCGGACCGGATGGCGGCCCTCGGGCTGTCGCCGTCCGAGGTCCGCAACGCCCTGGCCCGGAACAACTACCTCTCCGCCATCGGGAAGACCAAGGGCTCGATGGTGTCGGTGAACCTCGTCGCCAACACCGACCTGCAGACCGCCGAGGAGTTCCGCCAGATGGTCGTCAAGGAGGACAAGGGCACCGTCGTGCGGCTCGGCGAGATCGCGGACGTCGTGCTCGGGGCGGAAAACTACGAGCAGGACGTGCGCTTCAATGGGCAGACCGCCACCTTCATGGGCATCTGGGCGCTCCCCACGGCGAACTCCCTGGACGTGGCCCGGAGCGTGCGGGCCGCCCTCCCCGGGATCGAAGCCCAGCTCCCGTCCGGGATGAAGCTCGGGGTCCCCTACGACTCGACCGTCTACATCCAGAGCGCCATCCAGGAGGTCCTCAAGACGCTCTGCGAGACGCTGCTCATCGTGATCGTCGTCATCTTCCTGTTCCTCGGCTCGGTGCGGGCGGTGATCATTCCCGTGGTCGCCATCCCGATCTCCCTCATCGGCGGCGTGTTCCTGATGTTCGTGGCCGGGTTTACGATCAACCTGCTCACGCTGCTCGCCATCGTGCTCGCCGTCGGCCTGGTGGTGGACGACGCCATCGTCATGGTGGAGAACGTCGAGCGCCACCTGCAGGGTGGCACGCCCCCGTTCCGCGCCGCGCTCGACGCAGCGCGCGAGCTGGTCGGCCCGATCATCTCCATGACCATCACGCTGGCCGCCGTCTACGCCCCGATCGGCCTGCAGGGAGGCCTCACGGGCGCCCTGTTCCGGGAGTTCGCCTTCACGCTCGCCGGGGCGGTCATCGTCTCCGGGGTCGTGGCGCTGACGCTGTCGCCGATGATGGCGTCGAGGCTCCTCCGGACCTCCACGACGGAGCACGGCTTCGCGGGGATGATCCACCGTCACTTCGAGTCGCTCCGCCGCCTCTACGCGCGCCTGCTGTCGGGGACCCTCGCCGCGCGCCCGGTCGTGCTCACCCTCTGGGGCATCGTCGTGGCGCTCATGGTGCCGTTCTACCTGTTCTCGCAGCGGGAGCTGGCTCCCACCGAGGACCAGGGCGTGGTCTTCGGCATCGTCCAGGCCTCGGCCAACTCGACGCTCGATCAGACGAAGATGTTCACCTCCAGGGTGCACGACGTGTTCCACGCGTTTCCGGAGGCCGACAGCATCTTCCAGATCACGGGACCTTCCGGCGGCTTCGGCGGCATGGTCGTGAAGCCCTGGAGCGAGCGCACCAAGACCACCGAGCAGCTCCGCATGGAGGCGGCGGCGGCGCTCGCCAAGCTCCCGGGCGTGCGGATCATCCCGCTCGTCCCTCCCTCCCTGCCGGGCGGCGGCAACTTCCCGGTCGACTTCGTCGTCGCCTCGACGGCGGAGCCGGACCAGGTCGCCGCCATGGCCGACACCCTGGTGCAGAAGGCGTTCCAGAGCGGCCTGTTCATGTTCGCCGACGCGGACGTGAAGTTCGACCAGCCCCAGACGGAGGTCGTCTTCGACCGCGACAAGGTCCGATCGCTGGGCGTCGATCTGAGCGAGACCGGGGCCGATCTGTCGACGCTCCTGGGCGGGAACTACGTCAACCGGTTCAGCATCCAGGGGCGATCTTACAAGGTGATCCCGCAGGTGAAGCGCGCCGACCGGCTGATGCCGGACCAGATCGAGGACGTCTACATCAGCGGGCCCGGCAGCCGGCTGGTGCCGCTCTCCACCTTCGCGACCTTGAAGACCACAACCGAGCCCCGCGAGCTGAAGCGGTTCCAGCAGCTCAACGCCGTGCGCATCCAGGGCGTCATCCCCCCGGCGGTGTCGCTCGACCGGGCCCTCCGGTTCCTGGAGGAGGAGGCGGACAAGATCCTGCCGCAGGGGTTCACGGTCGACTACGCCGGCGAGTCGCGGCAGCTCCGCACGGAGGGGGGCCGGTTCCTGGGCACGTTCCTCCTCTCGGCCATCCTGATCTACCTGGTGCTGGCCGCGCAGTTCGAGAGCTTCCGCGACCCGTTCATCATCCTGGCGGGCTCGGTGCCGCTGGCCATCTCCGGCGCGCTCCTGTTCTCGTTCCTCGGCTTCACGACGCTCAACATCTACAGCCAGGTCGGCCTCATCACGCTCGTCGGGCTGGTCTCCAAGAACGGCATCCTGATCGTCGAGTTCGCGAACCACCTCCAGGAAACCGGGAAGGACAAGCTGCAGGCCGTCGTGGAGGCCGCCGGCACCCGCCTGCGGCCCATCCTGATGACCACCGCGGCGACCGTGGTCGGCCACATGCCGCTCGTGTTCGCGACCGGCCCTGGAGCCGGCGCCCGCAACAGCATCGGCATCATGCTCGTCACCGGCATGATCATCGGCACCGCGTTCACCCTGTTCGTCGTGCCGTCGATCTACGTCCTCGTGGCGCGCACGCGGGTGCCCTCGCAGGCGGCGGAGGCAGAGGCGACGGACTCCGGACTGGCCCGGCCCGCGCCGGCCGCCGTCTGACGCGCTCGTCAAGACGCGGACGACGCCTGTCGTGCTAGCATGACGTCCTCTCTCCCGGAGGATCCATGAGAGCAAAGTCACTGGCAGTCGCGTCCTGTCTCGTCTTCACCGTGGGGCTGTCCCTCGCCGACGCCCCCGCAGGAAAGCCGGTGCCCGGCCCCGAGCACAAGAAGCTCGCCTACTTCGTGGGGAAGTGGACGATGACGGGCGAGATGAAGCCGAGCCCCATCATGCCCGGAGGGACCATGTCGGGCAACGATGTCTGCGAGTGGTTTGATGGCGGCTTCGCCGTGGTCTGCAGGACCGAGGGAAAAGGGCCGATGGGCCCGACCAAGAGTCTGGGGATCATGGGTTACAGCACCGAGGAGAAGGCGTACACGTACTACGGCCTCGACAACGGCCCCATGACCATGGCGACCGTGCCCCGCGGCACCGTCCAGGCCGGCACCTGGACCTACACCGACGAGTCGATGATGGGTGGCAAGAAGGTCAAGTCGCGCTACGTCATGAAGGAGCTCTCCCCCACGGCCTACACCTTCAAGTGGGAGGTCCTGGGAGAGGACGGCGCCTGGCAGACACTCGTCGAAGGGAAGTCGACCAAGGCCTCTTAGGGGAAGGCCCACCGGCCGGCGGCCCCCGCCGGTCTCAGGTGACGGAGTCCTCGCCGCGCGCGCGGCAGCGCGCCGCGAGGAGGGTCATGTCGTCCACCTGATCGCCGCGGCTGAATCCGCGGACCGCGCGCAGGATCCCGGCGATCAGGTCCGGCGCCCCTTCGGCGCGATGCCGGCGGACGGCCTCCAGCAGACGCGCCTCCCCGAACTCCTCGCCCGCCTCGTCCGTGGCCTCGGTGATGCCATCGCTGTAGAGGAGCAGCGTGTCCCCCGGCTCGAGGAGGACCTCCATCACCGAGCAGTCCCACGTCGTGAAGGCGCCCAGGATGGTGGCGGTGGCCGCGAGGCGCTCGACGCGGTCGTCGGCCCGGAGCAGCAGCGGCGGGTTGTGCCCGCAGTTGGCATAACGCAGGCGACGAGTCGTGTCGTCGTAACAGCCGAGGAACAGGGTCGCGAAGCGGCTGGAGGCGAGCGACTCGCACAACGAGGCGTTCAGGCCGCGCAGCAGCCGCTCCGGGTCCTCGCGCGCCTGGCCGGAATGAGCCCGAAGGTGCGCCTGCAGGCTGGCCATCGTGAGAGCGCCCGCCATCCCCTTGCCCGCGATGTCGGCCACCACGAGAGCCGTCTGCCCGCCCCCCAGCTCCAGGAAGTCGTAGAAATCGCCACCGACGGATCGCGCCTGGGCGCAGTCCCCCGCGCAGTCGAGCGTCCGCAGCGGAGGGGCGCGGCGCGGCAGCAGCCGGTTCTGGACTTCCCGCGCCAGCTCCAGCTCGACGGCTGTCCTACGCTCGGCTTCCAGGCGCTCGGCGATCTGCTCCGCGAGGCGGATGTTCTGGAGCGCCAGGGCCGCCTGGCCGGCGACCGCGGACAGTAGCCGCCGGTCTTCGCCCGAGTAGGGCTCCTCGGAGAGCCGCTCCCCGAGCAGAAGGATCCCGACCAGTTGCGTGCCGCGCCCGACGAATGGCACCAGGCACTCGGCCTGGGGCAGGCCGGCCAGGGAGAGCCGGGCCGGCCCCCCGATGCCGGGCGGCGGGACGAGGAAGGGGCGCCCGAGCCGCGCCAGCTCGGCCAGACCCGGATGGTCCGCAGGGATCGTGTCGGGGAGATCGACCGCCGGATCGCCGCCTGTCACGCGGAGCGAGCCGTCCCTCGCCAGGAGGTAGATCGAGAGGGAACGGGGATGGAGCGCCCGGCGGATGTGATCGGCCAGGAATGCCGCCAGCTCCTCGCGGTTCGCCGCGGTCGCCAACTTCTCCGCCAGGACATGCAGGATCTGGCGGGCGTCATAGGCGCCGCGGAAGAAGGCCCGGTCGATGCGTTGCGTCACGCGCCGGCTGACCCGCGCGCCTGCCCACACCAGAAGGATGCCGAAGGCCGCTCCCAGCGAGACGCCGGAGCCCGCGCCGAGCCCGAGCCGCCCCTCGAGCACGCCCGGCGCCCAGGAGGCGAAGAGGAGGGTCAGGCCGGCGATCGCGGCAACGAGAAGGATCGTGAAGCCCCGCTGCACCAGGAGGTAGCGCGCTCCCCGCTGGATCAGGAGCGGGATCTCCATCACCCGGTACTTCACCACGGCATAGGCGAACGCCAGCGGCAGCAGCAGGACCGCGAGAACACAAGGAGCCCAGACCCAGAACGGGAAGCTGTAGGGATCGCGGCCGAACAGGAGGGAGGCGGCCTCGAGCAGCATGAAGGGCGTGACCCCCGCGATCGTGCCCCAGACGATGACCCGGGTGCGGCGGCGGGCCTCCGGTGTGGGAGCCCCCAGGCCGTTCCAGACCAGCGAGGCGAGCGCCAGCGCAGAAGCTCCGAAGAAGTAGGTGGACAGCACAGTACCGACCACCGCCGGACCGGCCCAGGCGCCGAGGTGGAACAGCGGCCGGCTGTCGCCCATGACGAGCGCCGCCAACCCGACTGGGACGACGACCGCGGCAGCGAGACCGAGCACAACCCGCTTCAGCCACGGCCAGCGCCTGTCGATCGGCGAGGGAACGGGGAAGACGGCGCAGAAGTAGTAGAACACGCCGCCGAACAGCCCGTTGAGGATCACCTTGTACGCGACGCTGAAGCCGCGCAGGGCCGGGGGAGCGACGCTCTCGAAGTCGAGCATCGGGGCGGCGGCGATGAAGCCGGCGAAGAGGATCGCCAGAAGCCAGGCGTTCGGATCCTGCAGCCGGACGAACAGCACCAGAAACCCCACGACGAGGAAGACGACGGGGAAGGAGGCGATCACCTGCGCCGCGATCCGCTGAGCGGGCGGCGTGTCCGGGCGCGTCGAAGCCTGAAGGGGGCCGAGGACCAGAGGGACCGTGAGCCGGTCGCCTCCCGGAGGCCGATCGATGTCCAGGCGGACGACCTCTCCGGGCCGGTGCCGCACGACGGTCCCGAGCAGCGGCCGAAAACCCGCCAGGGGCCGGCCGTCGATCCCGCGCACGCGATCGCCCGGGAGGATTCCGGCAGCGGCCGCCCCCTCGCCGGGAGTAACCTCGGTGATGGTCAGGGACAGGGCGCCCGGCTCGTGATCGAACTCCACCCCCAGCATCGACTGCGGAGACTGGCGGACGCAGTACATCCACAGGGCGCCGTACAGGATGGTCGCCGCTGCGAACAGGCCGGCCGGGAGCCACAGAAGCGGGCGCCCGGGACTGGCGGCGGGACGGATCATGAGCGCGTGCGAGCTACTTCTTCTCCTGCTTCGCCTTCCAGGCCGCTTCGGTCAGCGGGGTGATCGGATCGAGCTTCCTGGACTTGAGCTGCGCGTTGAGCGCCGGCACCTCGCTTGCGGCCGTGCTCTGGAACTTCGCGTAGGCGTCCTCGAGGTCCTTGCCGAGGACCCCCATGCGCGTCATCTGCGATTCCGTCGGGCGCCCTTCGAACCGGTTGACCACCCCGTAGAGCAACCCCAGCTCCTCGCGGAGCTTGTCCTCGCCGCTCACGACCTCCCCCTCCTTGGTCGAGACGAGGGCCTGGCGCTGCCCCTCCATCGTCTTCTGGAGCGCCTCGAGCCGCTTGCGCAGCCCGTCCCCGGCCGGGAGCGCTCCGGCCCGAGCCCCCGCCTGGTCGCGCGCGTCGGTGATCGACTCGACCACCATGGTCATGCGCTCGATCATGGCGTAGAGCTTCAGCGTCGTCTCGCGCTGCGCCGTGCGATCCTCCTCGCCGTATTGGCTGCGCGGGTCGTGCACCAGCGCGACCTGCGAGGTGTACGTGTCCTTCCCCTTGATCATCTTCACGGTGTACGTGCCGGCCGGGACGCGCGGCCCGGAGAAGGCGAAGAAGGCGAGCTGGGTCGCGGGCGGGAACCGGGGCGGCGGCAGGCGCATCGGCCAGGCGACGCGATTGATGCCCTTGCGCTTGCCTCCCGGAATCGTGTTGACGAGCGCCCCGGCCTGGTCGTAGATCTCCAGCTTGAGGTCTCCCACGATGTGCCGCTTCTTGAAGTAGTAGGTGATGTAGGCGGCCTCCTGCGGCACGATGCCCTCGAACTCGTCGTCGTTCCCGAAGCCGAACTCGGACCCGCCGAAGGGCATCACCCACGGCCGGCCGTCGAGGAACGCGACGTCGGACTCGAGAGCCTTCTGCGTCAGCGTCCGGAGCGGCGTGATGTCGTCCAAGATGTAGATGCCGCGGCCGTGCGTGGCGATGATCAGATCGTTCTCGCGCGGGTGGATCATCACGTCCCGCACCGAGACCGCCGCCGGCATCCCCGCGGTGAACTGGCCCCACTGCCCTCCGCCGTCGACGCTCGCCCAGAGGCCCAGCTCGGTCCCGACGAACAGCAGGCCCGGATTGACCTGGTCCTCCCGCACCACGTGGGCGTACCCCTTCATGTCCGCCCCGGCGATGGCGCGCCACGTCTTGCCGTGGTCGGTCGTCTTGTACACGTAGGTCTTCATGTCGCCGGTCATGTGGCCGTCGAACGTGGCGTAAGCCGTCCCCTCTTCGAACCGGGATGCGTCGACCGACGAGACCCAGGTCTTTTTCGGCAGGCCCGGCACGTTCCCCACGACGTTCGTCCAGGTCTTGCCGGCGTCCTTGGTGATCTGGAGGTTGCCGTCGTCGGTCCCGACCCAGATGACGTCATGGTTCAGCGGCGACTCGGAGATGGTGAAGATCGTGCAATGGTTCTCGGCCGTCGAGTCGTCCAGCGTCAGGCCGCCGGACTCGTCCTGCTTCTGGCGCGCCGGATCGTTGGTGGTCAGATCCGGCGAGATGCGCTCCCAGGAGGTTCCCCGATCCCGGGTCCGGAACAGGAACTGCGCTCCAAAGTACATCGTGCCGGGATCCTTGCGGCTCATGTGGATCGGCGAGTTCCAGTTGTGGCGGTACCTGGGCTCCCCCGCCTTCGGGGTTGGCTTGATCTCGCGGGTCTCCTGCGTCGACTTGCGGATGCTGAACAGCAGACCGCCCTGGCACTCCCCGTACCAGAGGTCGTTGTCCTTGGGATCGGGGGCGGCCCAGAAGCCGTCGCAGAACAGGCCCGAGTTCCAGTGCCGGCCGTAGACGCCGCCGGAGCGCCGCGACGGGCCGTACCAGGAGGAGTTGTCCTGCAACCCGCCGTAGACGTTGTACGGCCACTCCATGTCGTAGGCGACATGGTAGAACTGCGACACCGGCAGGCTGGCCACGAAGCGCCAGCGGAAGCCGCGGTCGCTCGAGAGGTACACCCCTCCGTCCGTGCCCATGATCAGCTCGTCCGTCTTCCTGGGATTGATCCAGAGGGCGTGCGTGTCGCCGTGGTAGCTGCCGCCGAGCGCGCTGAAAGTCTTGCCACCGTCCTCGCTGATCGACGCGTTGAAGCCCATCTTGTAAAGGCGGTCGGCGTCCCCGGGATCGACGTAGAGCCGCGAGAAGTAGAACGGCCGCCCCGTCACCGCGCGTGAGGTGGCCATCTTCTTCCAGGTCACGCCGGTGTCGTCGGACCGGTAGAGTGCGGAGGCGTCCTTCGCCTCGACCGTGGCGTAGACCACACTCGTCCGGGACGGTGCCACCGCGATCCCGATGCGCCCCAGGTCTGCCTTCGGCAGGCCCTCCTGGGACTTCTTCCAGGTCGTGCCGCCGTCGGAGGACTTGTACAGGCCGCTCCCTGCCCCGCCCGAGGTGAAGAAGTACGGCAGGCGCCGGTACTGCCACATCCCGGCGTAGAGGATGTCGCCGTCCTGCGGGTCGATCGCCAGATCGCCGCAGCCGGTGTCGTTGTCGACGAACAACACTTTCTCCCAGGTCTTGCCGCCGTCCTGGGTCCGGTAGACGCCCCGATCGGGATGCGCGTCGAAGGCGTGGCCGGTGGCGCAGACGAAGACGGTGTTCGAGTCCTTGGGATCGACGACGATCTGCGCGATCCGTTCGGTCCCCTCGAGACCGAGATGCTCCCAGTTCTCGCCGCCGTCGACCGACTTGTAGATGCCATCGCCGATCGAGACGCTGTTCCTGAGCCACGTCTCGCCGGTCCCCACCCACACCGTCTTCGGATTCTTGCGGTCGATGGCGAGCGCTCCGATCGACTGGGGCTGCTTGTCGAAGACGGGCTTGAAGGTCACGCCCCCTTCCGGGGACTTCCAGACGCCGCCGCTCGCAGCGCCCACGTAGACGGTGAGCCGGTCCCCCTCGACGGCGTCGATCGCCGCGATGCGGCCGCTCATGACGGCCGGTCCGATCGATCGGGCCTCCAGGCCGCCGAGCGTGTCGGAGTCGATCTTCGCGTCCTGCGCGAGCAGCAGTCCCGCCGGCAGCAGAGCGGCCGCGCACAGCCCCCCCCACCGAAGGCCCCCGGGCCTTCCACCCCTCGATCGCTGCATCGGATCAGTCCTGCGCCGGCGGCTTGGGCTTTGGTGCCGTCGCGGCCGGGGCGGCCGCCGCGGCCTTGGGCGCTTCCGGCATCTTGAAGCGCGCGTCGTCCAGCTTCGGGTTCAGCTCGACCTTCTCGACGACGATGTTCTGCTTCTCGGGACGCCCCTTGGCGCCGCTCTGGATCGAGTGCGGGATCAACAGACCGCCGACCTCCTTGTAGTCGCCGATCGTGCTCTCGAACTCCATCTCGTTGCCCCGCACGGTCCGCTTCGCCTCCGTCCTGATCTCGAGGAACGAGTCGGCGTCGATGTACTGGTAGCGGACGGTGCCGCCCTTGAGGGTCACCTTCAGCTTGTAGGCGTCGCTCCCCTCGAGCTTCTCCTTCCCCACCAGCTCCACGGTGTGTCCCTTGCCCTTGTAGTCGACGAGCGGTCCGTCGATGTCGGCCTCCTCCTCGGCTTCCTTGGTGTCGTCGGGGGACATCGGCTCGGGGTCCTTCTTGCCGCCGAAGGGGGAGATCGACCAGCCGCTCTTGCCGTCGTAGGCCTGCACGCCGGTCATCCCCTGGAAGGTGAACTCCATCCGCAGGCTCTTGGGCCGCTTGATCTCGAGGGTCATGGGAGCCTCCATGCCCGGGCCCATCATCATCTTGCCTGTCAGCCGGATGCTCTGCACGGACTTCATCTTCTCCAGCCCGCCGCGGGCCTCGATGTTCTTGGCGATGATCTCGTCCACCGTCTGGGCCGCCACCGGGACCACCGGCAGCGCCAGGGCCAGAAGGCCCATCACGCACTTGCGCAGCATGAAACTCTCCTTCCTTGGCCCTCGTTCGGGCCTTCGATTCCGATCCGGCCTGACCGCGCATCGCTCCCGTCGGCCAGGCTGTTCCTTTACGGGGGGCAGCATGGTAAACCATACGCTGCCTTTTCGGGAAGGTTCCCTTTTCGGAGGAGGGTCCCCTGCGCCCGGACTCGAGCGCGGAATGGCTGGAGGCCGACGGCCTCGGTGGCTTCGCTTCGGGCACGGCTACGCTGCTGCGCACGCGGCGCTACCACGCGCTGCTGCTCGCCGCGACGACGCCTCCCACGGGCCGCTTCGTGCTGGTCAACGGACTGGAGGCCGTCCTCACGACGCCCGACGGAACCTGGCCTCTGACCTCGCAGGCCTATGAGGGGGGCGTCGTCCATCCGGACGGACAGCGGTACATCCGCGCCTTCGACGTCGACCCCTGGCCGCGCTGGCGCTTCGCCTTTCCCTTTGGGACCGAGGTGGAGCACGGGATCGCGGTCCTCCACGGCCGGCCGGTCGTGACCCTCTCCTGGCGCCTGCTGCAGCCACGGCCCGGCGCGCGGCTCGAGGTGCGGCCGCTCCTTTCCGGGCGGGACCTCCACGCCCTGCACCGCGAGAATCCCGCCTTCCGCTTCGAGGAGGATCACCGGGACGGGCGCATCGTCTGGTGGCCGTACCCCGGCGTCCCGGGCATCGCCGCCTCGGGGAACGGCGCGTACAGCCGCGCGCCGCTCTGGTACAGGAGATTCGATTACGGGGAGGACCGCGCCCGCGGGCTCGACCACGTCGAGGACCTGGCCTCCCCCGGGTTCTTCACCTTCGATCTGTCGCGCGGCGAGGCGTTCCTCGTCCTGTCCGCCATTCCGGGCGGCGACGGCGCCGCCGCTCCCGCCGGGACGGCCGGCGAGCGGCTCGGACCGGCGGCCGCCGTCAAGGCGTCGCGGGCGCGCGAGCGCCGGCGACGCGACAGCGTCCCGACACGGCTGCACCGGGCCGCGGACGCCTATCTCGCGAGGCGGGGCGAGGGGCTGACGATCGTCGCCGGGTACCCCTGGTTCACCGACTGGGGCCGCGACACGTTCATCGCGCTGCGCGGGATCTGCCTCGCGGCCGGCCACCTCGACGCGGCCCGCGCCGTGCTGCTGACGTGGGCGGGCGCGCTGTCGCGCGGCATGCTCCCGAACCGGTTCCCGGAGGTCGGCGGGCCGGTCGAGTTCAACTCTGTCGACGCGGCGCTCTGGTTCGTGGTGGCCGGGCACGACTATCTCCTCGCCATGCGGGCCGCGGCGCGGCGCGTGGCGCGATCGGACGAGACGATCCTGCGCCGGGCGATCGAATCGATCCTGACGGAGTATTCCGAGGGCACGCGCTTCGGGATCGGCGCCGCGGAGGACGGCCTCCTGCGCGCCGGGGAGCCGGGCGTGGCGCTCACCTGGATGGACGCGCGGGTCGGCGACCGCGCGATCACGCCGCGCATCGGCAAGCCGGTCGAGGTGGAAGCGCTCTGGATCAACGCGCTCCGCATCGGAGGAGCCTGGTCGGAGCGCTGGCGGGGGATGCACCGCCGCGCCCTGGCGTCGTTCCGGGATCGCTTCCCAATTCCCGGGCGCAGCCACCTGCATGACGTCGTCGATGCGGACCACAGGCCCGGGTGCGACGACGCCACGTTCCGGCCGAACCAGATCTTCGCCGTCGGCGGCCTGCCGTTCCCCCTGCTCGAAGGGGCCGCGGCGCGAGGAGTCGTGGATGAGGTGGAAGCCCGCCTGCTCACCCCGCTCGGCCTGCGAACCCTCGACCCGGCCGACCCGGCGTACCGCCCGCGCTACGCCGGCGGACCTCGGGAGAGGGATGGCGCCTACCATCAGGGGACCGCGTGGCCGTGGCTCCTCGGCCCGTTCGTCGAGGCCTGGGTGCGGGTTCGCGGCGCAACACTCGCCGCGCGGCGTCAGGCCCGCCGGCGCTTCCTCGAGCCACTGGCACGCCACCTCGAAGAGGCGGGCCTGGAGCACGTCTCGGAGGTGGCGGACGGCGATCCGCCGCACCGGCCGGGAGGCTGCCCGTTCCAGGCCTGGTCGGTGGGCGAGATCCTGCGCCTGTCGCTCGTGGTGCTCGCCGAGGAACCGCGCCGGGGCCGCCGGGCTCCGGTCCGCGTCCTCAAAGTGGGCTAGAATCAGGCCGGCGATTGCACCCGTGCCCGGGGAACGAACCATGAACCGCATGCAGGCTCTTGCCGATCTGGGCCAGTCGATCTGGCTCGACTACATCCGTCGCGACCTGATCCTGAGCGGCGGCCTCGATCGTCTGGTCCGTGAGGACGGCCTCAAGGGCGTCACGTCGAATCCGGCGATCTTCGAGAAGGCGATCGCTGGCAGTCCGCACTACGCCACCGCGCTGCGCGGCCTCCTGGACCAGGGGGACCTCGACGCGCAGGGGATCTACGAAGCGCTCGCGGTGCGCGACATCCAGGACGCCGCCGACGTCCTGCGGCCCGTGTTCGACGGGACCCAGGGGGCCGACGGCTTCGTCAGCCTGGAGGTGTCGCCGTACCTGGCGCGCGACACCGAGGGCACGCTCAAGGAGGCGCGCCGCCTCAAGCGCCTCGCCGCGCGTCCCAACGTCTTCATCAAGATCCCTGCGACGCCGGAAGGGATCCCCGCCATCCGCCGCGCCACGGCCGAGGGGGTGAGCGTCAACATCACGCTGCTCTTCGCCCAGGAGGCCTACGAGAAGGTGGCCGAGGCCTACATCGACGGACTGGAAGCGTTCGCCGCCACGGGGGGCGACCTCTCCCGCGTCGCGAGCGTCGCCTCCTTCTTCATCAGCAGGATCGACACCCTGGCGGACGGGCTGATCCAGAAGCGGATCCAGGCCGGCGCCGCGGGCGCCGAGCGCGCCCGCCTCGAGGGCCTGCTGGGCCAGGTGGCGATCGCGAACGGTCGGCAGACGTACCAGAAGTACCAGGCGATCTTCTCGACGCCGCGCTTCAAGGCGCTCGCGGCGAAGGGCGCCCGGACGCAGCGCGTCCTCTGGGCGAGCACCAGCACCAAGAACCCCGCGTACCGCGACGTGCTCTACGTCGAGGAGTTGATCGGGAAGGACACGGTCAACACGCTCCCGCCCCAGACGATGGAGGCCTTCAAGGACCACGGCCGGGCGCGGCCGAGCCTGGAGGAGGGACTCGAGGAGGCCGCCCTCACGCTCCAGGCCCTGGAGGCGGCGGGCATCCCGATGAGGGAAGTCACCGACCGGGTCCTGGAGGAGGGCGTGCGGCTGTTCGCGGACGCCTTCGACACCCTGCTCGGCGCCGTCGAGCGCAAGCGGCGCGAGATCCTCGGCCCCGCGCTGGCCCGCCAGACGGTGCACCTCCCCGCCGACCTGCAGGCCCCGGTCCAGGCGTCGCTCGAGGCCTGGCGCGTGGCCGGCAACGTGCGCCGGCTGTGGGCGCGCGACGCCGCGCTCTGGACGGGAAGGGACGAAGCGCGCTGGCTCGACTGGCTCGAGTCCCCCGGGCTCGAGCTCCGGGACACGGCGACGCTCCAATCGCTGGCGCGCGACGCGCGCGAGGGCGGCTTCTCCCACGTCCTGCTCCTGGGGATGGGCGGCAGCAGCCTCGGCCCCGAGGTGCTGCGGACGACGTTCCCCCGCCGGGACGGGTTCCCGGAGCTCCTGGTCCTCGACTCGACCGACCCCGCGCAGATCCGGGCCTTCGAGGATCGCATCGACATCCGCCGGACCCTCGTCATCGTGTCCAGCAAGTCGGGAAGCACGCTCGAGCCGAACATCCTCCTGGCCCACTTCCTCGAGAAGGCGCGCAAGGCCCTGGGCGAGGCGGAGGCCGCGCGCCGCTTCGTCGCCATCACCGACCCCGGATCCTCCCTCGAGCGGGACGCCGCTTCCGCCCGGTTCGGGCGCGTCTTCTTCGGCCGGTCCGGGATCGGCGGCAGGTTCTCCGTCCTGTCGAAGTTCGGGCTGGCGCCCGCGGCCGCCGCGGGGATCGACGTGGACCGGCTGCTGACGCGGACGCTGCCGATCATGCGATCCTGCGCCGCGTCGGTGCCTCCCGCCGACAACCCGGGCGTCGTCCTGGGAACGATCCTTGGCGTCCTCGGCAGCAGCGGCCGCGACAAGGTGACAATCGTCACCTCCCCCAGGCTTTCCGGGCTCGGGGCCTGGCTGGAGCAACTCCTGGCCGAATCGACCGGTAAGTCCGGCAAGGGACTCATCCCGGTGGACGGCGAGAAGCCGGCGCCGCCGGCGGATCTCGGGCGCGATCGGGTCGTCGTCTACTTGCGTCTCGACGAGGCGCCCGATCCGGGACAGGACCGCGCCGTCGACGATCTGCAGGCCTCGGGGCAGCCGGTCGTCCGCATCGGCGTTCCCGCCGCGGACGACCTCGGAGGAGAATTCTTCCGCTGGGAAATCGCCACGGCGGTGGCCGGCTCGATCCTGGGCCTCAACCCCTTCGACCAGCCCGACGTCGAGGCGGCCAAGGTCGCCGCCCGGGCGCTGACCGACGCCTACGAAAAGAGCGGCGCCCTGCCGGCCGAGAAGCCGATCCTCGAGGAGGCGGGCCTGCGCCTGTTCGCCGACCCGAAGAACGCCCGCGCCCTCGAAGCGTCGATGGGACGCGAACGATCCCTGGCCGCCTGCCTCCGGGCACACCTGGGCCGGTTGCAGGAGGGGGACTACTTCGCGCTCCTGGCCTTCGTCGCCATGAGTGCGGCGCACGAGGAGATGCTGCAGGCGATCCGCCACCGGGTGCGCTCGGCGCGCAAGGTCGCCACCTGTCTCGGGTTCGGACCGCGCTTCCTGCACTCCACCGGACAGGTCCACAAGGGCGGCCCCGCGAGCGGCCTGTTCCTGCAGGTGACCTGCGACGAGGCCGAGGATCTTCCGGTGCCGGGCCGGCGCTCCACGTTCGGCATCGTCAAGGCGGCGCAGGCCCGGGGGGACTTCCAGGTCCTGGCCGAGCGCGGGCGGCGCCTCCTGCGCGTGCACCTCGGCCCGGACGTGCGCTCCGGCCTCGCGGCGCTCGGCGAGGCCGTGACCCGGGCGCTCTCGTGAACCGCTCCCGGCGGGGCGGGTGCTTTCGCGCATGAAGGACGGGACGCCCGGACCCCCGGAGAGCCGGCGCGACCGCCCGGGAGATCCGTGCGCCATGGTGATCTTCGGCGCCACCGGCGACCTGACGAAGCGCAAGCTCCTCCCCTCGCTCTACAACCTGATGCAGGCGGAGCTCCTCCCCGAGGACTTCGCCATCGTCGGGGTCGGCCGGGAGTCGCTGTCCGGGGCGGCGTTCCGCGATCGCATGGCGCAGGCGCTCACCGAGTTCGCCACCGGCGGGACCGATCCCGATCTGCGCGACCGGCTCGTTTCCCGGCTCTACTACGTCGCCGGCGAGTTCACCGAGGCGGCGACCTTCCGCGCGTTGCAGGACCTCCTGGCGAAGGTGGACGCCGAGCAGAAGACCCGCGGGAACTACCTCTACTACCTCGCGACCCCGCCGACCGTGTTCGCCACGGCGGTGCACCAGCTCGGCGCAGCGGGTCTGGCGGCCGAGGGGGAGGGGCGCTGGCGGCGCGTGATCGTGGAGAAGCCGTTCGGCCAGGATCTGGAGAGTGCCAGGGCGCTGAACCAGGAGCTGCGCAAGGACCTCCCCGAGTCCCAGATCTACCGCATCGATCACTACCTCGGCAAGGAGACGGTGCAGAACATCATGGTGTTCCGCTTCGCCAACGGCATCTTCGAGCCGGTGTGGAACCGGCGCTACATCGACCACGTGCAGATCACGGTGGCCGAGGAGGCGGGCGTCGAGGGGCGCGGCGGCTACTACGATGCCGCCGGGGCGCTGCGGGACATGGTGCCGAACCACATCTTCCAGCTCCTGTCGTTCATCGCCATGGAACCGCCGGTTTCCTTCGAGGCGGGTGCCGTGCGCGACGAGAAGGCCAAGGTGCTGCACGCCATCCAGTCGATGACGCCGGAGGAGGTCCTGCGCCGGTCGGTGCGCGGCCAGTACGGCGAAGGAGTGGTGGCCGGTCAGACGATCCGGGGGTACCGCGCCGAGGGCCGGGTCTCGCCGTCCTCCAACACGGAGACCTACGTGGCGCTCAAGCTGTTCATCGACAACTGGCGCTGGGCCGAGGTCCCGTTCTATTTGCGCACCGGCAAGGGCCTGGCGCGCCGGGTCACGGAGATCGTCATCCAGTTCAAGCGGGCGCCGTTCGTGCCGTTCAAGGACTGTCCGGTCGAGGGCCTCCTGGCCAACCAGCTCGTCATCAACATCCAGCCCGAGGAGGGGATCGCCCTCCGCTTCCAGGCGAAGGTTCCCGGGCCCGCCGTGCGGATGGGCGAGGTGGAGATGGATTTCCAGTACGCCGAGCACTTCGGCAGCGTGCCGAGCACGGGCTACGAGACCCTCTTGCACGACTGCATGCTGGCCGACGCCACGCTGTTCCAGCGCGACGACATGGTCGAGGCCGGGTGGCGCATCTCCCAGCCGATCCTCGACGTCTGGAAGGCGCTGCCGGCACGCAACTTCCCCAACTACCCCTTCGGCAGTCGCGGTCCGAAGGACGCCGACGACCTGCTGGCGCGCGACGGCCGGCAGTGGAAGGTGCTGACCCATGATCCTGGCGGGCGACGTCGGAGGAACGAACACCCGGCTGGCGCTGTTCGCGCGTGACGGCTCGGGCCACCTCAAGGCCCTGAGCGAAAGGTCCTACCCGAGCCGCGAGCACGACAGCCTCGAATCCGTGGTGGCGCTGTTCCTCAAGGAGGAGGCGGGCCGGCCGGACGGGCCGGCGGGGCCCATCGAGGCCGCCTCCTTCGGTGTCGCCGGACCGGTGCGGCGCGGCCGGTCCGAGACCACCAACCTGCCGTGGGTCATCGACGCGCAACGGGTCGCCACTCTCGTCGGGATCAGGTCCGCGGGCCTCCTCAACGACCTGGAGGCGAACGCCTGGGGCCTGGACGAGCTGGGGCCCTCCGACCTCCTGCTCCTCGGCGCCGGGGCTCCCGGCGCCGGGGGGAATTCCGCTATCATCTCCGCCGGGACCGGTCTCGGAGAGGCCGGTCTGTTCTGGGACGGCCGGCGCCACATCCCGTTCGCGAGCGAGGGCGGGCACACCGATTTCGCCCCGCGGAACGACATCGAAGACGAGCTGCTGCGCTATCTCCGGGCGCGGTTCGGCCGGGTCTCGTGGGAGCGGATCGTGTCGGGACCGGGGATCGCGAGCCTCTACGCCTTCCTGCGCGACACGGGGCGCGGCAAGGAGCCGGCCTGGATGGCCGGGGAGATGGCCCAAGGCGATCCCGCGGCGGCCATCACGGCCGCGGCGCAGGACGGGCGTTGCCCGATGGCGTCGCTGGCGCTCGACCTGTTCGTGTCGCTGTACGGCGCCGAGGCCGGGAACCTGGCGCTCAAGGTCATGGCGACGGGAGGGCTGTACGTGGGCGGCGGGATCGCCCCGCGGATCCGCGAGCGGCTCCAATCCGGCGCCTTCATGGAGGCGTTCGTGTCCAAAGGGCGGATGCGGACGCTGATGGAGACGATGCCCGTGCGTGTCGTTCTCAATTCCGGCACGGCGCTCCTGGGGGCGGCCCGGTATGCGGCCGGGAGTTAGGCCGCCCTTCGGGCCCGGCCAAGGGCGGATGCCGAGGACCCTATGACGATTCGGGAGCACCTGACAGCGTCGGTGCACGGCGATCCAGCCGTGGCGGGGGACCTCGCGACGCTCCTGGAGCAGTTCGCCCTCGCCGGGCGGACGATCGCGCGCGAGGTGCGGCGGGCCGCCTTCTCGGGACGCCTCGGCTATTCCGGCGCCGAGAACGTGACCGGGGACCGGCAGAAGAAGCTCGATGTCGTCGGCAACGATCTGGTCATCGGGGCGTTCAGGAAGGATCGCCTGGTGGCCGGCATCGTGTCAGAAGAGGACGATCGGATGGTTCCGACGGCGAACCCGTCCGCACCCTACGTCCTCTGCTGCGACCCGATCGACGGCTCCTCCAACACCGACGTCGACGGCCCGCTCGGCACCATCTTCTCGATCAGTCGCCGCGAGGAGGGCGCGCCGCTGCCGCGGGGTGGCGATATCCTGACCGCCGGCTATGTGCTGTACGGGCCGAGCACCCTCTTCGCCTGCGGGGGCGCCCAGGGGGTCTCGGGCTGGACCTTCGACGAGGAGGCGGGCGAGTACGTCCTGACCCACGCCGCGATCCGCTGCCCGCGCCGCGGCACGACGTTCAGCGCCAACCTCGGCCGCCAGCGCGACTGGGATCCACACGTCCGGTCGTACCTGGAGTACGTCACCGCCGACGACAAGGCGACCGGCCGCCCGTACTCGCTGCGCTACATCGGCGCCCTGGTCGCCGACCTGCACCGTTGCCTGATCGAGGGCGGGATCTATTTCTACCCGCCCGACTCGAAGCACCGGCGCGGCAAGCTGCGGCTGCTCTACGAGTGCGCGCCGCTGGCCTTCCTGGTCGAGCGGGCGGGCGGCAGCGCCAGCGACGGCGAGCGGCGCATCCTGGAGGTCGAGACGACCGAGACCCACCAGCGCTCGCCGCTCGCCATCGGCAGCGCCGACGAGGTGGCCCTCTTCGAATCCTTCGTGAGAACCGGGAAGCCATCCTGAGGAGAGTGACAGTGAGCGTGACGGAACGTGTGCGTGAGATCCTTTCGTGGTACGAGAGCGACAGCCCCGGGACCCTCGCCAACCTGTCCCGGATCCTGAACCACGGCCGCCTCGGTGGGACGGGACGGCTCGTGATCCTGCCGGTCGATCAAGGCTTCGAGCACGGGCCGGCCCGCAGCTTCGCGGCGAACGCGCCGGCCTACGATCCGGCCTACCACTTCGAGCTGGCGCTCGAGGCCGGCTGCAACGCCTACGCGGCGCCGCTCGGATTCCTCGAGGCGGGGGCGCGCCGCTACGCGGGGCAGATCCCGCTCATCCTGAAGGCCAACAACAAGGACGGCCTCCTGGAAGAGAAGGACCCGACGCAGGCCTGGACGGGGAGCGTGCGCGACGCCCTGCGCCTGGGCTGCAGCGCCATCGGCTTCACCATCTACCCCGGCTCGGCGGAGCGTTTCGGCATGTACGAGCGCGTCCGGGAGCTGGCGGAGGAGGCGAAGGCCGCGGGCCTGGCGGTGGTCGTCTGGTCCTACCCGCGCGGCTCGGGCCTCGACAAGAACGGCGAGACGGCGATCGACGTCTGCGGCTACGCGGCGCAGATCGCCGCCCAGCTCGGGGCGCACATCATCAAGGTGAAGCTGCCCACCTCCCACATCGCGCAGGACGCCGCCCGCAAGGTCTACGAGAAGGAGCAGGTCCCGATCGCGACGCTCGCCGATCGCGTCAAGCATGTCGTCCAGTGCTCGTTCGCCGGCCGGCGCATCGTCATCTTCTCCGGCGGCCCGGCCGAGTCGGACGACAAGATCCTGAGCGAGGTCCGCGGCATCCGCGACGGGGGCGGCTTCGGATCGATCATCGGCCGGAACTCGTTCCAGAGGAAGAAGGCCGATGCCCTGAGGCTCCTTGGCTCCATCATGGCGATCTACACCGGAGAAACGGCCTGAGCGGCGCCCCGCTGGTGCACATCGCCCCGAGCCGCCAGGCGTTCGCCGACGCGGGAGCGGCCGAGTTCGCCCGGCGCGCCCGCGAGGCGGTCGAGGGCCACGGACGCTTCTGCGTCGCCCTGGCCGGGGGCGCAACACCGCGCAGCGTCTACGCCCGCGTGGCCGACCGGCAGAGCCCCTATCGGGCGCAGATCCACTGGGCGCGCACCTGGGTCCTCTTCGGCGACGAGCGCCAGGTGGCGCCCGATCACGACGAGAGCAACTTCCGCATGGCGTCCGAGACCCTGCTGCGCCACGTTCCCGTTCCGGAGGAGCAGGTCCATCGCATCCGCGGCGAGAACCCCGACTCGCAGCGCGCCGCCGAGGAGTACGAGGAGATCCTGCGCGACGTCTTCCGCCTGGGAGCGGGCGAGTGGCCGCGCTTCGATCTCGTCCTCCTCGGGTTGGGAGCGGACGGCCACACCGCCTCCCTCTTCCCGGGCTCCCCCGCGGCGCGCGAGACGGCCCGCCTGGTGACGGAGGTGAGGCGCAACCCCGGGCCCGATCGGATCACCTTGACCCTGCCGGTCCTCAACAACGCCGCGGCGGTGCTCTTCCTCGTGAGCGGCGCCTCGAAGGCGGAGGCGGCGCGCCAGGTCCTCGGCGGCGGCTCGGATCTGCCCGCAGCACTGGTCCGGCCGGAGCGGGGCGACCTCCTGTGGCTTCTCGACGGCGACGCGGCCGCCGCCCTCCCACGTTGAGGCCATGAGCGATCCCTCGCGCGTCCCGGGCGGGGTGCCGACAGGGGCATCGGGGCACGACCGGGACTTCTACGCCGTCGCCGACCGCTACCTCGACGACCTCTTCCGCTCGCACCCCGCCGCGGCGACCATCGCCGGCTACCACCGCTACGACGCCCTCCTGGACGACTGGGGGACGCCTGCGGTCCGGGACCGTGTCGAGCGGATCGGGCGCTACCGGCGCGAGCTCACGCGCATCGACCCGGCCCGGCTCACCGACG
>DASRJX010000187.1:0-2688 GCA_035649235.1 Candidatus Cryosericum sp.
CCCGCTGCAGAAGGACGATGTCGACCGACGCCGCGGTGTCGGCCCCCGTCAGGAGCATGGCCGAGGTGCCGCGCCAGGGGGAGGCGGGCGAGGTCGCGAAGGGGGAGAAGCTCAGGCCGCCGTTGTTGTGGTAGAGGTCGATGCGGTTGTCGGCGTAATCGAGAACCGCCAGGTCGGGAGGCCCGGCGGACGGACCGGCCACGTGGAGCGCCGCCAGCGCCGAGGGCTGCTTCGTTCCGGTGAACACCGTCGGTGCTGCGAACGTCCCGTCGCCGTTGCCCGAGTAGAGAAGTACCCGACCGCCCGTGAAGTCTCCCACCGCCAGGTCGAGCTTCGAGTTGCCGTCGAGATCGAGCAGCAGGCCGGCGCGCGGGCGCCCGCCCGGGGCCATCGGAGGTGGCTGCACTTCGGTGAGGGCCCCCGACGCCGATCCGGTGAACACCTGGATGCTGCCTGCCCCGCCCGCGCAGGTGCCGATGCCGGGATTCTGGGGATCGACGCAGTCGTCGTCGGCGTCGCACTCCGTGCCCGCCTTGGGACCGAGGACGCACACGGGCCGGCCCTGCGACACGACGACCAGATCCGCGAAGAGGTCGGGGTCGGGGCCCAGCTTGCCGGATAGGAGCACGACCGGTCCCGAGAGAGGTGGCAGCGTCACCGTCGTGGTGGGGGTGGTCGGGAGGGAGGTCCCCGGGTTCATGTAGATCGACAGGCTGTCGGCGGTCCGGTTGGCCACCGCCAGGTCCAGATGGCCGTCGCCGTTGAAGTCGCCCGATTCCGCTCCCTGGGCGCCGTCGCCGGCCTGCAGGACGGTGGTGAGACCGAAGATCCCGTCCGCCTGTCCGGGCAGGAACTGCACGACGTCGACGGAGCTCACCGCCACCGTGAGGTCCGGCCGGCCGTCGCCGGTGAAGTCTGCGACCACCACCTTGCCGGGAGCGACGCCGCTTCCGTAGGACGGCCGCCCGACCAGGCCGCCGCCGCCGTCGTTCAGGCGGACCCGGACGGCGCCGAACGGAACGCCGCCTCCCTGCGTCGTGGTCACGATGATCAGGTCGGGACTGTACTTGCAAACGTCGCCGACGCCGTCGGCATCGAGGTCGACCTGCATCGAGTTCGCGAGACGGGGACAGTTGTCGAGGACGGGCGGCATCTGGCCTGGATCGTATTCGGGCACACCATCCCCGTCGCTGTCGATCGGGGTGTCGCCCGTGCCGTCGCAGTCGGTGTCCCGGAGGACCTCGCAGGCGTCGCCGACGCCGTTGCCGTCCGCATCGACCTGCAGGCCGGTGGCGTCCTTCGGATTGAAGACGTTCGGGCAATCATCGTCGGTGTTCGCGACCCCGTCCCCGTCCACGTCTTCGGGATTGAGGTCGGTCACCACCATGTCGAAGGGCCCGGAGGTCGCGCTGTTGAGAAACGCCGCCCCGACGCCCGACGGGCCCTGGGGAGCGGGCGCGAAGGTGTTGTCTTTCTGATTGATCAGGATCTGGATGGTTCCCGCCTGGAAGTTGGCGATGGCGAGGTCGTCGTATCCGTCTCGGTCGAAATCGGCCGCCGCGATCGACAGCGGGCGATCGATGGGCCCCGGACGCAGCGCCAGCACGGGCCGCGTCGTGGCGGCCTCGGAGGCGCCGCTCACCCAGGCCAGGAACAAGGGCGGCAGGACGAGCACACCCGCCCTCGCCCGCTTGAGTGACTGGCGCATCGACCCCCTGGCTCCTCCGTGCCGCGCCGAGGGACCCTCGAGCCGCGGCGGAAGGCCGTGCAGCGCGGGCGTCATCGTACCGGCGTGATCCCGTCAAGTCAAGAAATGACCCTCCGACGACGCGGTGTATAATCCGGCCTCCTCCATGAGGCTCACCGGCGGGCAGTCCCGGGGGCGGCGCCTCAAACGCCCGCGGGCCGCGGGGCTGAGGCCGACGTCCTCCCGCGTGCGCGAGGCGCTCTTCGACATCCTCGGATCCCGCATCGAAGGCGCCTGCTTTCTCGATCTGTACGCCGGAACGGGCGCCGTCGGGATCGAGGCGCTCAGCCGCGGCGCGAGCCGGGCCGTCTTCGTCGAGCGCGACAGGGCCGCGGCGCGCATCATCCGGGAGAATCTGACCCTGCTGGGACGGGACGCGGCGGCGGAGATCGTAGTCCTTCCCATGGCGGCCTCCCTCGCGGCCCTGACGCTCCGCGGCGAGCGGTTCGACGTCGTCTTCCTCGACCCGCCCTACGACCCGGGCGTCTCCAGCGAGGTGCTGTCGGCGGCCTCGACGCTGGTCCATCCCGGCGGGATCCTGGTCGTCGAGCATCCGACCCGAAGACCGCCGGACCCTCCGGGGCAGCCGTCGTACGGCGCGGGGCGGATCTATCGCTATGGCGACACGTCCCTGACCGTCCTGCGCCGCGCGGCCGGCGGGGAGGCGGGGTGAGACCTTCCGGTCGGCCCGGGACATCTCTGGGGGCGCTGCTGCGACGGACCGCCGCGCTGACGGCACTCCTTCTGTGCGCCACCTTCTGTCTGACGCAGCTCGCGGAAGTCGACCTGTTCTGGCACCTCCTGGGGGGCAGGACGATCCTCGAGCAGGGGAAGGTGCCGCGCGTCGACGACTTCACCTACACCTCGGCGGGAAGGCCGTGGATCGACCTGCACTGGCTCTTCCAGGCCGCCATCGAGGGGTCCCGGCGGGTGGCGGGCTG
>DASRJX010000188.1:0-5029 GCA_035649235.1 Candidatus Cryosericum sp.
GGACCCACCATCATGGTCGGGTTCGCGGTCGCCTTGCTCATCGGCGGGATGATGCGGGCGCTGCTGCGCTCGGCCCGGCCGGCGCAAGCGCTCGCCGCGACCGGAATCCTCGTGGCCCTCCTCGCCGGGGCCGCCTTCGCCCTCGAGCGCTACCGGCACCCGGGCGGGGTGCCTTCGGGAGCCGCGGACCCGGACGCCGGCGCTCAGGACGTCGTCGCTCCGGCCGGCGGCGAGCCGGAGCATCAGGTCGGCGAGGGCGTGGCCGCGCTGCGGGACGCGCTCCGGGACACCCACGCCAACGTGCGCGCCCGCGCCATCGCCGGCCTGGAGAAGAGCGGCGACCCGCGCGTCCTGCACGACCTGGCCGACGCTCTCCACGATCAGGACGCCGGAGTGCGCGAGGCGGCAGCCCAAGCGCTGGGCCGGATGCGCAACCGCTCCGCCCTTCCCGCGCTCAAGCAGAGCCTCGCCAACCAGGACGAGGATCCCTGGGTCCGCCTGCGCCTGGCGCAGAGCGTCGCCGCCCTCGGCGACCTCGACGGCATCCCGTTCCTGCTCGAGGTCGCGGCCAAAGGCGAAGGCGCTTTGACCCGGCTCGAGGCGATCAACACCTTGTCGCGGCTGGCGGCGCTGGACGGGCCCGCGATCGACGATCCCGCCGGCGAAGCGGCGCAAGAACGCCTCAGGGCGCTGCGGGCCTGGTGGGCCGCCGGCCGCGACCGCCTGCGGTTCGACGCCAGAACCGGCACGTTCCGGAAGTAGTCCCGGAGGTAGAATTCCGCATGAATACCGCCAGCGTGCTGCGTCCCACGGGCCTCTGGATTCTCCTGTCCGCGTGCGTCGCCGCCTGCGCGCCTCCGGCGACCCCCGCCCCCTCCGTCACGCCGCCCGGAAAGGCCAAGGAAGGCGAGACCTGCGGCACCATCCGCGGCATCGTGTGCGAGGACGGGCTCTTTTGCGATCCCCGCCCCGGCGCCTGCCGCGGCGCCGACCTGGACGGGACGTGCATCAAGGTCCCCGAAATCTGCACGCAGGAGTACGCGCCGGTCTGCGGCTGCGACGGCAAGACCTACGGGAACGACTGCGAGCGCAAGGGGAAAAGAGTCGCCAAGGACCACGACGGCGAGTGCGCGAAGACGTAGCGCGGCGCGTCCGGCGCGGGCCGGAACCGCGGATGCCTGCGCACCTGTCGTATGATGGCCGCATCGTCGAGGAGGGATCGTGGCGGCGATAGCGCTCGACGTCAACGGCAGGAAGCGCCAGGTGGACGTGGCGCCCGACACGCCGCTGCTCTGGGTGCTGCGCGACATCCTCGGCCTCACCGGCACCAAGTTCGGCTGCGGCCAGTCGCTCTGCGGCGCCTGCACCGTGCACCTCGACGGCGAGCCGATCCGATCCTGCGTCACGCCCGTGTCGCAGGCGGCGCGCGGACGGATCACCACCATCGAGGGTCTGTCGGCCGACCGCAGCCACCCGATCCAGAAGGCCTGGATCGCGGAGGACGTGCCGCAGTGCGGCTACTGCCAGTCGGGGATGATCATGTCGGCGGCGGCCCTCCTGGCGAAGAAGCCCAGGCCCCAGGAGAAGGACATCGACGAAGCCCTCGGGGGGCACATCTGCCGCTGCGGCACCTATCAGCGGATCCGGCGCGCCATCCACGTGGCGGCGCGGGCAACACCCGCGGCCGCCGGATTCCGGTCCGGCACGCGGCCGGGCGGTGCCGTCGGCGGGCGGGAGAATGGCGGAGGCCGATGAGCCGCTTCGTCAGCGTCAGCCGTCGCGACTTTCTCAGGACCGTGCCCGCGGCCGGCGCCGGTCTGGTGATCGGGTTCCGGCTGCTCGACGGGGACGGCCTCGAGGCCGGCGCCGCACCCCGGGCCGCCGGGGCCGCGTCCGCCGCCGCGGCACCAGAGCCGGCCTCCGCCAAGGAGAGCGCCGCGCGCTTCGCCCCCAATGCCCTCCTCCAGATCGACACCGACGGCGCCGTCACGCTCTGGACCACCAAGTCCGAGATGGGCCAGGGCGTGCGCACGGCGCTGCCGATGATCCTGGCGGAGGAGATCGGCGCCGACTTCTCCAAGGTCAAGGTGGAGCAGGCCTGGCTCGACCCTCGCTTCCCGAACCTCGACACCGGCGGCAGCAGCAGCGTCCGCGAGTCCTGGGACCCGCTGCGGCAGGCGGGGGCGACGGCGCGCGCGCTGCTCGTCGTCGCCGCGGCGAGGGGCTGGAACGTGGAGCCCAAGGAGTGCGTCGCCGAGAAGGGGGAGGTGGTCCACCGCGCGAGCGGGCGCCGCGCTCCCTTCGGCACGCTGGTCGCGGAGGCGTCGCGGCTCCCGATCCCGAAGGACCCCCCGCTCAAGGACCCGAAGACGTACGCGCTCCTCGGCCGCGCCGTGCCGCGCACCGACACCGCGTCCAAGGTCGACGGCAGCGCCGTCTACGGCATCGACGTCAGGCGGCCGGGGATGCTCTATGCCGCCGTCGTCCTGGAGCCGGCCTTCGGAGCGCGGCCCGGACAGTTCGACGACGCCGCCGCCAGGCAGGTTCCGGGGGTGAAGCGCGTCGTTCCCTTCCGGCGCGGCGTGGCGGTGGTCGCCGACAGCACCTGGGCCGCCTTCAAGGGGCGGGACGCCCTTCAGGTCCGCTGGAACGAGGACCGGAAGGTCAGGGAGGACAGCGCCTCCCTGCGCGAGCGCTGCCTGGCGGCCGTCGAGCAGCCGGGCAAGGTGCTGCGCAGCGACGGGGACGTCGCGGCGGCTCTCTCCTCTGCGGCGCGCCGCGTGGAGGCGACCTACGAGCTGCCGTTCCAGGCGCACGCCGCGATGGAACCGGTCAACGCCACCGCCCACGTCACTACCGATCGATGCGAGATCTGGGCCCCGACCCAGACCCCGTCCTGGGCGATGGGAGAGCTCCGGCGCACCCTGGGCCTGCCGGCCGAGGCGATCCGGATCAACGTGACGCTCCTGGGAGGCGGTTTCGGCCGGCGCATCAACCCCGATTTTGTCGTCGACGCGGCCGAGATCTCCAAGGCGGCCGGCGCTCCCGTGCAGATGGTCTGGTCGCGGGAGCAGGATCTCCAGCACGACTACTACCGGCCCTGCAGTCTCCACCGGATGCGCGGCGGGCTGGATGCCGCGGGACGCCCGATCGCCTGGAGCCACCGCTACGTGTCGACGTCGATCGGCGCGTTCTACAACCCCGAAACCAAGGAGCCGGAGTCGGACGAGCTGGGCGGCGCCGCCGATCTGCCGTTCGCCGTCCCCAACGTGCGGGTGGAGTACAGCCCCGTGGACTCGCGGGTGCCGCGCGGCTGGTGGCGATCCGTGGAGAGCTCGTTCAACGCGTTCGTCGTCGAGTCGTTCCTGGACGAGATGGCGTCGGCCGCGGGCAAGGACCCGCTGCGTCTGCGGCAGGACCTGTTGCGCGAGCCGCGCCGCATCCCTTATCCCATGCCCGACGTCGTCCTGGAGACGGCCCGCCTCAAGGGGGTCATCGACCTGGTGGCCGAGAAGACACCCTGGGGGGCGCCCCTCGGGAAGGGGCAGGGGCGCGGCATCGCGGCCCACTACTCGTTCCGCAGCTACTGCGCCATGGCCGCGGAGGTCGAGGTGAGCGACGAAGGCGCCCTGAGCGTCCGCCGGATCGTCGCGGCGATCGACTGCGGCCGGGTCGTGCACCCGGGACTGGTCGCGGCCCAGATGGAGAGCGCCGTGGTCTTCGGGCTCACGGCAGGGCTGAAGTCGGAGATCACCATCGAAGAGGGGCACGTCGCCCAGAGCAACTTCAACGACTACGAGATGCTGCGCATCGACGAAATGCCGCAGGTCGAGACCTACATCGTGCCGAGCCCCGAGCCGCCGACGGGCGTCGGCGAGCCGGGCGTGCCGGTCGTCGCCCCGGCGGTGTTCAACGCGGTGTTCGCCGCCACGGGCCGGCGGATCCGCCGCCTGCCGCCCCCTTCCGGCAGCCTGAAGAGAGGCTGACGTGCTGCAGCGCCGGAAGCAGATGGAGGCGCGGATGCGCCGGCGCGTCGAGGTGCACTACGTCGAGGCGGCCGCGGGCGCCACGGACAAGCGATCGAAGATCGGGTACTCCGGCAACCTGTCGATGCGGGGCATGATGATAAGGACGGCGCGCGTCCTGCCCCCCGGCACACTCCTGAAAATCACCCTGAAGTTCCAGCAGCGGAGCCTCACGCTGACGGGGCGCGTGATGTGGGCGCGCCAGGGGCCGGCGGAATGGGTCACGACGGGTCGGGTCGGGATGGGTGTCAGGTTCGTCGATCCGCCTCCCGAGCTGGAGGAGATCCTCAAGGGCGCCACGGCGCCGCCCGCAGGCGATCGGGCGGGCGAGGCCGGCTGACGTTCCAGGAGCCCGCTAGGGGCAGGGGGAGGGGTTCGGCCGCGGCAGCGAGTTCACGCCGTCCCAGGAGAACCCGAGCAGTCCTTCGATCCCGTCCTGCACTCCCGTCACGTAGTAGAAGAACCCTGCGCCCACGGCCGGCGTCGACATGTCCATGAACGACGGCGACCCGAGTCCGCTCGCGTAGCAGGTGCCGTAGTACGTGGGGGATTTGAGCGACAAGCTCCCCTTGTAGACGTTGTAGGTCGAGGCCGACGGGATGGTGCTGGCGCTGAATGTTTGCATGTCGGCCGAGGCCGTCAGGTTCGGGATCGGCTTGATCAGGAGATCGGCGGCCGCCTTGGCGTCGACCTTGCCCCAGCCCCAGTCGTTGTTCGGGACGGACCCGGTGTTGGTATCGGTCCGTCCCGTGCGGGTGATGAGCGTGCGCAGGTCGATGGCGTCGAGAGTGGGGTTCAGCCCCAAAAGCTGCGCGTAGATCCCGGCTATGTGGGGCGAGGCGAAGCTCGTCCCGACGAGGGCCCAGTGCACGCCGTCCTCGGCGAAGGTGCGCGGGTCGTTGAAAGGCGCGGCCTCCTGGGACAGGGCCGACAGGCTCGTCCAGCCGGGGCCCGCGATCTCCGGCTTCAGGCGTCCGTCCCGCGTCGGTCCGGGGCTCGAGAAG
>DASRJX010000189.1:0-9703 GCA_035649235.1 Candidatus Cryosericum sp.
GCCGTCGTGGTGACGGCGGGCCTCGCGGAGGTGGCGGCGGGGTCGATCGCCATGGGTCTCGGCGGGTACCTGGCGGCGCGCGGAGACGTGGAGCATTACGCCACCGAGCGCGCTCGCGAGGAACGCGAGGTGGTCGAGAAACCCGACGCCGAGGCGGCCGAGATCGAGAAACTGTTCAGCGAGTACGGCTTGACGCCGGAGGAAGTGGCGCCGGTGGTGCGCGCGTTCCGCGCCCGGCCGAACGCCTGGGTCGAGTTCATGATGCGTTACGAGCTCGGTCTGGAGCGGCCCGATCCGCGCCAGGGGCTGGTGTCCGCCGCCACCATCGGGGGGGCCTACGTCGCGGGCGGGCTGATCCCGCTCGGGCCGTATTTCTTCAGCCGATCGGCGAGCGCCGCGCTCTCGGTCTCGATCGGGGCGACGATCACGGCGCTCCTGGTCTTCGGATTCGTCAAGGGGCATTACACGACCGGACGGCCGTTCTGGGGGGCGCTGCAGACCACAGCGATCGGCGGCCTGGCCGCGGCGGTGGCCTACTTCGTCGCGCGGCTGTTCACCTGATCACGACGATCTGATCCACAATGGAACCGGCGGCCGGGGCGCGGGACGCCGCCCGTTGCATGCGCAGACTGCTGCTCCATCTGCTGGTGGCGTCGGTCGTGGTCATCGTGGCGTTCTGGCCGCTGGCCAGCCGTGAGATGGAAGGGCCCTGGCTGGCCACCCATATCGTCATCCCGGTCGCGATCGCAGTCATCACCGTTCTCGTGTTCCGGCTTTTTCGGTCCCTGATCGTGGCCGTGCTGTGGGCGCTCGCCGCGGCCGGCGTCCTCGTGCTGCTCATGCGAACCTACGGCGACCAGGTCCGGTCCCTCCTGGAGCGCGTCCTCCCGTGAACGGCGAGGACGCGGTCCGCCTGCCGATCGACGGCACGCTCGACCTGCACGCCTTCGACCCGCGGGAGATGGGCGACCTCCTGCCGGAATACCTTCAGGCCTGCCGCGAGCGAGGCATCCTCGAGGTGCGCATCGTCCATGGCAAGGGCCGGGGCGTCCTGCGGCGCGCCGTCGAGGCGCTGCTCGCCCGCCAGTCCTTCGTCGCCTCCTTCCGGCCGGCGGACGAGGCCGGCGGCGGTTGGGGGGCGACACTTGTCCGCTTGCGGCCCCAAGAGGGGCCGATCACCGATTCCGGCTGTCAAGGAGAGTCTCGATGAACCGTAGCGTCCCGCTCATCGCCGCCGGCCCGGCCCTGGCCCTCGCCCTGGCCCTGCCTGCGGTCACACCCCGAGCCGCCTGGGCCCGCCCGCTGGGGCTGGAGGACCTCTCCAGGCTGGTGCGGATCAACGATCCCCAGATTTCACCCGACGGCCGATCGATCGTGATCGTCGTATCGCGGCCGAATCTCGAAGAGAACCGCTACGACTCCGAGCTGGTCCTGGTGGACGTGGCGACCGGAGCGCAGCGCGTCCTGACGCGGGACCGCCAGCGGCTCGGCCACGCGCGCTGGTCCCCCACGGGCGACCGGCTGGCCTTCCTGGCGGAAGGGGTCCGGAAGAAGCCGCCGGCCGGCAAGGCGGACGCGCCCAAGTCCGCGTCCCCCGCCCCGGGCGACGACAAGGGCGTCCCGCAGATCTTCCTGATGCCGATGAATGGCGGCGACGCGCTGCAGATAACCGACGCTCCGGAAGGAGTGCAGCAGTTCGCCTGGCGGCCGGATGGCGGCGCCCTCGCCTACGCCGGCACCGATGAGGCGCCCGTGAAGGAGCCGGCCGTGAAGGGGGAGGACGCCTTCGAGGTCGGAAACAACGACTTTCTGACGCGGGAGGCGCCGCGGCCGGCGCACCTGTGGCTCATCCCCGCGGATGGGGGATCGGCCAAACGGCTCACCAACGGCTCCTGGAGTCTGCCCCAGAGCCAGCCACCCGGGCCGCCGTCCTCCCCTATCTCCTGGTCGCCCGACGGCCGGCTGATCGCCTTCGTGCGCCAGGAGATGCCGCACTTCGGCGACGCCGACCGGACCTCGGTCCAGGTGCTCGACGTGGCCTCTTTGGACATCCGGCCGCTGACCGGCCGGTCGCTGTTCGAGGGCGTCCCCGCGTTCAGCCCGGACGGCAAACAGATCTCGCTCTGGTACCCGCGCGACGGCGACCCGAACAACGTCAACGAGATCGGCGTGTCGCCGGCCGGCGGCGGCGAGCCACGCATCCTGACCCGGGCCCTGGACAGGAACCTCTGCCGCTCGATCTGGATGCCGGACGGCAAGTCGATCCTGGTCGGCGGCCACGACGGCACCGGGGTGTCCCTCTGGCTCCAGCCTCTCGAAGGGGAGGCGCGGCGCCTCAACCTGGGGAAGGCCCATCCGGCGTGGTCGTTCTGGGTCGACGTCAGCGTCGGGAAGGGGGGGGCGATCGCCTTCGCGGGCAGCGAGCCGCTGCACCCGGCTGAGCTGTACCACATGCCGAACGCGGAGTCGGCCCCCAGGCGGCTGACCTCCTTCAACGAGCCGCTCGCCGCCCTCGACCTGGGGAAGGTGGAGTCGATCGAATGGCCGGGCCCGGACGGCCTCCGCCAGGACGGCGTCCTGATCCTGCCGCCGGGGTTCCAGCCGACGTCGAAGTACCCGCTCGTGCTCCTGATCCACGGCGGTCCGACATCGGCCTCGACCGAGGCTTTCTCGACCCTCGGGCAGCTCCTGGCGGCGCGCGGCTACGCGGTCTTCCAGCCCAACTATCGCGGCAGCGATCACCAAGGCAACGCCTTCCAGCGGGCGATCGTCGGGGATGCCGGAGACGGGCCGGGGCGCGACGTCATGTCGGGTCTCGATGCGATCAAGGCCCGCGGCTGGGTCGACGCGCAGCGCATCGGCGTCTCGGGCTGGTCGTACGGGGGCTACATGACCTCCTGGCTGATCGGCCACCACGATCTCTTCAAGGCGGCCGTCACCGGAGCGTCGGTGACCGATCTCGTGGACCAGTACGCCCTGTCCGACTTCAACGTGCTGGAGCGCTACAGCTTCGGCGGCTCTCCCTGGACCGGCGGCCGCGAGCAGGCGTACCGCGAGCAGTCGCCGATCACCTACGCCTCGAAGGTGAAGACGCCGACCCTCATCCTGTCGACGACGGGGGACGTGCGCGTGCCGGTGACCCAGTCGTACCGCCTGTACCACGCCCTGAAGGACAACGGCGTGACCACGCGGTTCGTCCTGTGGCCCGTGGGCGGACACTTCCCCGGCGATCCGGTGCGCTCCCGGGCGGTCTGGCGCACCTGGATGGAGTGGCTCGACGAGCACCTGGCTGCGAAGCCGGGAGACACGCCCGTCCCCAAGGCTCCCGACGAAACCCGGCCGCCCCTTCCGGACGAAGTCACGCCGGCTCCGGCCCCCGGCCAGCCCTGATCCTTCCGTGGCCCGGCTGTTCGAGATCCGCTCCTCCCCCGTCCACGGGCGGGGGGCCTTCGCCCTGAGGCGTATCGCCCGGGGGACGCGCATCATCGAGTACACGGGGGAGCGCATCACGCACGAGGTCGCCGACGCGCGCTACGACGACGCGGCGATGGAGCAGCATTACACCTGCCTCATGACGGTCAACAGCAAGTGGGTGATCGACGCTGCGGTCGGCGGCAACGAGGCCCGATTCATCAACCACTCCTGCAGCCCGAACTGCCACCTCGTGATCGCCCGCGGCCGCGTGTTCATCCACGCTCTCGCCGACATCGAGCCCGGCGACGAGCTGTTCTACGACTACTCCTACGAGCGGGAGGAGGATGACGACGAGTCGGCGGCGGCGCGCTACCCCTGCCGCTGCGGCGCTCCGGATTGCCGCGGGACCCTGCTGAGATCCTAGGGTACCAGCGGCGGCACGTAGGGCAGGGTCCAGGTGAAGAGCCAGCAGAGGAGCAGCACGATCGGCACGTGGAACAGGAGCTGCAGGATGGAGTAACCCGCCAGGTCTCTTGCCTTGACGTTCAAGATGCCCATGAGCGGAAGCATCCAGAACGGGTTGATCAGGTTCGGCAGGGCCTCCGCGGCGTTGTAGATCTGCACCGTCCAGCCGAGGTGGACCTGCCAGGTGTTGGCCGCCGCCATGACGTACGGCGCCTCGAGGATCCACTTGCCGCCGCCCGATGGAACGAACAGCCCCAGAACGGCGGAGTAGAGGGCGACGACGATCGGGAAGGTGCCGCGCGTCGTCAGGCGCACGAACAGATCGGCCAGGGTCGAAGCGATCGCCGACCCCGAGATCATCCCGAAGATCCCGGCGTAGAAGGGGAACTGGATCAGCACCCCGGAGGTGGCCGGCACCGACCGGCCGACCGCCTGCAGGAAGGACTTCGGCCGGCCGTGCAGCAGCAGCCCGGCCGCGAGGAACGCCATGTTGAAGTTGTTCAGGTCGACCGCCGCGACGAAGCCCCGCTCCCGGACCTGGAGGCCCAGGTACGCAAGCAGCAGCCCGGCGACCGCGAGACCCGGAAGCGGGTGGCGATCGACGCGATCGCCCGGGGTGCCCGGGGCCTCCTGACGGACCACCAGCGGCTCGAACCGGACACCCATCTCCTCGGCCGTGCGGGCCCGGTGCGGGGGCGGGCAGGAGAACCAGGCGACCGCCACCGAGACCGCGATCAGCACGACCGCCAGCACGAGGCTCTGCCACAGGAAGATGGTCTGGGAGAGAGGCAGGACGCCGGTCACCGGCAGGAGGGCCGCCGGAATCGACGTGGGACTCGCCTGGAGGAGCGCCGCGGAGGAGGAGAGGCCGAGGGCCCAGACGCTGCCGAGCCCGAGATACGCCGCGGCGCCGAGGGCGCGGTAGTCGGTGCGCGGCACGCGACCCGCCACCTCGCGCACCAGGAGACCCGTGAACACGAGCGACAGGCCCCAGGAGAGGAGCGAGGCCAGCATCGCGAACAGGGCGACGAAGGCGACGGCGGAGCGCGGGCTCTTCGGGATCGTCCCGAGGCGCCCGATGAGCCGCGCGACCGGCGGAGAGCTGGCGACGACGAAGCCCCCGATGATCACCAGCGCCATCTGCATGGTGAACGGCACCAGGCTCCAGAAGGAGGACCCGAAGTGGGTCAAAAGGGCGGCCGGCTTCTCGCCGAGCAGGAGCCCCAGCGCGAAGACCAGAAGGACCGCCAGGAGAGCCACGACGAACGCATCCGGGAAGTAGCGCTCGCAGGCATCGGAGATGGCGGCGCCCGCCCGCGCCAGGAGGGGGCCGTCCGGCGAGGTCCGAGGCTCCGGCGACGCGCGGTTCACCATGTCCCCTCCACGCCGAGACCGGGTCCCTGGGGCGGCACGATCCTCCCCTCCTGCACGCTGGCACCGCGAAACGGATCGTCGAGCAGCAACAGGTTACCGTCCAGATCGGCCCTGTCCGCCAGGCCCGCCAGGTGCGCCGCCGCCGTGATGCCGATGGAGGTCTCGACCATGCAGCCCAGCAGGACCTGGAGGCCGAGCGCGCGCGCGGCCTCGATCATCCGGCGGGCCTCGCGCAGGCCGCCCGCCTTCTGCACCTTGACGTTGACGCCATCGTACGCCTGCGTCAGGGCCTCGAGATCGCGCGCCGACGAGGCCGCCTCGTCGGCGAACACCGGCATCGAGACCTGATCGCGGACCTGTTTCGCCCCCTCGAGGTCCGAGGCGGGCAGCGGCTGCTCCACCAGGACCACGCCCATGCCCTCCATCCAGCGGATCATCGCGATCGCCTGGGCCGGATCCTTCCATGCCTCGTTGGCATCGACGTACAGCGGCTTGTCGGTGACGGCCCGGATCGCCTTCACGATGTCGCGATCCTGGGGCGTGCCGAGCTTGATCTTGAGGATGCCGAAGCGCTCTGCTTCGCGGGCCTTCTCCTGCATGATCGGGATGGTGTCGAGCCCGACGGAGTACGACGTCTCCGGGGTCTTCGCCGGGTCGGCGCCCAGCAGGCGATGCAACGGCACGCCTCGCCTCCGGGCCGCGAGGTCGTGCAGGGCGATGTCGATCGCCGCCCTGGCGGCAGCGTGGCCCGGGACGGAGGCCGCGATCCGGTCGATGGCCGTCTCGTAGCCCTCCGGATCGTCCCCGAGGAGCGGCTCGATCCGGTCGAGCGCCGCCAGGACCGTGCTCCAGTCCTCGCCGTAACGGGCGTTCGGCGCCGCTTCGCCGAGTCCTGTCACGCCCCCGTGCGTCAGCCGGACGAGGACGTTCGAGCGCACCTGGCTCGAGCCGCGGGAGATGGTCCAGGGATGGCGCAGGGGAAGATCGATTCTCCGGCGCTCCAGATCCATGGCGCAGGGATTGTCGATGATGGTCCGGGTCGAGCGCAAGTCATGGTCGGGCCATCACTTGACCAGTCCTGGAGCGGCGCCTAGTATCGCCAGCTATGAACTGTCCGGCCTGCGGTCGGGAGAACCTGCCGGGCGCCGCGCGGTGCGGGGGGTGCGGGAAAGCGCTTCCCTCCACGCGGGCCGAGGTCGCGCCCTCGCGCGCGCCCGATCCGGCCCCCGAATCGGCCTCGGGCCACGGCGGCGGGGGCACGATCGTCACCAGCCTCGGCGTCGGACGCAGCGGATTCCCGCCCGGCACAACCGGCGCCTTCGCTGCGTTCCAGACCCTTGCCCCCGGGATGTCAATAGGCACCCGCTATCACATCGAGGCGGTCCTGGGCGAGGGCGGGATGGGCATGGTCTACCGGGCCGTGGATCGCGAGCTGAGCCGCACCGTGGCGTTGAAGGTCATCCGCCCCGAGCTGGCGTCGCGGCCCGACATCCTCGACCGCTTCAAGCGCGAGATCCTGCTGGCCAGCCAGGTGACCCACAAGAACGTCGTCCGGATCCACGACCTGGGCGAGTCGGGGGACCTGCGCTTCATCTCCATGAGCTTCATCGAGGGGGAGAGCCTCCGCTCGCTCCTCGATCGCGAGGGGGTGATGACCCCCGATCGCGGCGTTCCGATCGTCCGCCAGGTGGCGCTCGCCCTGCAGGCGGCGCACGACGCCGGCATCGTGCATCGCGATCTCAAGCCCCACAACGTCCTGATCGATCGCGACGGCCAGCCGTACGTCGGGGACTTCGGCATCTCGCGCTCCATGGACAGCCAGGGGACGATGACCGAGACGGGGGCGATCCTCGGCACGGTCGACTACATGTCGCCGGAGCAGGCTCGGGGGGACGTTCCGGACCACCGCAGCGACATCTACTCGCTCGGGATCATGATGTTCGAGATGTTCACGGGCGCCCTGCCGTTCCGGGCGGCGAACCCCCTGTCGGTCATGGTGAAACGCGTCCACGAGGACGCGCCGCAGCCGTCGGCCGTGAGGCCGGGGATGCCGCCGTGGCTGTCGGCCATCATCCTGCGGGCCATGCAGCGCGACGTCCGGACGCGCTACCAGACCCTCACGGACCTGGTGCGCGATCTGGACCGCCAGCGCGCCACCCGGGCGGCCCGCCGGCTCCTGGGCAAGCGGGTCGCGGTCGCGGCCGGCGCCGTCCTGCTGGCGGGGCTCCTGGGGGTCGCCGGATGGCGGCTCCTCCAGTCGCGCGCGGCGGCTCCGGTGGCGGTCAAGACGTCGCTCGCCGTGCTGCCGTTCCGCAACGCCACCGGCGACGCGCGCTTCGACTGGGTGGGCGCCGGCGCCACGAGCGTGATCAGGACCGGCCTGGTGCAGGCGCGCGCGCTCCGGCTCGCGGGCGAGGACCGCGTCGACGAGGTCCTCGGCGTCCTGAAGCCGGCCGCCGGGGAGGAGGCCCGACCCGCCACGGTGCAGCGCCTCGGGAAGCTGGTCGGGGTCGAGAACGTCCTATCGGGGAGCCTGCTCCGCATCGGCGGGAGCTTCCGGCTGGAGGCCAGCCTGATGCGCGTCGGGGACACGGCGATCGCGGCCACGCGTCCGATCGTCGTGGACGGAGCGGGGGAGGGGGCCATCCCGTCGATGATGGACGACCTGACCCGCAAGGTCCGCGACGAGCTGGGGGTGTCGAGCGGCTGGGGGGAGAAGCGGGCCGGCGCGGCGGTCTCGAGCCGGTCGGTCGAGGCGCTGGCGCTCTACGGCGAGGCCCTGACGCTGGCGCGGGCCGGCAATCAGATGGAAGCGGCGAAGCGCCTCGAGCAGGCGGTCAAGAAGGACACCGGCTTCGCGATAGCCCAGGCCCTCCTGGCTCGCACCTACGACGAGCTGGGCTACGCCGACAAGGCGAAGGAGGCGGCGCGGCGGGCGGCCGACATGGCACGCGACGCCTCGCCTTACGAGGCCGCCTACATCCGTGCCGTCCGCGCCCGGCTCACGCAGGATCTGGTGGCGGCCGAAAAGGCCTACGCGGAGATCGCCGCGCTCCTCCCGAACAGCGCCGACGCGCACTTCGACCTGGCCTCCGTGCAAGAGCAGCGAGGGGCGCTGGCTCAGGCGCTCGCAAGTCTCCGCCGCGTCCTCGCCCTCGACCCGAAGCACGCGGGCGCCCACTTCGCCATGGGCCGGGTCCTGGCCAAGATGGGGAACGGCGCCGAGGCCATCGACGCCCTCCAGGCGGCGCTCGAGCTGCACCGCGCCTCCGGCAACGAGGAGGGGGCGGCCACGGCGCTCAACGGCCTCGGAAACACCTACAAGATGCTCGGACAGTTCGACGAGGCGGGGCGCCGCTATGACGAATCCCTGGCCATCCGCCGCAGGATCGGCGACCGCCGGGGCGAGATCGTCGGCCTCATCAACCTGGCGAGGCTCCGCGCCGACGAGGGACGGTACGACGACGCCATCCGGCAGGGTCAGGCGGCCCTTCTGGTCGCACGGGAGATCGGCTACACGGCCGGCCTCGCCGACGCCCACAGGTTTCTGGGGGACACGTTCCAGGCGGCCGGACGGCTGGAGGAGGCGATGGCCTCGTACCAGGAGAGCCTCAAGATCATGCGGGAGCTGGACGACGAGGCCCGCCTGGCGGCCACCCTCAGCAGCGTCGGCTTCGTGAACGCCGCCCTGGGGCGCTATCTCGATGCCTTCTTCGTCCTGAAGGAGGCGCTCGCCAAGCGCCGGGCGATCGGCGACAAGCTCGAGCTGTCGCGCTCGCTCATCGACATCGGGGGGGTGGAGGAGATCCAGGGACGGTACGACGAGGCCCTCAAGTACGACACCGAGGCGCTGACGCTGGCGAAAGAGATCGGCGAGAAGCAGGTCACCTGCCACGTCGCGGGCAACCTCTCGAGCATCCAAGACGACCAGGGAACCTACGGCGGCGCCCTGGCCCTCCTGGCCGAGGCGCAGGCGATCGCGGACGAGCGCAAGGATGCCACCCTGCAGGCGACCTTCCTCATGCGCCGCGGGAGGCTGCTCCTCCATCTGGGCGACGTCCCCGGCTCCGAAGCGGCGCTCAAGGAGTCCGTGCGGCTCGCGCGCGATCTCGACAACATCTCCCTGCTCGCCGAGGCGCTCGCCGTCCGTGGCGAGTCGTTCCTGGTGGGCGGGAAGCGGGCCGAGGCCGCAGCCGACCTCAAGGAGGCGGTGGCGATGGCGGAGAAGGCCGGCGAGCACCGTCTCATCCTCCTGGCCCGGCTCCAGTCGGCCAGGGGCGCCCGCTCCGCGCAGGCTCTCGAAGGCGTGCTGGGCGACATCGAGTCTTCCGGGCTCAAGCCGCTCGCGGCGCCTGCCCGGCTGGCACTGGCCCGGCTGCACCTGGAAGCCGGCCGGTCGGCTGCGGCCGCCGGGGAGGCCATACGGGCGATCGAGGCGGCCCTCCCGCTC
>DASRJX010000190.1:0-9338 GCA_035649235.1 Candidatus Cryosericum sp.
CGAGATGCGGGCGCAGGTCTCGAGCCCCATGCGCAGCAGCCCCGGAAGCTTGTCCCCGGTGAGCCGTGTGTCGGGGCCGGAGAGGCTCACGGCCGCTACCGCATCTCCGTTGCGGCTGCGGATCGGCATGCCGATCGCCACCAGGTGCTCTTCCAGCTCTCCGAAGCTCAGAGCGTATCCCTGGGCGCGCACCTTACCCAGCTCGCGCGCCACCGCCTTGGGATCCGTGAGCGTGCGGGGCGTGAAGCGCTTCAGCGTGCGCGACAGGATCTGGCGCTGTTTCTCCGCCGGCTGGTAGGCCAGCAGGATCTTGCCGTTGCTGGTGGCGTGCGCCGCCCAGGGCATCCCGATGGCGCCCGCGGCCGCGACCACGTGCTTGCCGGCGATCTCCTCGATGGTGACGACGTTGCTGCCGCTCAGGACCTCGAGGTCCACGGTCTCGCCGGTCCTCTCCGCCAACTCGCGGAGGAAGGGAAGGGCGACGCGGTGCACCTCGGTGTGCCGCAGCACCTGCTCGCCGAGCACGATCAGTTCCGGCCCCAGGCGATATTTGCCGGTCTCCGGGTTGCGGGCGATGAGCCCCTCGTCCTCGAAGGCGGAGAGGAGCCGGTAGACGGTGCTCTTGTGCAGATTCACCTTGCGGCTGACCTCCGTGACGCCCATGTCGGGGGACTCGTCGCTGAACGACTTGAGAACGGCGATGGCCCGGCGCACCGCCTGATTGCCGCTGACCAGCCCCAGACCGCGCTCGGCCCTGAGGTTTTTGCCCTGAACTGCCGTGTCCTGATTCATGACCCCCTGCCCTTTCGGCTTATGCCGCAGCCTCATACTACCGGGCGCACTACTGCACCCTTGAATTGTCCTTCATGGGGCCCTATCCTGCAACGACTTTCTGCCTTCAAATGACGTTACGGCAACGATTTGCGGCGACCGTGGCGCCCCTCAAGCCGTAACAGCATGACCGCCGCCGAGAGGCCGTCGCCAGCCCGGCGGCCCTCCGCGCGATGGTGCCGGAGCATACGAATCCAGGACAGGACGCGCCCCGTTCGGCCTGATCCACTTTCCATATTGAGAAACTCCTCAGCACCATGCGCACCAACGATACCGCGCCCGGGCCGCGAGCGTCAATCCCTGCTGTCGCCGCTCCTCCTATAATGAACACCGAGCACCGAGCACGGAGAGGCGGCATGCGGATCGGCGTTCTCCTTGGAGGCTGCGGGATGTACGACGGGAGCGACGTGCAGGAGTCGGTGCTCGTCCTGCAGGCGCTCGAGGCGGAACACGAGAGGCCCGTCCTCGTGGCTCCCGACATTCCGCAGCAGAGGACCGTGGACCACCTGACCGCGGTCGCCGCTGAGGACGAGCCCCGGAATGTCCTGCGCGAATCGGCGCGCCTCGCCCGCGGCGCAATACGGGCTCTCGAGCCGGCGCTGGCGGAAGATCTCGAGGCCCTGATCATCCCCGGCGGCTATGGTCCCGTGGTCAACCTTTCCACCGATTTCGCCCGGCCGGGAGCTGCGCGCGGCATCGTTCCCGAGGTGGCGGCCTTTCTCCGGCGATTCCTGGAGGAGCGGAAGCCGATCGGACTGGTGGGTCTCGGAGAGGTGCCGATCCGCACCCTGCTGGGTCAGGAGTTGGACCTGCCGCCGGTCCCGCGAGCCCCGGCGGACCTGGTGATCGACGCCGAGCGCCGCCTCGTCCACACGCCCGGGTTCAGCGCCTTCAACCGCCTCGCCGACGTGCGCACCGGCATCGAGGCGATGGTGCGCGAGGTGATCCGGCTCATGGAGGACCGGCTGCGGCAGGAAGGGGCGGACGGTCACGACGCCGTCGGCCGATGATCGTGCGAGTCCTGCTCTTCGCGCGGTACCGGGAGGCCGCGGGGTGCGACACCCTCGAGGTGGAGGTCCCCCGGGACGCCACACTCGAGGTGGTGTGGGAGGTGGTGCGCGCCAGCGTCCCGGCGCTCGGCGCCGAGCGGGCGCCCCTCATGGCCCTCGATCGGGCCTATGCCGCACCGCACCGCGCGGTATCGGCGTCGGACGAGGTGGCCTTCTTCCCGCCGGTGAGCGGGGGATAGGAGAGATCGTGGCGGCTCACTGCCGGATCACCGAGGACCCGATACGTCCCGACGAGCTGGTGCGCGCCGTCGTGGGTCCCGATCGCGGAGCGCTCGCGACGTTCGCCGGCGTCGTACGGGATCACCACGCGGGCCGCGCGGTGCTCCGGCTCGAATACCATGCCTACGTCGCGATGGCCGAGCAGATCCTGGGCGAGATCGCCGGGGAGACCTCGCGACGCTTCGGCACGCCGCATGTCGCCATCGTGCACCGGATTGGGCGCCTGGCGATCGGCGAGACGAGCGTGCTCGTCGCCGTGGCTGCGGCACATCGTCGCGAGGCGCTCGCCGCCTGCGCCTTCGCCATCGATCGCGTCAAGGCGCAGGCCCCCATCTGGAAGAAGGAGTACTACGAGGACGGGGCCGTGTGGATCGAGGGTCCCGAATCCGACGGGGGGTGCGGGGCGGACCGCTGAACGTCGACCGCTCTCGTTGCGACGCCGCGAGCGTGGGTGCTATACTGCGGCCGCTCTTCGGGGACATGCAGTATCCTCGGAGTGCGATCGACCGGCGATGTCCGCCGGACGTAGTGGGCTTGTTCCTTGCGGGAGGGCTGACATGCAGGGCCTCGTCCTGGAACTCCTGTTCCTCCCGACCTCGCATAGCGCGACGTTTCCTGTAGCGACCCGGTCCAAGGCGCCATACCGATCACGGGGCCCGAAGCGGCGTCTCGAGAGCCTCCGATGGCGCGGCCTTCTCCGCACGGTGGCCCGTCGGCATGCCGGCGCGGCGCGGCCGGCCGGGGTCTAGGTCAGTCGCGCGCACGGAACACGAAGCCCACCGTCCGGACAGACGTCGTCGCCTCGCCGCCCGTAGCGGGTGGTCCGGAGGGGTGGGATGGGGGGGAGCGTCCTTCAGGTCCTGGTTCCGGGTGTGCTCCTGGCCCTGGCGCTGGGCTTCGTCGTGGGCTGGCTCCTGAAGAGCCGCCTCCACAGCGCCGACGTCCAGAGCGCCCGCGGCGAAGCCCGGGAGATCGTCGCCCAGACCCGGCGCGACGCCGAGGATCAGAAGCGCCAGGCCCTCCTCCAGGGCCGCGAGGAGTGGCTGACCACGAAGGCGCGGCTGGAGCAGGAGATGCGCGGGCGGACCCGCGAGGTGCAGCAGACGCAGCGCGCCCTCGAGGAAAAGGAGGCCGGCCTCCGGGAGCGCGATGCCCGCCATCAGAGCCGCGAGCAGGATCTCGAGCAACGCGAGAAGCAGCTGGAGCGCGAGCGCGCCGAGACGGCACGCGATCGCGAGCGGCTGCACAGGGCCGGCGAGGGCCTCAACGACAAGCTCGCGAAGATCACGGGCCTGACGGTCGAGGACGCCCGACAGATGCTGCTAGGCAACCTCCGGCAGGAGGTGCGGTTCGAGGCGGCCAAGACGATCCGCGAGGCGCGGGAGGAGGCCCAAAAGAAGGCGGAGGTCGAGGCCGGCAAGATCGTGTCGCTCGCCATCGAGCGCACGGCTTCGGAATGGACCGCCGAGCGCAGCGTCAGCACCTTCCCGCTGCCGAACGACAAGCTCAAGGGCCGCATCATCGGGCACGAGGGGAAGAACATCCGCGCGTTCGAGCGCGCCACCGGCGTGCAGCTGCTCATGGACGAGCAGCCGGGTGCCGTGGTGCTCTCCTGCTTCAATCCCATCCGGCGGGAGGTGGCGCGCCTGACGCTCGAACGGATGCTGCGGGACGGGAACATCAACCCGCAGCGCATCGAGGAGCTGGTGGAGAGGAGCCAGCGCCGGGTGGAGGACCTGATGCTGAACGCCGGGCAGGAGGCTCTCAAGGAGCTGGGGATCAACGGCGTGCACCCCGAGATGGTGAAGCTCCTGGGGCGGCTGCGCTACCGGACCTCCTACGGCCAGAACGTCCTCATGCATTCGATCGAGGTGGCGAAGCTGACGTCGATCATGGCTTCGGAGCTGCACCTCGACGGTGCCCTGGCCAAGCGGGCCGGCCTGTTCCACGACATCGGCAAGGCGATCGACTTCGAGCGCGAAGGCACGCATCCGGAGATCGGCGTCGAGGTCGCGACGCGCTACAATGAGCATCCGATCGTGGTCAACGCCATCGGTTCGCATCACGACGATGTCGAAGTCATCCACCCGATCTCGGTCCTGGTCTCGGCGGGCGACGCCATCTCCGGATCGCGCCCCGGGGCGCGCCGCAAGAGCGTCGTCGACTATGTTGCTCGGATCGAGCAGCTCGAAGGACTCGTCAACGAGACGGAGGGCGTCGAGCAGTCTTACGCCATCCAGGCCGGACGCGAGATCCGGGTGATCGCCCGGCCGGAGCGCATCGACGACGATCGGCTCACGCTGCTGGCGTCGGATCTGGCCAAGAAGATCCAGGCGCAGATGGAATACCCGGGCCGGATCAAGGTGACGGTGATCCGGGAGCTGCGCGCCAGCGAGACGGCGCACTGAGGAGCCTTGCGATGACGCAGATGGAACAGGCGAAGCGGGGCAGGATCACCGAGGAGATGCGCTACGTCGCGTCGGTGGAGGGCGTCGACGCGGAGGAGCTGCGGCGCCGCATCGCCGCGGGGACGGCGATCATCCCGAAGAACGTCCATCACGACTTCAACCCCATCGGCGTCGGTCGGGGCCTGTCGACCAAGGTGAACGCCAACATCGGCACCTCGGGACACCACCAGCAGCTCCACGAGGAGCTCGAGAAGCTGCGGACCGCAATCCAATGCGGCGCGGAGATGGTCATGGACCTGTCGACCGGAGACGAGCTCGACGCGGTCCGCCGCGCCATCCTGGGCCGCTGCTCGGTGATCCTCGGAACGGTGCCGATCTACCAGGCGGTCGCGGACCGCGGATCGGTCTTCGATTTGACGGCCGACGATCTGTTCGAGGTCATCGAGCGCCACGCCGAGGACGGCGTCGACTTCGTGACCGTGCACTGCGGCGTCACCCGGGAGGCGGTGCGCCGCGTGGACGCCGATGGCCGCATTGCCGGCATCGTGTCGCGCGGCGGCTCGATGCTGGCCTCCTGGATCGCCCGCAGCGGCGAGGAGAACCCGCTGCTCGTCCAGTACGATCGGCTGCTCGACATCGCGTTCGAGCACGATGTGACGCTGTCGCTGGGGGACGGCATCCGGCCCGGAGCGACCGGCGACGCCACCGACGCGGCCCAGATCACCGAGTTGCTGACGCTCGGGGAGCTGACCCGGAGGGCGCACGCGCGCGGCGTGCAGGTCATGATCGAAGGGCCGGGGCATGTGCCTATCGACCAGATCCAGGCGAACGTGCAGCTCGAGAAGCGGATCTGCCGGGGCGCGCCGTTCTACGTGCTGGGCCCGCTCACGAGCGACATCGGCGCCGGCTACGACCACATCACGGGGGCCATCGGCGGCGCCGTCGCCTCCGCGGCAGGGGCCGACGTCCTGTGCTACCTGACCCCGGCGGAGCATCTGCGTCTCCCGACGATCCAGGACGTGCGCGACGGAGTGATCGCCACGCGGATCGCCGCCCACTCCGGCGACCTGGCGAAGGGGGTCGCCGGCGCCCGCGAGCGCGACGATCAGATGTCGGTGTATCGCAAGAAGCTCGATTGGGAGGGCCAGTACCGCCTGGCTCTCGATCCGGAGAAGGCGCGCGAGCTGCGGCAGATGAGCGAGGACTACGACAAGGCCGTGTGCACCATGTGCGGCACGCTGTGCTCGATGGCCCTCGAGAACACGCGCCACCGGATCGGCGAGGTGCTCACGGCGCCGCAGGGCGCGACGACTCCGCCGGTGATCCGCGTCGGCTCGCCGGACTATCGCAAGAGCGCCGGGATCTGAGCGATCGATGGTGCTGACGCCCTTCCAGCATCGCTGCCTCGAGAAGGCCGGCCTGGGAACCGTTCGGGACGCGGTTCTGGCGGGGCAGCGCCTGACCGCGGAGCAGGGGATGCAGATCTACCGCCATCCGGACCTGCTCGCGGTCGGCGCGCTCGCGAACGCGGTGCGCGAGCGATGGCACGGGAACGCGGCCTACTACATCGTCAACCAGCACATCAACCACACGAATATCTGCGTCGCGGGCTGCAAGTTCTGCGCCTTCTACAGGACCGCGAAGCAGAAGGACGCCTACGTCCTCACTCCGGAGGACGTCGAGCGGCGTATGCGGCAGCACCTCGACGAGCCGATCCGCGAGATCCACATGGTGGGCGGCGTCAATCCCGACCTCCCGCTCGAGTACTACATCGACGTGATCCGCGCCATGAAGCGGGTCCGGCCGGACGTCCACGTGAAGGCCTTCACGATGGTCGAGATCGCCGCCATGGCCGAGAACTTCGATCTGCCGGCGGAGACCATCCTGACGCGACTCAAGGAGGCGGGGCTCGGCTCCCTCCCCGGAGGCGGGGCCGAGATCCTGACCGATCACGCCCACCAGGTGCTCTTCAAGGGCAAGATCGACCATCGCGCCTGGATGGAGATCGCCATGACCGCCCACCGTCTGGGGCTGAAGAGCAACGCCACCATGCTCTACGGTCACGTCGAGACGATCGAGGAGCGCCTGGAGCACATGCTCCTCCTGAGGGAGGCGCAGGACGTGACCGGGGGATTCATGGCGTTCATCCCGCTCGCCTTCCATCCGGAGAACACGCGGCTCTCCCACATCCCCAAGCCATCGGCGGCGGAGGACCTCCGCCAGCTGGCGGTGGCGCGCCTGGTGCTGGACAATTTCCCGCACATCAAGGCCTACTGGATCATGATGACGCCACGGGTCGCCCAGACGGGACTCCACTTCGGGGCCGACGACCTCGACGGGACGGTTGTGACCGAGGAGATCTTCCACCAGGCCGGAGCCGTCTCCCCGCAGCAGGTCGCCCGCCAGCGTCTCATTGACCTGATCGAGGAAGCCGGCCGGGTGCCGGTCGAGCGCGACACGCTCTACAACCCCATCGGGCCCGCGCCGGAGCCATTACTGGCGCCGCCGGCCGGCCACGATCCGACGCGCGGGCGCCCGGCCACCCTGTCGCCGTCTCCGGCCCCCTGAGACGCCCGCTCCGAGGCAGGACGGTCCGCGGCGCGGCCGCCCCGTCACTGCTGCTGCGGATGGTTCGCCCGTGTTGATTCACCTCAACGGCAGGCTGGTCCCGGAAGGGGAAGCGGTCGTTTCGGTCTTCGATCGCGGTTTCCTGTTCGGCGACGGCGTGTTCGAATCGATGCGGGCCTACCACGGTCGGGTCTTCCGTCTGCGGCAGCATCTCGAGCGGCTGGCGCGTTCGGCGGCGCTCGTCGGACTGGAAGGCCCGCTGGAAGCCGGGAGCCTGGAGGCGTGGATCGACGAGCTCCTGCAGGCGAACCGGCTGGAAGACGCCCGCGTGCGCCTCACACTCACCCGCGGTGGGGGGCGTCCCGGAGACTACGTCGGCGCCGAGGGCCCTCCGACGCTCGTGATCAGCGCCGCCCCTTTCGCCGGCCTGGACGCCGCTGTCGTCGACTCGGGGGTGGCGGTGACGGTCGCCTCACGGCGCGCCATCCCGGCCGAGTGCCTCGATCCAGCGATCAAGTCGACGAGCCGCATCGTCTCGGTCCTGGCGCGGCGCGAGGCGAGCCGGCGGGGCGCGTTCGAGACGCTCCTCCTGGACGCCCGCGGCCGCCTGACCGAGGGGACCAGCAGCAACCTGTTCGTCGTGGCCGGCAAGGGCCTTCTCACGCCCGCTGTGTCGGGCGGCGCGCTTCCCGGCGTGACGCGGGCCGCGGTGCTCGAGGTGGCGGCCGCCGCGGGGCTGACCGTGAGCGAGGCGGACCTTCCATTCGCAGCCCTCGACACCGCGGACGAGATCTTCCTGACCAACACCTCGTGGCAGGTCCTCTCGGTCGTGCAGGTGGATGGCCGGCGGGTGGGGACCGGACGCCCGGGCCCCGTCACCCTCGATCTCCTGGCGCGCTATCGGGATCTCGTCCGCCGGGAGTGTCCGGGTGCCTGACGCGGCCGAAGCCCCGCTGGCCCCTGGCCCGGCGCGGATCGAGGAGTGGACCGTCTGGGTCGAGCCGCTCGACGCGCTCGAGGCCGTGCGATCGACCGATCGCCCGGCGCTCCTCTTGAGCGGCCTCGAGGACCATGCGGCCTCCCGTTACTCGATCCTGGCCTGGTCGCCCCTGGCGGAGGTCACGCTGCGGGCGACGCGCGCGTCGATCGTGCGCCACGAGAGCGGCCGCGCGCGCGAAACACGCCAGGACTGCCAGGATCCCTTCGCGCTGCTGCGGCGCCTCCTCCCGGTTCACGAGGAGTCCCGGGACGGTGGCCTGCCCTTCACCGGGGGCGCCATCGGGTGGCTGGGGTACGGGCTGCGCCGCGGCATCGAGAGGCTGCCGGCGGCGCCCCCCGATCCGCTCGATCAGCCGGATGCCTGGCTCGCGGTCTACGACGCGGCGCTCGTCTTCGATCACGCCCGGCACACGGTCTTCAAGGTGACGGCCCCCGCCTCCCTGCCCGCCGCGCGGGCAGAGGACAGGGCCCGGGAGCGCGGTGCCGATCTGGAGCGCGCTCTCCGCGAGGCAGCGAGGCCCGGGAGGATGCGGAGTGCTTTGGCGGAGCCCGCCCGCATCGAAGCGCGGCCGGCGACCTCGCGGGACGATTACCTGGCCTCCGTGCGGCGCGTGCTGGAACTGATCGGCGCCGGCGATCTCTACCAGGTGAACCTGTCGCACCGGATCTCCTGCGCACCCGGGCAGGAGCCGATCGATCTGTTTCTGGCGCTGATGCGGCGGAACCCCGCCCCCTTCGCCGCCTACCTGGATTCCGGCAGCCTGCAGATCGTCTGCGCTTCCCCCGAGCGCTTCCTCGCTCTGCGCGACGGCGTGGCGCGCAGCAGCCCGATCAAGGGGACGCGTCCCCGCGGGGCGACGCCGGAGGCCGATGAACGCCTCGCGCGCGAGTTGCTTCTGAGCGCCAAGGACCGTGCCGAAAACGTCATGATCGCGGACCTCGTGCGCAACGACCTGGGGCGCGTGTGCGCTCCGGGCAGCGTCCGGGCCGAGACCCTGTGCGGGCTCGAGTCGTTCGCCACCGTGCACCACCTGGTCTCCACCATCAGCGGCCGGGTCCGGAACGACCGCGACCGGATCGACCTCGTCAGGGCCCTGTTCCCCGGAGGCTCGATGACCGGCGCGCCCAAGATCCGGGCCATGGAGGTCATCGCGGAGCTCGAAGGGGAGGAGCGAGGAGTCTACTCCGGCAGCATCGGATACCTGTCGCGCGGCGGAGGGCTCGATTTCAATATCGTCATCCG
>DASRJX010000191.1:0-9297 GCA_035649235.1 Candidatus Cryosericum sp.
CGACTGGCTGGTGCTGACGCTCGGCACCTGCGGGACGCTGGTCGGCATGGCGCGGCGGCTCAAGGAGCTGCGCCCCTCGATCCGCGTGGTCGCGGTGGAGCCGCAGGAGAAGCACACGCAGCAGGGGTTGCGCAACATGACCGAATCGCGCGTGCCGGCCATCATGGACTGGAGCCTGGTCGACGAGCGGCTCACGGTCAAGGACGAGGACGCCTACCGCACGGCGCGCGACCTGGCGCGCCAGGAAGGGATCCTCGGCGGCATCTCCTCCGGGACCGCCGTCTTCGCGGCCCTGCAGGTGGCGCGGCGGGAGCGGCGCGGCGGCATCGTGACCCTGCTCCCGGATCGGGGCGAGAAGTACCTCAGCACGACTCTTTATGCGGGAGACCCCGGGCCGGCGTGACCCGGCGCGACGACGATGGCACGCCGGACCCTCATGATCGAGGTCGTCGCCTGCGCGACGACCGACGAGGCCCTGCGCGCCTATCGTGCCGCCCATCCCCGGACCGACATCGTCGAGCTTCGATTGGACGTGATTCGCGATCTCGACCTCGACCGCCTGCTCGCGGCCAAGGGCAAGCCCAAGCTGCTCAGCATGCGCAGCCGCGAGCAGGGGGGTGGGGCGCGCCCGTCGGACCGCGCCGCCGTCCTGGCGAAGATCGTCCGATCGTCGGCCGAGTACCTCGACATCGAGCCTAAAGACACTGATCTGCCCGCCTTGAGGCGCGCGACGGGACCGAAGCGCGTCCTGTCGTGGCACGACTTCCAGTCCACGCCCCTCGACCTCCGGGACCGGCTCCAATGGCTGTTGGGCCAGCGCCGCGCCGATCTCGTCAAGCTCGTGACCTTCGCCGAGCTGGCCGGCGACGTGCTGAGAGTCCGCGACCTGCTGCGTGGCGCCGGCGAGGAGCGGCTCATCGCCTTCTGCATGGGGCCCAAGGGCGTGCCGAGCCGCATCCTGGCGGGTTCCTGGGGCAGCGCCGCCGTCTTCGCGCCGCGCCGGGGCGCGCCCGAGTCGGCCGCGGGACAGGTCCCCCTCGAGGACCTGGTCGAGGTCTACCGGATCGACGACCTGCGTCCCGAGACGGGCCTCCTGGGTGTTCTCGGATCGCCCGTGTCGCACTCGCTGTCGCCGGTCCTGCACAACGCCGCGCTGGCGGCCCTGCAGATCGATCTGCGCTACCTGCCGTTCGAGGCCACCACACTGGCGGAGTTCCTGCCGGTCATGGCCGAGCTGCGGATCAAAGGCCTGAGCGTCACGCTGCCGTTCAAGGAGGCGTTCCTGCCCCATCTGGATGCCATCGATCCGGCCGCGCGCCGCTGCGGCGCCGTCAACACGGTGATCAAGGTCTGGAATCGGCTCGAGGGGCACAACACCGACATCGAGGCGTCGGTCGAGCCCCTGCGCCATCTCCTGCCCCTGCGCGGGGCGTCGGTCGGCGTCATGGGAGCGGGCGGCGCTGCCCGGGCGCTCGTGGAGGGGCTGCGGCCGGAAGGAGCCCGCGTCACCTTGTTCAACCGCACGGCCTCGAGGGCGCGGGCCCTGGCGCGCGCCACCGGGGCCCGCCACCTGCCCTGGCGGCGGCTGCGGGGATTCCGGTGCGACCTGCTCGTCAACGCGACGCCGGTCGGGATGACGCCTCTGGCGGGCCGCACTCCGGTGCCGTCCTCGTGGATCCGGGCGCGTCGGGTCTACGATCTCGTCTACAACCCGAAGGAGACCCTGTTCCTGACGCGCGCGCGCCGCAGGGGACTCGAGGCGCTGGGAGGCTCCGAGATGTTCCTGGCTCAGGGGGCGGCGCAGTTCCGCCTGTTCACGGGGCAGGAGCCGCCTCCCGAGGTGATGCGCGCGGTGCTCGATCGGAGCCTGGCGCGAGGAGGGTTGGCCGCGCCAGGAGAGGCCGGCAAGCGCTCGCCGCGGCGCCGATCGGGAGGCTTCCGACATGACCACCGCTGAACGGTACTCGCGGCAGGTCCTGTTCCGCGGACTGGGCGAGGCGGGGCAGGAGCGTCTTGGCGGCGCGTCCGTCCTGATCGTCGGATGCGGCGCTCTCGGGACGCACGTCGCCGACCTGCTCGTGCGGGCGGGCGTGGGACGGGTGCGCATCGTCGATCGGGATTTCGTCGAGACCTCCAACCTGCACCGCCAGGCGCTGTTCGACGCCCAGGACGTGGCCGGCGGTCTCCCGAAGGCAGTCGCGGCGGCCCGCCGCCTCGCGGCGATCAATGAGGAGGTGAGCGTGGAAGCCTGCGCGGAGCAGCTCGACGCGGGCAACATCGAGCGCCTGGGATCGGACGTCGATCTCCTCCTCGACGGCACCGACAACTTCGACACCCGCTTCGTCCTCAACGATTTCGCCCTGAAGAAGCGGCTTCCCTGGATTTACGCCGCCTGCGTGGGCGCCTACGGACTGACGATGAACATCCTGCCTGGGGAGACGCCGTGCCTGCGCTGCCTGGTGCGCGTGCTGCCGGCTCCCGGGACGCTCGAGACCTGCGACACGGCTGGGGTGATCGCCCCCATCGCCGCCCTCATCGGCGCCGTGGAGTCGGCCGAGGCCCTCAAGATCCTCTCCGGGGCGACGGAGGCGGCCAGCCGCGACCTTCTGGCGGTCGATCTGTGGGTCAACGTGGTGCAACGCCTCCGGCTGGAGCGGGACGAAATCTCGGCCGGGTGCCCGGCCTGCGATCGCGGAGAGTTCGAGTACCTGGACCGCTCCCGCGGCGCGCGCGCGGTTTCGCTCTGCGGCCGCAACGCGGTGCAGGTGCTCCCCGGGCCGGGAGCGTCCGCCGATCTCGAGTCGATCGAGGCGCGGTTGCGTCCGCTGGGGGAGGTGATCCGGAATCCCTACCTCGTGCGGGCCCGGATCGAGGGGCTCGTCCTGGCCGTGTTCGCCGACGGACGCGCGATCATCTCGGGGACCGCCGACGAGGCCCGGGCCCGCTCCATTTACGATCGCTACGTCGGCGCGTGACCGCGGATGGCACCTCGCGTATCATGAGCGGCGGCATCGGGCCGGGCTCCTTCTGACCGGAGGCCCGAGGGGGAGGTCGGAAGCGTGCACAGACGAGGTCGGTCCGCCCGGATGGCCGAGGTGGCGGTGGCCGGCGCCCTGTCCCTGGCTGCGTTCGGGTGCGTCGGGCTGCAGCGCAACCCGAACGTCGTCGGCACCTACAGCGAGAAGCTGAGCCCCTACAACTACCGCGAGGAAGGGAGCCTCGCCCTCATGGTGGTCGGCGTGGACGCCGCCCGATTCATCCGCCAGGAGGCCTTCGTCCCCCTTTTCGTGCAGGTCGCCAACAAATCGAAGATCACCTTCGAGATCAGCTCCGAGTCCTTCATCCTGGAGGACTCCGTCGGCCGCCAGTACGGGACCGCCGCACCGGAGGAGGTGGCCGCGAAATACGCCCGGCTCGACATCGATCGTCGCGTGTTCCAGCAGAACCGGTCCATCACGACGACCTACATGAGCCTGTACACCTACGTGCGCAGCGACTTCTACCCGTCGATCACGCGGCGCACTCTGTTGATCGATCACGTCTCCCTGCCGCCGCGGTCCTTCATGGAAGACATTCTCTACTTCCCGATCCCGGAGACCGGCCTCAACGGGGTGCCCCTGCGGCTGCTGTTCCAGGTCAAGGGGCTGACCGAGCCGATCCAGGTCGTGTTCGAGGTCCCGAAGACGCTCGGGATCCTGGAGAAGGACGAGAAGGACAAGGAGAAGGAGGAGGCCCCCTGATTCTCGTGATCGACAACTACGACTCGTTCACCTGGAACCTCGTCCAGTATCTCGAGGAGCTGGGGGAGGAGGTGCGGGTCGAGCGGAACGACGCCTTGACCGTCTCCAGGATCGAGGCCCTGGGGCCCGCCGCGATCGTGATCTCCCCGGGCCCGAAGACGCCGGACGACGCCGGCGTGACGCTTCCCGCGGTCAGGGAGTTTTCGGGACGCCTGCCGATCCTGGGGGTCTGCCTCGGTCACCAGGCGATTGGCCAGGCGTTCGGAGGACGGGTGGTGCGCGCGCCAACGCTCATGCACGGCAAGACGAGCCCGATCCATCACGACGGACGGACGCTGTTCAGGAACCTGCCGAGCCCGTTTCTGGCGACGCGATACCACTCGCTGGTCGTCGACCCGGATTCGCTGCCGGACGTGCTCCAGGTCTCCGCCACGGCGCCGGGTGGCGTCGTCATGGGCCTGCGGCACCGCCGGCACGCTACGGAAGGCGTGCAGTTCCACCCGGAGTCGGTCCTGTCGGAGCACGGCCGGCTCCTGCTCGGGAACTTCGTGGGCCTGGTGCGCGCCGCGTCGCTCCGCCGGCCGCCGGCCCTGGCGTGCGGAACGGGCGCCCGGGCCAATCGCACCGCATGAATCTCCTAGCGAGAATCCTCGAAGCCAAGAGAGCGGAGCTGGAGTCGGAGAAGAGCCGGCTCCCGATCCGCCGGGCGATCGAGATGGCGAGCGGCGCGCTGCCGTCAAGGTCGTTCGCCCCGGGCCTGCGGCGCCGGGACCGGATCAACGTGATCGCCGAGGTGAAAGGCGCCGCCCGGCCGCCTGAGGCGGCCCGCGGCGGCCCGGGGCCGGTGGAGGCGGCGCGCGCCTGCGCCCTGGCCGGGGCTGCCGCGATCTCGGTGCTCACCGATGCGCGCTTCCTCAACGGGTCCCCGTCGCACCTCGCCGACGTCAGGGAGGCTGTCGACCTGCCGATCCTGCGCAAGGACTTCCTGTTCGACGAGTACCAGGTGTACCGCAGCCGCGGGCTCGGCGCGGACGCCCTCCTCCTGATCGCCCGCGTCCTCCCGCCGAAGACCCTCACGATGCTGATCGGCGTCAGCCGGTCGCTGCACATGGAGGCGCTCGTGGAGGTGCACTCGGAAGAGGATCTCCGCAAGGCGCTCGACTGCGGCGCCTCGATCATCGGCGTCAACAACCGGGACCCGGACACGATGCGCGTGTCGATCGAGACCTCCCTGCGTTTGGCGCCCCTGCTGCCGGAGGCGGTGACGAAGGTGAGCGTGAGCGGCATCGTCACGCGGGCCGATCTCGACGGGCTGCGCGCTGCCGGCTACGACGCGTTCCTGATCGGCGAGCGGCTGATGCGCGATGAGGATCCGGGCGCCGCCCTGCGGAGCCTCATCGGCTCATGACGCCCGAGACGGCCCTTGTGGAGCTCGAGAACGCCTGGCGCTCCTGCCGGAGAGATCCCGGGTTCGTGCGCGAGCTGCGCCGGCATTTCGCACAGCACGCGGGCCGGCCGACGCCTCTGACCCGGGCCGACCGCCTGGCCGATCGCCTGGGAGGCGGGCTCCGCCTCTACCTCAAGCGCGAGGATCTCACCACCACCGGGACGGCGGGGATCACCGTCTGTCTCGGACATGCCCTGCTGGCGCGCCACCTGGGGAAGAGCCGGCTGGTCGCGGGCGCCGGTGCGGGGCGGCACGGTGTGGAGGCCGCGAGCGCGGCCGCAGCGCTGGGCCTGCGTTGCGTGGTTTACGTGGGCAGAGGGTCCACGCGGGAGACGGACCTCGTCCGGATGCGCCAGTTCGGAGCGGAGGTCGTGCCCGCCGCCGCGCGAGCCGCTGCGATCGAGGACGCCGACCTCGAGGCGGAGCGCGACTGGGCGGCCAGCCTCGGGGACACGTACCTCCTGCCCGCGTCCTACGCCGGGGATCATCCCTACCCGGCGATCGAGCGCGACTTCGAGGGAGTGATCGGCCATGAAGCGCGGGTCCAGGTCCTGGAGTGCGAGGGAAGGATGCCTGACGCTCTCGTCGCCTGCGTCGGGCGCGGCAGCGGTGCGATGGGACTTTTCCAAGCCTTCCTCGACGACCGCGAAGTCCTCCTGTTCGGCGTCGAGGCCGAGGAAGCCGGTTCCGTTGCGGACGCACCGGAGGGGGCCCCGGCGGCGCCGCGCCCCCGTTCAGGGGTGCCGGAGCGGGTCCGCTCCATGGCCGTGGCCGACGCGGAGGCTCTGGCGGCGGTGCAGCTTCTGGCCGCGACCGAAGGGATCCTGCCCGGGCCCTTTGCGGCGCGAGCGGTGGCGCACGTGGCCCGACAAGGGCGCGGAGGCGGGTTGGGCCAGGTGGTCCTGGTCGGGATCTCGGACCGAAGCGACGAGATGATCGACGGGGCGGAGTCCCTGGCTCGTCCGGCTGGACTGGAGGCCGGGCGGTGAGGCGGATCCTGACTGGCGTCGCGATCGGGATCGCGGTGGTCCTCTGCCTGTCTTCTCGTTCAGGCTCCGCGGGCGACTCTGCCGGAGCCCCGCCGGCTCCGGGCGCCCCTCCGCAGCACGAAAGCGAGGGACGTCTCCTGGTGGTCAACAAGGGGGACGACTCGCTCATGGTGTTCGACGTCCCGTCGCACACGCTGGTCGCGACCGTGCCGGTGGACCCGGAGCCGCACGAAGTGGCGGTCACGCCCGACGGCCGCAAGGCGTACGTCAGCAGCGTGCGTGGGAAGAGCCTGTCGATCGTGGACCTGAAGCACTACAAGGTCACGGCGACGCTGAAGCCCGATCGCGTCGACTATCCCCATGGGATGGCGGTGACACCGGACGGCCGCCGTCTCCTCCTGACGGGGGAGGGAAGCCGCCGGCTCTACCTGATCGACACGACGCGCGACGTCGTCGAGCGGGCCGTCACCACCTCCCAATCGGGCTCCCACATGGTGGTCCTGGCCAAGGAAGGCCGCCGCGCCTGGATCGCGAACCGCGAATCGGAGAGCCTCAGCCTGTACGATCTGCCGACGATGCGCCTGATCAAGACGGTCAAGGCGGGGCCCGGACCGGAGGGGATCGCCCTCAGCCCGAACGGGCGGTGGGTGGTGACGGCCCTGCAACGCGCCGGGCAGGTGGCGATCATCGATGCGGCGCAGGGGCAAATCGTGACCCGGCTCCCCGCCGGCCAGACACCCATCCGGGTGGCCTGTCCGCCCAAGGGGCTGATCGCCCTGGTGTCGAACCGGGACAGCGACGATCTGACGATCATCGATCTCGCGGCGCGGCAGGTGCTGAAGACGGTGCCGGTCGGACGCCGGCCCGGCGGAGTGACCACGAATCTCCGGGGGACTCGCGCCTATGTCTCGAACACCGCCTCCGGCACCGTGTCGATCGTCGCCCTTCCCGGTTACGAAGTCACGGGCACGATCGCGGTCGGACGGAACCCGGACGGCATCGCCTTCGTTCCCGCGCCGGCACACGCGCCAGACCGGCCTCCGAAGCGGACCAAGTCGGGGGGTGGGTCGTGATCACGACCAACAACGGCTCTTTCCCGTGGCGCGGCACGGCGCTGGGAGAGGCTCTCGAGCGGGCTCTTCTGGCGGCGCCTCTGGGCGCGACGTCGGAGGAAGCGCGCGGACTCCGCGACCGCCTGGCGCGTCAGGCGATCGACGAGCAGGTGCGGGCAGGATGCGACCTGGTCACGGACGGTCTGGTGCGCCGGGACGATCCCGTCGGGCCGATCATCGGCGGATTGAGCGGCCTCGCGCCGGGAGAGTCCCGTCCGGGCTTTCCGGCGGGCGGGGGATTCTACCGGGTCCCGTCCGTGCGCGGAGAGATCGCCTGGAAGGCGCCGATCCTGGCGGAAGACTACCTCTTCGCCTCCGCAGGCACCCAGGTGCCCGTCAAGGTGGTGCTCACCGGTCCTTACACGCTCGCGGCCATCGCCGAGGACCACGCCTATGGTGAGCCGCGCGCGCTCTCCATGGCGCTCGCCACGGCGCTCAACCAGGAGCTTCGTGCGCTGCAGGCGGCGGGTGCGCGGTTCGTCCAGATCGACGAGCCTTCCATTCTCAGGAGCCCGGAGGACTTTCCGATCTTCACCCGCGTCTGGGAAGTGCTCGGGAGAGGCGTGCAGATCACGCTCGCCCTGCACCTCGAGGGAGGCGCCCTGGGCGATCTCTATCCGGGCCTCACGCACCTCAAGCGCCTGGGCTGTCTGAGCGTCGATTGCGCCACCCACCCCGACAACCTCCAGGTCGTGGGCCGCTTCCCCCTTCCAGATGGTGTTCTCCTCGGACTGGGCCTGGTCTCCGGGGAGCGGCCCGAGGTGGAGAGCGCCGAGGACCTCGCGGCGATCGTGCGCGCGGCCTCCGGCCTCCCGCCGCACGACAGGCTCCTGCTCGGGACCGGAACGGATCTCGGCCGATTGCCTTCCGGGACGGCGGCCGCCAAGCTCGCGTCGCTGGCCGCGGCCAGGCGCCGGCTCGAGTCGGCGTGACCGGGGCCCTCTCGGCCCGCATGCTATACTGCGAGCGCACCGATGAGGCGATTCACGAGGAGCGACGCGACGTCATGAAGACGCGGCGGATGGCGAGAGGAGCGGCGTTGCTGCTGGGTCTGGCGCTTCCCGCGTGCGCCGCGACCGCCGCTCCGGCGCCACCGGGTGACACGTCGGAGGTGCGGTTCACGCTGGGGGAGGCCGCCCTCCTCGACTGCCTTCGCGCCGCGACGCCCCAGACCTTCTCCGTAGGCTCAAAGTCCCTCAATGCCGATCTGACCCTGCTCGATCCGAGCGACCTCGTCCTGCGCAACGGGAAGGCCACCTTCAAGATCCGCGTCAAGGGGAAGACGCTGGCGGTGGATCAGGTCGTCAATCCGATCATCACCCTCGATCGGGACGCGCAATCCGGGCAGTATTTCGGCGTCGTCTCGAGCCTGCCGATCCAGATCCCGGGCCTCGGCGCGCTCGACCTCAAGGACTTCATGCCGCGCTTCGAGATCCCGGCGGTCCTCGAGAACCTCTACCGTGTCTCCGATCGGCCTCTGGGGTTGAGGCTCCACATCCGGCGCATCGCCATCCTGGATCACCTGCTCGAGGTCGGTGCGGATGTCGATTTCGCCCCCGCCGTCTCGTCGCGGACGCCGGGATAGCCCATTCGAGGAGAGGGCCATGATCGTCGACCTGGTGACCTTCCGCGTGAAGCAGGATCATCTGCAGGAGTTCGAACGGCACAACGAGGACTGGGTGGCGAGGATGCGCCACGCGCGCGGATTCGTGACCCATATCCTCATGCGCAACCTGGAGCGCCCGCAGGAATACACCGCCGTCGTCCGCTGGGTGAACCGGGAGTATCGCGACCGGTTCCACGGGGGGGACGACCCGGAGCGTGCCACCCTGCAGCAGCGGGCGCGCGACCTGCTCGACGGGCCTCCGGCCAGCGTGCTGCTCGAGACGATCTAAGCCGTCCCTCCGATCTCAGACCGGAGCCGCGCAGGGGAGCACGAGCGTCACCAGGGTCCCCGTCCCGGGGTGGCTGGTGATCTGGATCGTCCCGCCGTGCTGCTCGACCGCCCG
>DASRJX010000192.1:0-14616 GCA_035649235.1 Candidatus Cryosericum sp.
GTCCTCCCGCGCCTGGCGCTCCTCTTCCCCGGCCAGGGCTCTCAGGTCGTCGGCATGGGCCGCTCGGTCTGCGCCCGGCACCCCGAGGCGAGGGCCGTCTTCGCTCGGGCCGACCAGGCGCTCGGGTTCGCCCTCAGCGGCGTCTGCTTCGACGGGCCGGAGGAGACGCTGAAGCTGACCGCAACAACCCAGCCGGCGATCCTGACGACCAGCCTGGCCCTGCTCGCGGCGCTCCGCGCCGCGGCGCCCGATCTCATCCCCGCCCAGGTGGCCTGCGCCGCCGGGCACTCTCTCGGCGAGTACTCCGCTCTCGTGGCCGCCGGCGCGCTCGACCTCGAGGACGCCGTCCGCACGGTGAGGCGTCGCGGCGAGTACATGCAGGAGGCGGTTCCGGCGGGCGAGGGAGGCATGGCCGCCGTCCTGGGAGTCCCGCTGGAGGTCGTGGAGGCGCTCTGCAAGGAGGCCTCCCAGGGGGAGGTCCTGGCGCCCGCCAATCACAACGCTCCGGATCAGACGGTCGTGGCGGGAACGGCAGAGGCGGTGCGCCGGCTGGCGCAGATCGCCCGGGGCCGCGGGGCCCGCAAGGTCGTGGAACTGCCCGTGAGCGCGCCCTTCCACTGTGCCCTGATGCGGCCAGCGCAGGAGCGCTTGGCCCGCGATCTGGCGGATCTCCCGCTGCGCGATGCGGTCTTTCCGGTGATCAACAACGTCAGCGCGCATCCGGAGACGTCGGCGGATCGCCACCGTCAGGCGCTGGTCGCCCAGGTGACCGCGCCCGTGCGCTGGGTTGAGACCGTGCGACGGCTCGAGGCGATGGGCGTGCAGGCGATCATCGAGGTGGGCCCCGGGAAGGTCCTGACCGGGCTCGCGAAGCGCATCCTCCCGGGACTGGCGCGGCACCACGTCGAGGACGCCGAGAGCCTGGACGCGACCGTGGCCGCCCTTGCAGGCGGCGTTCCGGTGCGGCCGTGAGCCTCCAGGATCTGAAAGGCCGCGTGACGCTCATCACCGGCGCGTCGCGCGGCATCGGCCGGGCCACGGCCCTGACGCTCGCGGCGCGTGGATCGGACCTCGTCCTGGCCTCCCGCCAAGCTCAGGCTCTCGAAGAGGTGGCGGCGCTCTGCCGCGAGCACGGCGTGAGCGCGCACGCCGTGGCCATGGATCTCTCCGACGCCGCGTCGGTCAGGACGGGGATCGAGGCCGCTCAGGGTCTTTCGGGCCGTATCGATCACCTGGTCAACAACGCCGGAGTCGTGGGGGACGCGCTCCTGATGCGCATGAAGCGTGAGGAATGGGATCGGGTGCTGCTGACCAACCTGACGGGCGCGTTCGAGACGACCCGGGCCGTGCTCCCAGGGATGATCCGCGCGCGCTACGGCCGCATCGTCAACATCAGCTCGGTCGTCGCGCTCATGGGGAATCCGGGACAGGCGAATTACTGCGCCGCCAAGGCGGGCCTCGTCGGGCTGACCAAGGCGCTCGCCCGGGAGGTGGCCTCGCGCCAGATCACCGTGAACGCCATCGCTCCCGGGTTCATCGATACCGAGATGACCCGGGCCGTCGCCGAGCGCGCGCGGGAGGCCCTGATCGGCCAGATCCCGCTCGGGCGCCTGGGCGCTCCCGAGGACGTCGCCCAGGGTGTCGCTTTCCTGCTGGGCCCGGGCGCCGGCTATATCACGGGCGAGGTCCTGAACATCAGCGGCGGGCTTTACATGTAGGTCAAGGCACCTGATAATCGGCCGGCCCGGGTAAACCCGCCCACCGGCGAACACCAAGTGACGCGTCGGCCGCGGGGCTGCGGTCGGAGAGACGGAGGATCGAAGATGGCGCAAAGCATCGAGGAGAAGGTCAAATCGATCATTGTCGAGCAGCTCGGGGTCGACCCCGAGGAGGTGACCTTGGAGGCCACGTTCGTCAACGACCTCGGCGCCGACTCGCTCGACACCGTCGAGCTCGTCATGGCGCTGGAAGAGGCCTTCAAGATCGAGATCAGCGACGAGGACGCCGAGAAGATCCACTCGGTCGGGGACGCGGTCCGCTACATCCAGAGTCACGCCTGAGGGGCCGGAGCGGCGATGCGGCGCAGGGTCGTCATCACGGGGCTCGGTCTGGTGTCGCCTCTGGGTCTGGGGGTGGAGGCGAACTGGAACGCCCTGACGCAGGGGCGCAGCGGGATCGGCCCGATCACCCGCTTCGACCCCTCGGCCTTTCCCAGCCGGATCGCCGGCGAGGTCCGCGGGTTCAACCCCGAGGACTGGGTCCCCAAAAAAGACGTCAAGAAGATGGATCTCTTCATCCATTACGCCATGGCGGCGTCCGAGATGGCGCTCAAGGACGCGGCCTATGAGGTCAGCGCGGCCGAGGCGGAGCGGGTGGGGGTGTACATCGGATCCGGGATCGGGGGCCTGCCCTCGATCGAGCGCCAGCACTCGATGCTGCTGCACGAGGGGCCCCGCCGCATCTCGCCTTTCTTCATCATCGGCCTGATCGTCAACATGGCCTCCGGCCAGGTATCGATCCGGTACGGCGCCAAGGGACCGAACCAGGCCTCCTGCACGGCCTGCGCCACGGGGACCCACGCGATCGGCGACGCCTTCGAGATCATCCGCCGCGACGACGCGGACGTCATGATCGCCGGCGGCGCGGAGGGCGTGATCACGCCGCTGTGCGTCGGCGGATTCAGCGCCATGCGCGCGCTGTCGACCCGCAACGACGACCCCCATAAGGCGTCCCGGCCCTTCGACGCCGATCGGGACGGATTCGTGATCGGCGAGGGGGCGGGGATCGTCATCCTGGAGGAGCTCGGCCACGCGGTGCGGCGCGGGGCGCGCATCTACGCCGAGCTGGCGGGATACGGCGTCTCGGGGGACGCCTGGCACGTGTCGGCGCCGTCGGAGGACGGGGACGGCCCGATCCGCGTCATGCGGCTGGCCCTGCGCTCGGCGGGGATCGAGCCATCGGCGATCGACTACGTCAACGCCCACGGCACCTCGACGCCGCAGGGGGACGTCGTCGAGAGCCGGGCGCTAAGGGCGGTGTTCGGAGACGGAGCCGGCCGGGTCGCTGTGAGCAGCACCAAATCGATGACCGGGCACCTCCTGGGAGGCGCTGGCGGCCTGGAGACGGCAATCACCGCCCTCGCGGTGTTCCACGACTTGGCTCCGCCGACCATCAACTACGAGAAGCCCGATCCGGCGTGCGACCTCGATTACGTCCCGAACCGGGCCCGCGCCATGCCGATCCGCCACGCGCTCAACAACTCGTTCGGGTTCGGCGGGACGAACGCCTGCGTCGTGCTGCGGAAACACCAGGGATAGCGCCCTCGCGGGCCCGCCGCGCCTCAGACCTCGTCGAAGATCGAGTCCTTCAGGCAGGCCAGCTTCGGCTCGTACGTCTCCGGGTAGACGAGCCAGGTGGCGGCGGCGACGCTGCTGATGAGCGCGTTGCCGTCCTGCGGCGTGAAGCAGAAACCGACCACCTCGGTCCGGTCCCGGACCATCAGCGTCGGCACGATGAGCACGGCGTGGTTCAGGATGCGCCCGTAGTGTCCGTAATCGCGACCGAACGAGAAGACGCTGTTGGCGGACTGCTTGTAGCTGAGGGCCACCCGATCGTCGTTCTTGAACGACTCGAGCAGCGCCTCGACCGAGGTCGGCTTCCGCACCTTGATGTTGAAGTGGACGGCGTGCATGTACTGGCTGTTGACCTTGAGCGCCGAGGAGAAGAGGTCCAGGTCGTAGCCCAGCTGGTGGAACAGGTGCCAGGCGTCGCGCGCGTGGTGCGTTCCGAAGCGCTCTTCCTTGTGCCGGTTCACCTGGGGCGAGGGGCAGAAGGACGTGTCCTGGCTGATGTCGTTGGCCCTCCGGATGCAGACGAAGCGACCCTCGACGAAGTTCTCCGCGCCCCCGGGGCGCAGGCCCACCAGGTCGATCAGCACCGACAGGTTGTGGGTGTTGCAGGAGAGCACCTGGATGAACTGGTCCTGCCCGTGCTTCAGGGTCCGGTCGCTGATCCCCCGGACGTAGGGCTTTCCGAAGCCGAACTCGGAGCCCTGGGCGATGAACCCGAGCGTGTTGTGCGCGTACTTCTCGTAGAGCTCCTTCTTGTTCTGCAGCCCGACATCGGAGGGCGTGCAGTCGATGACGACGGTCGCCTGGCGGAGCGCCTCGTGATGCTCGTAGGCCGGCTCGATCCCGAGCTCCCGGAAGCCCCGACGCGCCGACTCGTCGCACGCCAGCCGCGCCCCGCGCTTCATGAGGTTGATGACCTTCGATCGATCGGTGAGGAGCGGCGTCCGCTTGTGGAACGTCACTTCGTCGAAGCCGAGCGTGTCCTTCTTGCTGGCGAACAGGCCGATCAACGGCTCTCCGATCGTTCCGGTGCCGACGATGTGCACGACCTTCTTCGCTGCCATGTCCGTACCCCCGTGTTCCCGTATTCGGGACGAGCCTCCGGGGAAGATACCATTGCCGATGGGGCCGGTCAATGAGCGTCCGGCGACCTTGCGAGGCGGCGTTCCGGCGTCGCCCGGGCCGCGCTCTTTCTTGACAGCCCCTCGGCGACTTCCTAGAATCCGGCGCGTGAGAGCCGCTTCGTGACGACCTCCCAGACCGCCGTCGCGGAGGGCGACCGCGAGCTGGTGGTCATCAGCGGCCCCTCGGGGTCCGGCAAGACCCTGGCGCTGCGCACCTTCGAGGACGGCGGTTATTTCTGCGTCGACAACCTGCCGGTCACACTCATCCCGGTCTTCGCGGATCTGTGCGCGGGCTCGCGCCAGGACATCAAGCGGGCGGCCCTGGTGGTCGACGTGCGCGAGGGCACCCTCCTGCGGGACTTCCCGGAGATCTACCGCCGGCTCAAGGCGGAGCCCGGCCGGCGCCTCCGCCTGATCTTCTTCGAGTGCGACGACGAGACGTTGATGCGGCGTTTCTCGGAAACCCGCCGGCCGCACCCGCTCGCGCCCGGGGGGAACCTCGAGGAGGGGATCCGACGCGAGCGCCTGATGCTGGCGCCGCTGCGCGATCTCGCGGATCTGATCCTCGACAGCAGCGGCTTCACCGTGCACGAGATGCGGCGCTACCTCCTCGAGCACGTCGCGCCCCAGGCGGGCGCGCAGGCGATGACCATCACCCTGCTCTCGTTCGGCTACAAGCACGGCGTGCCGCCGGAGTCCGACCTGCTGTTCGACGCGCGGTTCCTGCCGAATCCCTTCTTCGTCGAGGGCCTGCGGGCCCTCACCGGCCGCGATCCCGAGGTGGTCACCTACCTGGAGGCGGCCCCCGAGTATGCGGGCTTCCGGCGGCGGCTCCTGGACCTCCTCCTGTTCCTGATCCCGCAGTACATCCGGGAGGGCAAGAGCTACCTGACGGTCTCGATCGGCTGCACCGGCGGCCGCCACCGCTCGGTGGCGCTCGGCGAGGCCATCGCCCTCGATCTCCGGGCGCAGGGGTACACGGTCTCCGCCGCGCACCGCGATCTGGAGAAGGAATGAGGGTCCGGGCGCTCCGCGGGAGGATCCGCAGGGTCGGCAAGCCCTGGGGCGAGGAGATCATTTTCGCCCACACCGCCCGTTACGCGGGCAAGATCCTCAACATCCGCGCCGGCGAATCGCTCAGCCTCCAGTACCACGTGCGGAAGGACGAGGCCCTGTATCTCTACTCCGGGCGGCTGCGGGCGCAGGTCGGCCGGGGGGATCGTCTTCGCGTGCGGATCCTGAACCCCGGCGCGGCGCTCCATTTCCCCCCCGGCACCCGGCACCGCCTCGAGGCGCTAACCGACGTCGTGCTGTTCGAGGTCAGCACTCCGGAGCTGGGCGACGTCGTGCGGCTCGCGGACCGCTATGGCCGCGTCTGATGCGGCTTGACACCCCCGGAGGGGCTCTTCTAGCATGACACGGTCCCGTGCGTCGTAAGACGGGCCGGGCGCGACGTTCACAGGAGCGGTCGATGCCGGACGAGATCCCCCGCAAGCTCTTCTACAGGCTCAACGAGGTCTGCCAGATCACCGATACGCAGCCCTACGTCCTGAGATTCTGGGAGTCGGAGTTCTCCCAGCTCGCAGCGCAGCGCAGTCGCACCGGACAGCGCCTCTACCGCCGCAAGGACATCGATCTCGTCCTCGCCATCAAGAGACTGCTGCACGAGGAAGGGTGCTCTATCGCCAGCGCACGCGAGCAGCTGGGGATGCCCGATCAGCCGGGGACGATGGAGTCGTTGTTCGAACCGCCCCGCAGCGCCTCGCCGCCGCCCGACCGCGCCGCCCGCACGGTCGTCCGGGAGCTGGAGGAGATCCTGCGTCTGATGGAGTCCACCGACCGCCGCCTGGGCGGGCGGCGCGACGGCCACCACTGAGGCGGTCGCCTCAGATCACCCCGAGTGAACGACCGACAGTCTCGAACGCGCCGAGGGCCTCCTCGAGGTCGCCGCGCGTGTGCGTTGCCATGACGATGGTGCGGACGCGCGATTTCTCCTCGGCCACCATGGGGAAGTAGATCCCCTGGGCGAAGACACCGGCCTGGAACAAGGCCTCCGAGAATCGCGCCGCCTTGACTCCGGAGCCGATGATCACGGGGGTGATCGGCGTGACGGAGGTCCCGATGTCGAATCCCAGGCGCTTCAGGCCGTCCTTGAAGAACCGGGCGTTCTCCTGAAGTTTCTGGAACAGCGCGGGCTCGCTCTCCATGACCTCGATGGCGGCGCTGCAGGCGGCCACCACGGCCGGGGGATGCGAGGAGGAGAAGAGGAAGGGGCGCGCCTTGTGGACGTAGAACTCCACCAGGGCGCGGGAGGCGCACACATAGCCGCCCATCACGCCGAACGCCTTCGACATCGTGCCGATCTGGATGTCCCAGCGCCCCTGCAGCCCGAAATGGTCGACCGTGCCGCGGCCGTGGCTTCCGAGCACGCCCGTGGCGTGCGCGTCGTCGACCATCGGGATGGCGTCGAACTCCTCGCACAACGCCGCGATTGCGGGGAGGTCTGAGATGTCGCCGTCCATGGAGAACACGCCGTCCGCGACCACCAGGATTTTGCCGGTGTCCTTCCGGCGCGCCTCCTCCAGGACGTCGCGCAGGTGCCGGTAGTCGAGGTGCCGGTAGACGGCGCGCGCCGCCTTGCTGAGCCGGCAGCCGTCGATGATGCTGGCGTGGTTCAGCTCGTCGGAGACGATGAGGTCTCCCTCCTGCATGAGCGTCGAGACGACGCCCACGTTGGCCGTGTACCCGGATTGAAAGACGAGAGCGTCCTCCGTCCCCTTGAAGCGAGCCAGGCGTCCTTCCAGCTCGCGGTGGAGCGTCATCGTCCCCGCGATCGTCCTGACCGCGCCCGGGCCGGCCCCGAACTCCTCGACCGCACGGCGCGCCGCGGCCACCACCTTGGGGTGCGTCGCCAGGCCGAGATAGTTGTTCGAGGAGAGCTGGATGACGGATCGGCCGTCCATGCGCACGCGCGGGCCGGCGGCGCTCTCCAGGACGCGGGGCATGCGGAAAAGCCCCTTGGACTGCAGGGTCGCGATCTCGGTATCCAGGTAGGCCCTGAGTCTGCGGTTCATGCGCTCTCCTCGCGGCGGCCCCTCAACCGTCCGACACCTTCATGATGACCTTGCCGCTCTCGCGGCCGAGCATCGTCTGGAACGCCTCCTCGAACCGGACGAGTGGAAACGTGTGGGTGATGACGGCCCGGATCTTGTCGCGGACCTCCGCGCGGCCGGTCAGCGCGCGCGTCCGGCGCCAGGTGTCGTAGAGCTTGCGCCCGATGATGCCCTTAAGCGTCACGCCTCCGAAGATCACGTCCTCCGAGTAGCGGGCGAAGGTCACGCCGCTGTCCTTCGGCAGCCCGAACAGGACCACCTTGCCCCCCCTGCGGACCGCGCGGAGCGCCGCGTCGATCGCATCGGGATGCCCGCTCATCTCCATGACCAGGTCGATCTCCCAGGGCGCGGCGGCCTCGCGGACGAGCCCCACGATCCGCTCCCGCTCCCGATCGCGGGCCGCGGGATCGTCGCGGCGCGCCGGCGTCGTCTGGATCGCGGCGTGCGCCCCGACGCGACGCGCCAGCTCCAGCCGGAAGGGCGTCGTGTCGACGGCGATGATCCGCGCCGCCCCCTCGGCGGCGGCGACGATGACGGAGAACAGGCCGATGGGGCCGACGCCGAAGATGACGACGCAGCGATCCCTCGGGTCGTATTCGGTCGCCGCGTGCACGGCGTTTCCGAAGGGCTCCTCGACGCAGGCCACCTCGACCGGGACCAGTGCCGGATCGTTGATCCAGGCGCAGCTCGCCGGGAGGGCGATGTACTCGGCGAAGCAGCCGTCGCGGTGCACGCCGATGATCTTCTCCCGTACGCAGACGTGGTACTGGCCGTTCCTGCACTGGTAGCAGCGCCCGCAGACGATGTGGGATTCGGCGGAAACGCGATCGCCGACGCGGATCGGCTCGACCGAGTCCTGGCCGACTCCCCGTACCTCGCGCCCCACCTCGACGACCTCGCCGCAGAATTCGTGCCCGATGATGAGCGGGCGTCTCAGGTTCTCGGTCGCCGCCGCGATCTTTCCTCCGATCGAGGGATCCCAGTTATAGATGTGGGCGTCCGTGCCGCACAGGGAGGCGGCCTGGACGCGGATCAGGACCTCGTCGGGACCGCAGGCCGGAACCGGCACCTCGGACCAGTCGAGCGCTCCGGGCCGGGGGGCGGTCTTGCGAACCGCTTTCATGGGAGAGGTCTCCTCCGGGCATGGGACCGTGGACAGGCTCTCCGCGCCGCGCAACGGCGGGATTATAGTCGTAACCGGATCGCACCACCAACGCGCCGGAGGCGGCTTTGCAGGGGAGCGCGCGGCCGCTCCCGGAGCGCCGGGACGGTGCGGAGCATGTCGTGGTTGACGGGCGTCCGACGCCATGTTACAAAGCAGGCCGTCGCGCCCGTAGTGCCCGCACTCCGAGGGGCGGCACGGCCGTGACCGTCATATAGAGTAATAACGAGGATGTCGGGACCCCACTCGGCGACGGAGCTTCGTCCTCGTTCCGTTGCACCGTAGTACCATCGGGGCGTGGCGCAGCCTGGTAGCGCACTTGCTTGGGGTGCAAGGGGTCACTGGTTCAAATCCAGCCGCCCCGACCAATCCTGTCTCTTCCGCGCGGGACCCATGGGGGACGCCGGTCGCACGGCTCGTCCGCGGCGGGTCCGCTCCTGAAACGGCTCCGGGCCCCGCCCGGGCGCCGGCGATGACATGGAACCGGTGGCCATCCTGATCACCAACGACGACGGCTTCGGGGCCGAGGGCCTCAAGGTCCTCGAGGAGAGTCTGGCCGCCCTCGGCCAGATCTGGACGGTGGCCCCGGATCGCGAGCAGAGCGGCCAGGGGCACGCCCTGACCCTCAACCATCCGCTGCGCCTGGAGCGCCGGGGCCCGCGCCATTTCGCGGTCCAGGGAACCCCGACCGACTGCATCTACCTCGCGGTGCACCGCATCCTTCCGGAGCGGCCCGCCCTGGTCGTGAGCGGCATCAACCGGGGTACGAACCTCGGCGACGACATCACCTACTCGGGCACGGTCTCGGCGGCCTTCGAGGCCACGCTCATCGGCGTGCCCGCGTTCGCGATCTCGCTGCAGGTCGGAGAAGGGCCCGTCGATTACTCTTCTGCCTCCGCGTTCGCGAGGAGACTGTCGGAGGAGGTGCTGCGCCGCGGTCTCCCTCCCGACACCCTGTTGAACGTGAATGTGCCTCGCGGCGCGCCGCGAGGCGTCCGGGTCACCCGGCAGGGGAAGCGCCTCTATCCCGGAGGGGTCATCGAGCGCAAGGACCCGAAGGGGCGCACCTACTACTGGATCGGGGGGGCGCCGGCCGAGTGGGAGGCCGACGCCGAGAGCGATTTCGCCGCTCTGGCGGAGGGACTCATCTCCCTGACGCCGCTCCACCTCGATCTCACCAATCACCGCGTCCTGGAAGAGGTGCGACGCTGGCAGCTGACGATCTGAGGCCAGCAGGCCCCCTCGCGAGCCGCCCCCGCCCCGTGGCTCCTGCCCCGAGGGCGCGTCCGGCTCGCGGGGACGACTTCGCCCACCGCCAGACGCGCATGGTGGAGGAGCTGCGACGCCAGGGGATCGAGGATGAGGAGCTGCTTCGGGCCTTCCAGAGGGTGCCGCGCCACCTGTTCGTCGACGAAGCGCTCACGGCGCGGGCCTACCGCGACGGATCGCTGCCGATCGGCCACGGACAGACGATTTCCCGGCCCCTCACCATCGCGCACATGATCGAGACGCTCGCCGTGCGGCCGGGCGACGCGGTGCTGGAGGTCGGGACCGGGTCGGGCTACCAGGCCGCCCTCCTCAGCAGCCTGGCCGGATCGGTCTTCACGGTCGAGCGGCTGCCCGCCCTGGCCGAACGGGCGCGGGTGAACTGGCGCCGGGCCGGCGTCACCGAGGTGCGGATGAGGATCGGGGACGGGACCCTGGGATGGCCAGGAGCGGGACCCTTCACCGTCATCCTCGTCAGCGCCGCCGCCCCCGACGTCCCGAGGACGCTCCTGTCGCAGCTCGCCATCGGAGGACGGATGGTCATTCCCGTTGGCGGCGCGTTCCGGCAGACCCTGCGCCGGCTGGTGCGAACCGAGATCGGCGCCCGGGTCGAGGACGCGGGGGAGTGCGCCTTCGTGCGGCTCATCGGTTCGGAGGGATTCGCCGAATGACGACCGGATCGGAGCCGGTGTGGATCGACACCGAAGCGGGCCTCGAGCGGGCGGTCAGCCACCTCTCCCAGGCGCGCTCCCTGGCGATCGACACCGAAGCCGACTCGTTTTACCACTACTTCCACAAGTGCTGTCTGGTCCAGATCTCGGACGGGCAGACCGATTTCCTCATCGACTCCCTGGCGCTCAAGGAGCCCCGGGCCCTGGCGCCGCTCCTGGAGGCGGCCGGCGCCCCCAAGGTCCTGCACGCGGCCGAGCAGGACGTGCTCTACCTGAGGCGTGACTTCGGCTTCGAGGTGCGGCCGCTGTTCGACACCATGGTCGCGGCGCAGCTCCTGGGCCGGAAGAGCATCGGGCTGGCGGGGCTCCTGAAAGAGTCGTTCGGGCTGACGCTCGACAAGGTGTGCCAGCGCGACGACTGGTCGCGCCGCCCCCTGACCACTCGCCAGACCGCCTACGCGGCGGAGGACGTCCGTCACCTGATCCGGCTGAGCCACGTCCTCGAGGCGGAGCTCGAGGCGCTCGGGCGGCTGGCGTGGGCGCGCGAGGAGTTCGAGCACATCGCGCGCCGCGCGTGGTCGCCCCGTGAATTCGATCGCAACGATTTCTGGGGGCTCAAGGGAGCGCGCGACCTCGAGCCGGAAGTGGCCGCGATCCTGCGGGAGCTGTACGCGGTGCGCGACGAGCGCGCGCGCTCCGCTGACGTGCCGCCCTTCCGGATCCTCTCCGACGAGACGCTCATCGCCCTGGCCCGCCGCAAGCCGCGCACCGGGTCCGATCTCGACGGGATCAAGGGGTTCACTCCGCTGGTGCGGAGGCGTATCGGGCCTTTGGTCCTGGCGGCCGCCGAGCGCGGTCTCCTCCTGCCGGAGTCCCAGCGCCCGGTGCCGCCGAAAGGGCAGGGGAAGCGGCGCTCCGCCGCGTTCCGCGTCCGCGTCGAGCGCCTGCGCGAGTGGCGCCGGAACCGATCCGCGGACCTGGGCCTCGATCCCGGAGTCCTGTTCCCGCAATCGACGCTGGAGGCGGTCGCGGAGCGCGGCGTTTCCGGCCTCGAGCAGGACGACTCCATCCCCGGCCTGCGTCGCTGGCGGCGGGAGATCCTCCTCCCGGAGGCGGCCCGCCTGCTGGCCTGAAGGGAGGAGCCCCGTGCGGCACGGCGCATCCGGCGGGCTGCTCTCCCGGCTCCGCGAGCGGGCGCGCGAGATCGGGCTCGGGACGCTCGGCGTCGCTCCCATCGCGCCCTCGAATCACGCTCCGGCGCTGCGCCGCTGGCTGGACCGCGGACATGCCGGCGCCATGGCGTGGATGCATCGCACCTCCCTCGACAGCGTCGATCTCACCCGGCGGTTCCCCTGGGCCCGGAGCGCCGTGGTGGTGGCCCAGCCCTACCTGCCGTATCAGGGCGACCGCAGAGCCCAGGGCGGCCTCCTTCGGCACATCGCGCGGTACGCCGTCGGGAGCGACTATCACACGACCCTCCAGGAGCGTCTCGAGTCGCTGGCGGCCTTCCTCCGATCGGAGGCTCCCGGCGCCAGGACCCGCACCTACGTTGACACCGGTCCCGTGCTCGAGCGGGAGCTGGCGTCGCGCGCCGGTCTCGGGTGGTTCGGCAAGAGCACTAACCTGATAGCCCCGCGCGGCGACTCCTGGATCCTCGTGGGCGAGATCCTGACCAGCCGGGAGATCCCGCCGGACGAACCGGTCGCCGATCACTGCGGCCGCTGCACCGCCTGCCTCGACGCCTGTCCGACCGGGGCGATCACCGAGCCCTACGTGGTCGACGCGACGCGCTGCATCTCCTATCTGACCATCGAGCTGCGCGGTCCGATCCCGGAGGAACGGCACGCCGACCTCGGCGACTGGGCGTTCGGCTGCGACATCTGCCAGGAAGTCTGCCCCTGGAACCGCAAGGTGGAGCCCGTCGCCGACCGGGTCTTCCAGCCCGCCCCGCCTCTCGAGGCGATGAGCCTCGCGGATCTCGTTCGGACCGACGATCGCCGGTTCCTTGCGACCTTCGGCGACACCGCCCTCGAGCGTCCCGGACGCCAGGGTCTGGTGCGCAATGCCCTGATCGTGGCGGCCAACACGAAAGACAGCGAGGCCCTGGCGGCGGCCGTGGAGGCGCTGGACGATCCGGATCCGGTGGTGCGCTCGACGGCGGCGCTCTCGCTCGGGCGTTCGCAGGGTGGCGCCGCCCGGAGGGCCGTCGACGCGGCCCACCGGCGCGAACAGGACCCCTCGGTGCGCCGGGACATGGAGCGGGCCCTCGAATGAGAGGCCGGGCCGGAACGTGCTGATCCAGCTGCAGCGCCACCGGCGGGAGGCTCGGTTTGACGGGCTTCTCCGGCCCGTGCTATAAGGCAGCGCCGCACAATCACGGTCGGGGCGTAGCGCAGCCTGGTAGCGCACTTGGTTCGGGACCAAGGGGTCGGTGGTTCAAATCCACTCGCCCCGACCACGCGCGGCTCTCATGAAGGCGAAGCGCTTGTTGATCCGCGGTCTCGTCCAGGGGGTCGGGTTTCGGTTCTTCACCGAGCGGAGCGCCCGCCACCTCGGCCTCTCCGGCTACGTCCGGAACCTCCCCGACGGCCGGGTGGAAGTCGTCGCGGCTGGGCCCGAGGACGATCTCGAGGCCTTCATCACCCAGGTGCGGCAAGGGCCTGTCGCGGGCCGCGTCGACGACGTCGAAATCACCGACACGAGGCTCGAGGAAAGGACGCATCGCTTTGAAATCCGACACTGAACGGCCCAGGAAGAGCCACGTCGATCTGCGGAGCCTGATCCGGGACGTCCCCGACTTCCCGAAGCCGGGGATCGTCTTCAAGGACATCACGCCGCTCCTCCAGGACAGCGAGGCGCTGCGCGAGGCGCTCGAGCGGTTGTCGGCCCACTTCCGCAAGCGGGGCATCTCCAAGGTCATCGGCATCGAGTCGCGCGGCTACATCTTCGCCCCCGCCATCGCAGCGGCCCTCGGTGCCGGCTTCGTGCCGGTGCGCAAACCCGGCAAGCTGCCGTGGAAGACCGCCTCCGAGGAGTACGCCCTCGAATACGGCAAGGACCGCCTGGAGATCCACATCGACGCCCTGGCGCGCGGCGAGACCGCCCTGATCGTCGACGACCTGCTCGCCACCGGCGGGACGGCGGCCGCCACGCGCCGGCTCGCGGAGCGCCTGGGCGCCGAGGTCGTGGGAGCCGGCTTTCTGGTCGAGCTCACGTTCCTCGAGGGGCGGGCCCGGCTGCTCGGGATGGACGTCGTCAGCCTCGTGCAGTTCTAGGAACGCGCGGCGCCGCCTCGTCTGGCGGAGTTGACCGGCCCCGAAGCGCACGTCTACAATGCGCTCTTCTGGAGTCGTCGCGAGGATGCAGGACGGGCCTGTAGCTCAGGTGGATAGAGCGACGGATTCCTAATCCGTAGGCCGTGGGTTCAATTCCCGCCAGGCCCACCAGTAAACCATTCACAGTCAAGCCGTTGCAGGATGCGACTCCGGGGCCGTCTGTGCCGGATCGGGCAAATTGTGATCGTTCTGTGTCTGTTCGCGTCCGGCGCCCTCGGGAAACGGGATCACCTTCTTCTCTCGCTTCGCCTCGGCCGCCGCCTGCGCCACCCGATGCGCCGCCAGCTTCGCCGCCGCTTCTTCCAGGTCGCCCGAGTCCGTGATGGCGTACCTTCGATAAACGGATTCGGTCCGGTGTCCGGTCAGTTTCATCGCGGCCGACCGGGACACGCCCGCCCGCTCCAGGTTCCGCACCGCGCTCCGGCGCAGGTCGTGGAACAGGAGCCCGGGAACCCCGGCCGTCGTGCAGGCGGTGATCCACCGCTTGCGGAAGCTCCCGATAGGGGAGCCGTCCGGCTTCGGGAACACCCACGGGATGATCTGCTCCGTGTCGCGCTCCAGGGCCGTGACGGCTTCCCGCTGTTGCTTCATCAAG
>DASRJX010000193.1:0-14893 GCA_035649235.1 Candidatus Cryosericum sp.
GCCGCTCACGCTCACGCTCCAGGCCGCGAACGGGGCGCGCTGGGAGATGCGCGACCTTCAGCCGGTGCGACTCGATCCCGCCTCCGGCGTCGTCACGCTCCTCGACAACGTCGAGACGGGAGACCACAGCGTGGCGAAAGACGCCGCCTGGCTGATCGACATCTGCGAGCCGATGGGCTCGGACCACTACTGGCATCTGGGCCAGGCCGACTGCACCGGGATCCCGCAGGACGCGCTGGCCCACAGCCTGGAGTTCAGCGTTTCCGTGCCGCCCGGGCAGGATCTGGCCTCGGCCCGCTTCACGCACCGCTTCGACGGCTACATGAACGCCAGTTTCGCGGACAGTGTGCACTTCGAGATCGATCACGACCTCGACGGCTCCTTCCAGACGATCGCCTCCTGGACCGACGCCAACGCCCCGAAATCGATCACCCTCGCCGGGCCGTTCGACCTGAGCGCCTTCAACGCCGGTCGGGCCGCGAGCGTGAAGTTCCGGTTCCGCTTCCAGAGCGCCGCCAACTGGGTCGGCGGCCCGAACAACGCGCCGGGCTGGGACGTCGACGACTTCCGGGTGGACCTCCTCCAGTTCGGGACCTGCGATGTGAACTCGCAGGCGCCTCCCGGCAACGTCGGCAGCACGCTCGCGGCCAGCAAGTCGGGGAATGACCTGCTGCTGGGGTGGACCGCGCCGGCGGGGGCGGCCTCCTACCAGATCCTGCGCTCCGCGTCGCCCGATTTCTCCAGCCCGGAGATGTTCACCTCCGCCGTGCCCTCCTTCCTCGACCCCGGCGCCCTGCTCGATCCGAGGTCCTTCTTCTACAAGGTGACCGCGGTCAGCGCCTGCGGGGTCGTGTCGCAGGACTGAACCCTCCTCGACAGCGGCCTTCGGCTCTCTCATCGAAGCTCGCGCATTACAATGGTCCGCCCCGCGGGGAATCCGGCCGGGGCTTCGACGACAGGCATGACATCGAGCGCTCCGGCCACTACGGCCCCGAACGACAAGCCCCGGAAGTCCTCCATCCTCGACATGGCGGCGCCGCTCGTCGTCTCGTTCTGGATGCGGTCGCTGTTCACGTTCGTCGACACGGCCTACGCCGCGACGCTCGGCGATGCGGCCGTCGCCGCGGTAGGCCTGTCGATCCCCTTCGAGTTCCTGATGATCGCCTGCTGGGTCGGCGTGTCGGCCGGACTCACGTCCCACCTGTCGCAGGCGATGGGGGCCGGCCAGGGCGCCCGCATCGAGCAGCTGCTCGCCACGACCCGGCGGATCATCTGGGCGCTCGTGCCGCTGTTCCTCCTGATCGCCGCGGGGGCGGCCCTGTCCGCGCCACACCTCGGCCTCGACCCCGAGGTCGCGCGGCTGTTCGCCATCTATGCCGGCGTGCTCATCGGCGGGTCCGCCCTGAACGCCTTCTGGTCGATCCTCCCCGACTCGCTCGTCAAGGCGCACCACGACACCCGATCCACGATGTGGGCGGGCATCTGGTCGAACGTGATCAACGTGGCGCTGAACACGCTCTTCACGTTCGTCTTCCACTGGGGTGTGTTCGGGATCGCCTTCTCGACCGTCGTCGGGCGCTTCGGCGGGCTCGTCTACGCCCTGCGCAAGGCGGCGCGGCACGAGAACGCCCGGAAGGCGCTGCGGCGGGACACCGATCCGACCCTCGACCCGGCCCCGTTCCGCACCCTCATGCAGCTGGCGGTCCCCGCTGCTCTGACCTACGTCCTCATGGCGCTCGAGACGTCGGTCGTGAACTGGCTCCTCTCGACCCAGGAGGACGCCACCTCCTCGATCGCCGCCTACGGGATCTACTACCGCGTCGTGCTGTTCGTCTTGATGCCGATCATCGCCACCTCGGTCGCCGTGCTGCCGTTCGTGGCGCGGCGCTACGGGGAAGGGGACATTCAGGGTATCCGCGACGGACTGCGCCTGGCGATGACGGCGGGGGTTGTCTACTGCGTGGCCCTCGTCCTGCCGGCGATGCTCCTGACCGGCGGCGCGCTGGCGAGGGCTCTGGCGGAGTCCGAGGTGACCGCGAGGCTGACCCGCATCGCCCTGTGGGTGGCGCCTTTCGCCGCCCTGGCCGGCATCCCGTTCCAGCTCTGCCGCCCGGTGTTCGAAGGGCTCCAGCGCGGCCGCCCCGGGCTCGTCATGGCGGTGGTGCGCTACCTGGTTCTGACCGTGCCGCTGGGACTGGGGGGCATGGGCGCGGCCCGCGCCTTCGGGCAGCCGCCGTTGTTCGGACTCCTCTTCGGGCTGCTCGCCGCGACCGCCGTCTCCTCGTCGATCTTCCTCGTCTGGATGGAGCGCGCCCTGGCGCGGCTGAAGGCGCCCGCCGCGGCTACCGAGGTCAGAGCCTCCAGTGCGCCAGATCCTTCTCCAACCCCTTGATCTCGTCCACGTCCATGGCCCCGCGGCGCCACGACACCACCGTGGCCGTGCAGATGCCGGCCAGAAACGTGATGCAGGCCAGGAGCACGACCCAGGGCGCGAGCGTGCCGACCGCCATGCGATCGTAGATGGTCCGGAAGCTCGCGGCCTGCGTCGGGTGGATGAACAGCTTCACGAACCAGGCCAGGATCAGGATGAAGAAGATCCAGAGGTAGTTGCGCGACAGCCGGAACCCGATCGCCTCGAAGAAGGTGGTCTTGAACTTCGGCTGGTCGAGGTCGGTGGCCACCATCTCGCTCCAGCCGCTCATCGGCGAGATCAGGCGCCGCGTCAGGAGCGGCAGGAAGAAGTTCTCCTCCAGCATGCGCACGCGGGCCCGGTAGACGGCGAAATAACGGAAGCGCCGCGCCTCGTGGATCAGGAAGATTCCGATCAGGAGGTTCGCCAGCAACAGGATTATGTGCGGGTGCGTCGGGTCGCCGAAGGTGAAGCTCACCACCGCGGCGGTCGTCACCACCGCCCAGTTGGTCGTGGTGTCGAGCCGCTGGCGCCAGATCTGGCTTCTGTGCATCTCGCCGCGGTAGAAGTGCACCATGGCGCTGATGTACTCCTGGCGGGTGAGCGGGTAGTCCTCGAAGGCCGGACAGTCCTTGCCGTCCGGGTCCTGCGCCACGTCACTTCTCGACGACGAAGAGGACCCTCTGTCCCTTGAGGGCGTTCTCGTTCAGGACCGTCACCTCGACCGTGCCGTCCTCGACGAACTTGACGTCCAGCTCGCGCTTCTCCTTGAAGTAGGCGGGCAGGATCCGGACGTCGCGGATGCGATCGATTCCGAACATGCTGGGCTTGAGCGTGATCGACTTCGACTGCTTGAGATTCAGGCTGGAGGCGAACTTCACGTCGGCGATCTTCTCCACCTTGTTGAAGGTGGTGAGGACGCCGCGGGCCTTCAACCGGTCGGCGAGGTCGGCCTCGTAGAACATCGAGTTGGTCGCCGTGTCCAACTTCGTGCTGACATCTTTGACCTCCGCCTGCGCGGCGTTCCGTTCCCCCTCGAGCTGGGCCACGTTCGACTCGAGCGATGCCTTGCGCACCTCGAGAGCCCGGATGTCCTCCTGGAGCTTCGCCAGGACCTCTTCCAGCTCCGCCTTCTTCCCCTCCAGGTCCGTCGCCTGGGCGACCGCGTGGTCGCGCTCGCCGATGAGCTTCATCTCGCGCGCCCGCGTGATGGCGAGCGGGGAGCTCTTGGCGTCCCCCTGGGAGACCCAGGTGCCGAAGAAGTCCCGCGCCGGATCGTAGTAGAAGTAGGCCCGGTTTCCCTTCTGGATGCCCGTGTCCATGATGTTGAGGCGCGCCACCAGCTCCTTGGCCCGCGCCTGCGGGATGTTGTGATGCTTCATGAGGAACTCTTCGGCCAGCTTCATGTGGGTGTCGCCCGCTTTGACCTCGGTACCCTCCCCGGGGAGCGTGGCCTCCAGGTCGCTGACCTTCTTCTGCAGGTCCCGGATGTTCTTCATGTCCTCGACGACCTGCCCGAGCACGCCGCGGTAGGAGGGGTCCTTCTCCTCCTTGACCAGCTGGTCGAGCGCCTGCTCCTCATCGGCGCTCAGGCCCTGGAGGAAGACCTGGGAGAACGAGATCGGCTTACGGCCGAGGACTTCCATGCGCTGGTTGAACTGCTGGATGCGGGCGTAGATGTCGCGGGTGGTGCTGTCGATGTCCTCCCTGGCGTCCTTGAGCTCCGTGAGCAGCGACTCGGGAGAGAGGGGGATCGGCTTCTCGACCAGCTTCCTCGGCTTCAGGGCGTCGTAAGTGAACCAGCCGCCGCCGACCAGGAGGATGACGGCCAGAGCCAGCCCGCCCCACTTGAAGAACGGCTTGTAATCCCGCTTCTGCCGCTCCTCCGGCAGCTTGATGTCGTCAACGGGGTCGAAAAGACTCCTCATGATTGGCGCCCTCTCCTTTGTCGAGAATCGCGCGATTGTATCCGGATCGATAAACGGGCGCAACGGGCGGTGTAAGCGGTGCGGTGCCGAAACCGAGGCGCCCGGCGGCGTCTGCTAGACTGCGTTTGTGAACCGCAAGACGAGGGTCGTCCTGACCGCCCTCCTCGTGGTGGGGCCGACCACCGGTCCGACTGGGGCCGCCGAGGTCCAGGCCGGACCGGCCCCGCCCCGCTACGTGGCCAGCGGCGGCCTGATCTACGAATGGGACGGCTCCTCCCCCCGGGTGGCGCCGGCGGAGCCCCGCGGGGATCTGCCGGAGGGGCCCGTGACCCAGGTCCTCCAGGCCTACGCCGACGGGGAGCGCCTCCTACTCCTGATGAAATCCGTGACGGGGGCCGGGAAGGGGCGTGGCCGCCATGAGGGTCTCTCTCTGATCCTCGACGTCCGGGGGACGGCCCCGAGGGCCCTGCACCAGATACCCCTCGATGGCGAGCCCTACGACCTCGCCATCAATCCGGACGACAGCCGCGCCTACGTCCTGGCCCGGCACCTGACGCCGGGCGAGAACGCGGTGGCCGGTCGCTTCTGGATCCACGAGATCGATCTCCAGGAGGGACGGCTCCTGGGCAGCGCCCAGCTCTCCTCGGAGCCGTCCGGCATCGCTGTGCAGCCGGACGGCCGGCGTCTCTTCGTCACGATCGTCAATCGCATCCAGTCCTTCACCACCGATCCGCTGATCTCGTCCTGGCACTACCGCTCGCCGGGGCCCAATCGCGATCTGGTCATCCGCTCGGGCGACGGGACCCTGTGCGTGGCCCGGGGGGAGGAGGTGGCCCTGTTCAACCCGGCCGCGATCGCGGCCCGCGCTGACAGCGATCGGCGGGCGCGGACCGACGACGCGAGCACGGTCGTCCGCCTCCCTTTCGAAGCCAGGGCCCTCGATCTGTCCGAGGACGGGCGGGTGGCGGCGGTCCTCGGCAGCGACCGGCTGGCCTACCTCGACTGCGCCACCCAGGCGCTGATCTGGCCCGTCGATCCTCCCCCGGGTCTGGCGGGAGCCGCGCAGGTGCGGACGCTCGCCTTCCCCGCGGCGGGAGGCGATCTGGTCATGGCGCTGTTCCCGGCGGGCGAGGTGCTCGGCTTCCGCACGCCGGCGCCGGCTCCCTCCGTCCAGCAAGCCGCCAAGCCGACGGCGGCAGAGCCGACGCCCGCGGAGACGAGACCCGCGGAGCCGGCGCCACCGCAGGAAGCGCCGAACAGCACGGCGCTCGCGGACGCGGCCCCGTCCAAAGCCGAACCAGCGGCAGCGTCACCTGCGGCTGCGGCGCCCTCCGTGGCGTCATCCGAAGTGCCGGCGCCCTCGACGCCAGCTCCTCCCGAGCCCGGCCCACCGGAGCCGGCCACCTTGAGCGGACGGATCAAGGGGGATCGCTCCCGGGTGGAGGCGATCGTGCTCTACGGTCCGAACAGCATCGTGAAGGAGTTCGGGCGGGTGCGCCCCGCAGCGGACGGCGCCTGGAAGGCCGCCCTGCCGCCCCCCGGCATCTATCGGCTGGTTCCGGTGGCCGGAGCCCCGACTCCCCTCCCCGCCTCCCCGGCCTTTCTGACCGTCAAGGTGGCGGTCGACGAGGGCCAGTCGGGGCTGGACTTCGAGATCGGAGGCGGCTAGAGGGCGGTCCGCTGCTCACCAGACGCGCGGGACGTATGGCATCTGGAGGACCTGCTCCTGCTCCACCCCCAGGCGGCCCTCCTCGATCACGAGCCGCAGGCGCTCGCGGAGCGCCTCGACGGTCTCGCCTAGCCGGTCGTCACGCGAAAAGAGCTCCTGCAGGAAGGACTTCGGCGCCGGGATCTCCACCAGCTTGACTCCCTGCTTCGGATCGAGCCCGGCCAGCTCCGCCGCGCGCATCACCGCGGCCGGCAGGCCGCCGACCTCGTCCACGAGCCCCAGTTTCAGCGCGTCCTCGCCCGACCAGATGCGCCCCTGGGCGATGGCGTGGATTTCGTCGAAGCTCTTGCCGCGACCCTGGGCCACCTTGCCGACGAAGTCCTTGTAGATGCGCTCCAGCCACCCCCGGAAGATCGACCGCTCCTCGATGCTGTACGGCTGTTCGCTGGAGAAGAAGGTGGCGTGCCGGCCGCGCTGCACCGAGTCCGAGGTGACCCCGAACGTCTCCCACAGATCCTTGGTGACGAACTTGCCCGCGAGCACGCCGATTGAGGCGGTGATGGTCCCCGGCTCCGCGATGATCTTGTCGGCGGCCATGGCGACGAAGTAGCCGCCGGATCCGGCGACGTCCGACATCGACACGACGATCGGCTTCTTCCCCTTGGTGAGCGAGACCTCCCGCCAGATGATGTCGGACGCCACATACGAGCCGCCAGGGCTGTCGACGCGGAAGACGATCGCCTTGATCGAGTCATCCTCGCGCGCCTGCCGGATCGCGGCCGCGACCGTGTCGCTGCCCATGCTCCCGGAGCCGCTGAGGGGGTCGTGGCCGCTCTCCCCCCGGTGCACGCCGCCGATTCCGTAGATGAGGGCCACCGACGCGCCGTGGTTCCAGTAGCGCCCCGCCTTCAGGTAGCGGCGCGTCTTGATGAACGGCAGCCGGCCCCCGTTCTTCTCCTTCAGCCAGGTTTCCAGCTCGTCCCGGTACCCGAGACGGTCGACGAGCTTCGCCTCGAGCGCCTGGGGGCCCAGATACGGCCCCTTGTCGATGAGCGCGGCGACCTCGTCGTCGGTCATCCCGCGGCCCTCCGCGATCCCCTGGCGGATCTGGCGGTACAGGCTGTCGAGGATCGCCTCTATCGCCTCGCGGTGCGCCTCGGTCATCGCCTTGTCCGTGTAGAAGTTCATCGCGTTCTTGTACTTGCCGATGTGATCGAAGTCGGGCTTGACCTTCAGCTTGTCGAGCGTGCCGCGGATGAACGGGACTTCGGAGCGCAGGCCGGTGAGGTTGACGTCGCCGGGGGGAGAGATCCAGATCGTCTCGCAGGCGGTCGCGAGGTAGTAGATCCCTGTCCCGGGCCCGAACTCGCCGGCCGTCTCGGTCCAGGCCACGGTCCATTTGCCGGAGTCGTGGAAACGCTTGATGGCCTCGCGCAGCTCCTGGATTTTCGCCACGCCGGCCGAGGGCGACTTCACCGTCAGCAGGAGGCCGGCGATCCGCCGGTCCTCGCCCGCCCTGAGGATCGCCTCGACGTAGTCCCGCACCGTCAGCGAGCGGCTGCCGAACACCTCGCCGAACGGATCGGGGCTCGCCTGCTCCTCCAGGTCGTTGTCGACCACGACCTCGAGGACGCTCCCCGCCTCGGGCTGTCGAGCCCGGCGGGCGACGAACCCTATGCCGATCAGGCCGGCCATCATCAGGACGACGATGGTCAGGCCGACTTTCGTGCCTTTCCTCATACAGCCTCCCTCCGGGTCATCGACCCGCGGCGCCCGTGGCGGGCGGCCAGATAAAGCCCGAGCCCGGCTCCGATACCGATCATACCGAAGACGACTTCCCGGCGCTCCAAGGCCGTGAGCAGGATCAGGATCGACCCCAGGGCCAGCATCGGAACGGCCCGCCCTCGCCCGGGATCCGAGGCGGCGCGGCCGAGACAGGCCAGGCAGCAGGCCACGTACATGAGCAGCCGCAGCCCGGAGCTGACGGCGGCCAGGAAGGCGTAGCCTCCCAGGATGGCCAGCACGGCGCCGAGCCCGCCCGTCAGGAGCGAGGCGACGACAGGCGTCCTGCGCTTCGGATCCAAGGCCCCGAGGAAGGACGGGATCTCCCCGGCCGCCGACATGGCGTACAGCAGCCGCGTGGCGCCGAACAGGCTCAGCAGGCTGCATCCGACCATCGACACGGCCGCAACGAGAGTCATGCCGATCCTGCCGCTCTCGCCGAAGAGTGCTCCGGAGAGCGACGCCAGTGGCGCCTTCTCGGAAGCGAGCGACGGCAGGCCACCCAGTGCTGCGGCGTGGACGAGGACGTAGATCCCGCACACCGAGCCGATCGTCAGGAGGAGTGCTATCGGCAGGTCGGAGCGCGGCCGCAGCGCCTCCTCGGCCGGGACCGTCAGGGTCTCGAATCCGGTGAACGCGAACAGGAGGAGGAGCACCGAGCGCAGGAAGGCGTCCGGCGCCACCGCCTCCGGAGCGAGCCGCTCCGGCTGCATGAGGAACAGACCCGCCGCGCCGACGACGAGGAGCGGCGCGACCTTCAGGATCGCGAACGTGTTGGCGGCGCCGGAGGTCTGCCGGATCCCGGCCGCGTTGATGAGGACGATCACGGCGGCGCTGCCGACGATGAGCGCCGAGCGCGCCCAGGACCCCGCCAGCGCGGGAACGAGCGCCGCGAGGTAGAGGGCGGCGCCGTTCAGGAGGTTGGCGAGGGCGGTCAGGCGAGCCAGGCAGAAGAGCCAGCCGACCTGGAATCCGGCGAACGAACCGAAGGCGCTCTGGACGTAGGCGTACGGCCCGCCCGAGGAGTCGAACTGCGCCGCCAGCCGGCCCAGCGTCAAGCCGAGGCCCACGACGACGCAGCCCGCGATCAGATAGGCGGCGAGGCTGGCGGGGCCGGCGAGCCGGGTGACCTCGGCCGGCAGCACGAAGATGCCGCCGCCGATGACCGCGTTGAGTCCCACCGAGACGAGGCGCAGGCGCCCGAGGTGCCGGAGCGGCTCGACCCCGGCGCTCACCGCGGGCCGGGCGCGGCCCGGCACCCCTCGCAGACGCAAAGGGCCCGGAGGCGCTCGAACGTGTAGATGCCGGCGCTGTGGCCGTCGCTCCAGTGGAACTGGAAGCCGTAGCGTCCCACCGGCTTGATGTCGAGGAGGCTCACGTCCGCGGGGACACTCTGGGCGCTGACCCGCCGCTCGCCGGTCCACTCGTCCTCGCAGTGGGCGCACTTGCAGGCGAGCCGCAAGGGCAGCGGATCGTAGAGAGCCCGGTGACCGTCGTCCCAGAGGATCGCGAGACGGCCGTCCGGCAGGCGCTCGGTCCGGCGCGGCTCGCTCATGCCTACGAGCCCGGCTGCTGCGCCGCCGCCGGGATCGGGATCTTGAGCCGCGTGAGCTCGGCGTTGATGACCTGTGCGAATTCCTGGAACGGCTTCGCCCCCGACAGGAAGCGCCCGTTGACGAAGAAGGCGGGCGTGCCGCTCACCCCGATCGCCGTCCCTTCGTTCTTGTCGGCGTCGATCAGGGGTTTGCCCTTCATCGTGTCGAGGGCCGTCTCGAAGCGCTTCACGTCCATGCCGAGCTGCTTCGCGTACTCGACGTACTGGGCGCGCTCCAGCTTCTGCTGATTGCCGAACATCTTGTCGTGGAACTCCCAGAACTTACCCTGCTCCATGGCGGCCACCGACGCCAGATGGGCCAGCGGGGCCTTGGCGTGGAAGTCCAGCGGGAAGTGCTTCCAGACGATCCGGACCTTGTCGCCGTACACCTTCCGGATTTGATCGAGGGTCGGACCGACCCTCGCGCAGAACGGTCACTGGAAGTCGGAGAACTCGGCGATGACGACCGGCGCCTCCCGGGGACCTTGGCCGGGCGCCCCGTCGGTCTTCACCGGGTACACCTTGTTCGGATCGGGGCCGCGCTGCGCGGGGGCGGCGGCGCGCGATCCGACCGAGTCCACCTTGGCCGAGATCTGCGTCAGGCGGGTCTCGAGCTTCCCCAGCCGGTCGTCGAGCGCCTGCCGGCTCTTGCGCATCTCCTGCCAGGTGCCGATGCTGACGGCCAAGAGCCCGACCACACCGGCGAGGGTCAGGAGACCCGTCCAGCCGGGCGATCCAGAGGTGCGGTTCATGGGCGGACCCTCCTTCTCGGACGCGTCGCGCGGGCGCTTCGACATGGTCGCAGGCCTCCTTCGACGCACGCGATTCTAGAGTCCTGGCCCCGAAATGGCAATGACCGCGGCCCGGCCGCGGGTCAGCCCCGGGCGGCCCTGACCGCCTTGGTCAGCGCCGGGACGATCTCGAACAGGTCTCCCACGACCCCGATGTCCGCCACTCCGAAGATCGGCGCCTCCGGATCCTTGTTGATGGCGACGATGTAGCCCGACCCCCGCATGCCGACGAGGTGCTGGATGGCTCCCGAGATCCCGGCTGCGACGTACAGCTTGGGGCTCACGGTGACCCCGCTGCTGCCGATCTGGTGCTCGTGCGGCAGCCAGCCGGAGTCGGTCACGGGGCGGCTCGCCCCGACCTGGGCGCCCAGGGCGGCAGCCAGGTCGCGGATGACGGAGAACTTCTCCGCCGCGCCCAGTCCGCGTCCGCCGGCGACGATGACCTGCGCCTGCGTCAGGTCGACACCGCCCGACTCCCCCTGCCGGATCTCCACGAAGCGAGCCTTGAGATCCCCGGGGCCGATTTGCGGATCGACGTGCCGCACAGTCCCCTGCGTCGCCACGCTGCACGGTGGCGAGGCGCCTCGCTGCACGGTGGCGATGCCGGGCTTCGCGCCCCCCATGTCGACGACCTGCACGAACTTGCCATTGAACGCCTTCCGTGTGAACCGGGGGCGTCCCTCCTCGAACGCCGCCGCCGAGCATTCGGTCGCCAGCGGCGCTCCCAGGCCGGCCGCGACCAGCGGCGCTGTGTCCCAGCCGTTCGGCGTGTGCCCGAACAGCACGATCTCGGGAGATTCGGCCCTGGCCTGCGCCTCGATGACCCGGTCGTACCCGTCGGAAGTGTAGTTCGCCAGCGCCTCACCATCGGCCGCGATGACCTCCTGGGCGCCTCGCCCGGCGATCTCGCGCGCCGCCTTCTCGATCCCGTGCCCCAGCACGAGCGCCTTGATCTCGGCCGGTGCCCAGCCGGCTCCCTTCGCCAGCAGATGCGCCAGGCCCAGGAGCTCCCAGGTGATCTCCCGGACCGTCCCCCCTTCCTGCTCCGCGACCACCAGGACCTTGCAGGCCATGATCAGATCACCCCCGTCTTCTCGCGGATGCGCCGCACCAGCTCACCGGCGACCTCGTCGGCCGTTCCCTTCAGGATCTCCGCCCCTTTTCCCTTGGGGGGCGGGGCCAGCCGGATCGTCTTCAGGCGCGAGGCCTGCGCTCCGGCCTGTCCCGGGTCGAGGCCCAGGTCCGCGAGGGCCAGCGTGCGCATCTCCTTCTTCTTGGCGGCCATGATCCCCTTGAGGCTGGCGTAGCGCGGCTCGTTGATCCCGGTCTGTACCGCCACCACCGCCGGCAGCGTCAGGTCGACGACCTGGAGGCGGTTGTTCTCCAGCTCGCGCTCCACCCGCAGGCAGCCGTCCTCGCGCAGCTCCATCTTCATGACGGCGGTGGCGCACGGGTGCCCCAGGAGCCGCGCCACGAGCCCCGCCATCTGTGTGTGGTTGTCGTCGTCGGCCTGGAGCCCGGCCAGGATCAGATCGAATCCGTCCTTGCCGATAGCGGCGACGATCACCCGCGCGATCGAAAGCGGATCGGCTCCCACGAGCGCCGCGTCCTTGACGTGGATCGCGCGATCGGCCCCGGTCGCGAGGCAGGTGCGCAGCGCCGTGGCGGCCCGCTCCGGTCCCACGCTCAGAACCGCAACCTCCTCCAGGCGGCCGGCATCCTTGAGCCTGAGAGCTTCCTCGAGGGCGTACCGATCGTAGTCGTTGAGGGTGAAGGTCAGGTTGCTCTCATCGACCCAGGTCCCGGCCCCGTCGAGCCGGAACGGCGAATCGGAGTTGGGAACCTGCTTCACCAGGACGAGACTTTTCATGCGGCGGCCTCCAAGGGTGACGTGGCGCGGAGGGCCCACATGATAATGCATCCCGGGGCCGGCCCGCCGTGTCCCGTTCGGACGACCGGCGCCCGGGATCTAGAACACCGAGACGGGACAGCCGTGGCGGCGGTCCCGGGGGCGTGAAGGTGGGGTCAGGACTGGGGCCCGCCCGGAGAGCTCGGTGTCGATCGGCGCGACGGCCCCTGCGGGCCGTGGTCGAACCGCGCAGGCTCGTCCTCGCGCGGTCCGTCGTAGATCAGCTGGTACTTGCCGTACGCCACGCGCTCGACCAGCAGCGTGGTGGCGGCGAGGTTCCCGATGCAGTGGCGCGCCAGGAAGTTCTGGACTTTCGTCAGCGGCCACTCATCGAGCCCCACCGCACGCGTCACGTCGGACGCGGTGAACGGCTCCGCCAGCCTTCCCGTTGCGATGACTTCTCTTAGAAGATCGTCGAGGCTCATTGTCGACCTCCTCTCGAAGAACGGGGCGGAACAGCGACGTCCGGTAATGTACGCCGATTGCTGTTATGTTGCAATAGCATTTTATAAATGCTGTTTATGTAGCGCGCCGTCCAATCGGTTGGATGCTCGCGCGGCGGCGGACGGAGATGCTCCGGGCAGCGCCGCGCGCCGGCGTGCCGCCGAAGCGGGGCGGTCTGCGATAATCGGATCGATGCGCGATCCGGCCCTGGTGCTGGGCGAGTCGGTGCGGGCGTCCCTGCGGGAGATGGTGCGGGAGATCGTTCGCCGCAAGCCGGGCGGACATCTGGTCGAGGACCGCCTGCACGCGATCACGGTGAGCCTGCCGTTGATCGCGACGGAGCGCCAGGAGGAAGCGGCTGCGTTCCCACGCGATCTCCTGGCGGCGATCGAGCGGCAGATCGACGCGGCGATCGAGGCGGCCGCCGCCTTCCAGCCCGGCCAGGCCTTCTGTCACCGCTGCGCCGCGGCCGCCTGCGATCACTCCCGGCCCCCGACGAGCCGCCACGTGTTCATCGGCTACGGGGCGACCGGCGTCCCCTGCTGGCGGGAGTTCGCGCAGCACTGCCTCGAGCTCCGCCACGCCGAGGTCGATCGACTGTTCGAGGAGCCGCCCGCCTTCATCACATTCCTGCAGGGGCGGTCGGAGCTGCACGCCGCGCTTCTTCCGCCGTTCCAGAGCGGCGGCCGCGAGCTGTTGGGTCAGGTGATCGCCGGGTTCTTCAATCTCCCGACGCGGGCCGGCGAGGGCCGGGGGGTGCTGGCGCTGACCCTGCAGGCCGTGGCGTCGGGCGGCGCCGGCGGGCGCTCCCGGATCGGGTTGAACCTGCTGGGAACGGGACCGGACGGATCCGATCTGGCGCTCCTCTGGGAGCGGCAGCAGGACCTCCCCTGGCGCCGTGCCGTGCGCTGGACGCAGGCGGCCCTGTCGAGCCTGGATCGCCCGGGGTCACGACATTCCGGCGGGAGGGGACCGGCTCTGGAGCACCGGGTGATGGGCATCCTGCAGGGCCTCGCGCGGCGCCTCGAGCAGGACGTGAAGGGGCGAACCCGCCGCACGGCGCACGCCGACGAGCGGCACGAGACCGGAGAGCGTCCCACCCGCATGGCCCTGGAGGACATCAAAGGCGCGCGTCCGGAGGCGTTCCTTCTGGACGAGCGCAGCGGCGCTTTCGTCGTCCTCGGCGGACGCGGACGGACGCACTTCTTCTCGCCCGAAGGACGTCTGGTGTCGAGCGCCCGCTACAGCCGCGACGCCGTGGAACGGAAGAAGAAGCAGGGAGTCTGGCGCGCTCTCGGGTCGGACGTGGCACGAACGCTGCGCGACAGCGTGCTGCGCGCGTCGCCCGGCGCTCCCGCACCCTGACTCGAGGCGTTACCGTCCGGAGAGGGTGCGAGGCACGCTCGCCGTGGCGGAGGCGCTCGTCGCGTTGCCGGCCCGATCGCGGACCTGGCAGGTGATGGTGTAGATCCGCCCCGGTCCGGAGGAGTCGCGCTCGCCGCGCAGCAGCAGCACCCCTTCCGCCCCCTTGAGGGTCACGGCTCCGATGTCGCCGGCCGTATTGCCGTCCTTTCCGCCGGGAGCGTCGTCGGGCTCGCTGCTGGTGGCCTGCAGGAGTTCGAGACCGGGGGCCGGATCGCAGGCGTCCGCCACCAGCCCGACCAGGCGCACCGGGATCATCTTGTGGTCGGGCGGCCAGAGGACCGCCGGGAGGACGGTGAGGGAGAACGTCGGCGCCGCCGTGTCGCGTACCAGTGCCGGCGCCTCCGCCTCGGCCGCTTCGCCTGCGGCATCGGTCACCCGCAGGACGATCCCGCTCTCCCCCAGCGGGAGCACAGCCTCGAGGACCGGTCCCGCTCCGAGCAGCTGCCGGCTGCCGTCGGCGTCCGCTCGGAACCACTGGTACGAGAGGATGTCGTCGGAGGTGCCCGGCGTCGAGTCCTCGTCGCTCGATCCGCTCCCGTCCAGGCGTACACCTCCCGAAAGCGGCCGGTCGCACTCGGCGGTCGCGGGCGGCGACAGGACCGCCCGCGGCGGCATGTCGAGCACCAGGATCGTCTCCTCCTGGTGCAGGAACGCGACCTCCCTGCTGACCGGGTTGGTCGAGCCGTCGGTGACCGTCAGGATCAGCCTGTACCGGCGGCCGGCCGCCAGGCCGCCGATGTCCGTCAGGCGCGGCAGCACCGAAGTGAAGGGGAGCGTCAGGCCGGGCAGGCCGGCCTCTTCGGGAACAAGGTCGACCTGGCCCTGGAGCGGATCGCCCTGGGGATCGCGCGCACGCACGGACACCTCGAGACGCTCGCCGCCGTCCTCGCGGATCCCCGCGAGGATCAGGGACGGCTGGCAGGCGTCGCCGGAGCCGTCGT
>DASRJX010000194.1:0-7941 GCA_035649235.1 Candidatus Cryosericum sp.
CGCCCGAGGCGCGCTTGGCGCGGAACGCCCCGCCGAACGGCGAGTTCTCCGGCAACGGCATGTGCCCCGGTGGCAGAGGCACAGCGGACAGACGCCGCGCCTCCTCCGCCTGGTAGCGCAACTCCGCTGCGCTTTCGTCGGACGGGTTCTGCATGTAGGGCCGGCTGGCCCATACAAGCATCGCCGGAGCGGCCAGAAGCAGGGTCAGGCCGAAGGCAGCCAGAATTCGGTTGCGCTTCGCCCCAGGCGCGAAGAGAGCGTTCATGCGATCCTCCTCGTTCGGCAGGAACTAAGTTGCGTTGGGTGCAAGCGAGTCTGTTTCCCGATAAAATCGAAACCCCTTCGAGAGGAAGGAGTTCCGCTCTGTTACGGCGAACCGGCTACGGTTTCGAGCAACTACTGGCACAAGAGACCGGCGAATCCGGCGATGATGGACCGCCTTGCCGTGCGCTCATATACGGTCAAGGCTCTGGGCTGTCAAGAAAAACTTGTTATCGAAGATCCGTCGCCTGAGAAGGCCGCGTCCGCGTTGACAGGCCCTTGAAAAGGGCTTTAAAATGCACCGCTTTCCGACCGTCCGGCGACTCGTCGACGAGGCTTTGCCAGGTGGAGACTGAGGCCATGAATCATGCTGGTACCGCAATTTCTCGGCGCCCGGAAAAGCACGCCGGCGTGGTGCCTCTGGCGCGCCCGGCCTCCTTGGCCATCGGCGTCGCCGTCTTCGTCCTCCTGACCTGCCTGGGGGCCCGCGTGGCGGTTCCGCTCCCAGGCACGCCGGTCCCCGCCACGCTCCAGACTCTGCCCGTGCTCATGGCGGGACTGTTCCTCGGGGCCGGCCCCGGATGTCTGAGCCAGATCATTTATGTGTCCCTGGGGCTCGGAGGGGTGCCGGTCTTCGCGCTGCCGGGAACCGGACCGGCCTATCTGCTGGGACCGACGGGAGGCTATCTTGCCGGCTTCATCGCCGCGGCCTGGATCGTCGGCAGGATCGCGCCGGGTGAAGGAGCCGGACTGTGGCGGCGGCTCGGAGCGCTCCTGCTCGGCCTCACCGCCATTCACCTCAGCGGCTTCGCCGGACTGCTCCCCCACGTCGCGGGCGATGTCGGCACGGCCTGGCGCGCCGGGGTTCTTCCCTTCGCGCTCTTCGATCTCGCGAAGGTCGTCGGCGCTCTTGCGCTGCATGCCGGCTGGCTGGGCCTCTTGCGGAGGTTCGAATCGGGATGGAGGACCGGCTCCCGCTCCTGAGGGAGATCCTGGCCGGCATCGGCCCCTCGGTCGTCGCCTTCTCGGGAGGCGTCGACAGCACGCTCCTGCTGCGTGTGGCCCACGACGTGCTGGGCGCCGACGTGCTGGCGGTGACGGCCGTTTCTCCGTCCCTTGCCGCCTCGGAGCGCGAGCAGACCGAGGCCCTGGCGCGCCTCATCGGCGTGCGGCACGAGATGGTGCCGACGCACGAGATGCTCGAGGCTGGCTACCAGGCCAACGACGGCAGGCGATGCTACTTCTGCAAGCGGGAATTGTTCCGCGTGCTGCGGCAGCTGGCCCCGCACGACGGCAAGACCCTCCTGTACGGAGCGATCACCGACGATCTCGGCGACAATCGGCCCGGGATGATCGCCGCCGCGGAGGCGGGCGCCCGGGCTCCGCTCCTCGAGGCGGGGTTCGACAAGGAGATGGTGCGACGTCTCTCGCGCGATCTGGGGCTGCCGACCTGGGACAAGCCGGCCATGGCCTGCCTCGCTTCCCGTATCCCGGTCGGGACCAGGGTCACCGAGGAGGCGCTGCGCCTGGTCGAGGCCGCGGAGGAGTCCGTGCGATCCCTCGGCTTCCGCCAAGTGCGGGTCAGGCTGCGTGGCCAGGGGGCGAGCGTCGAGCTCGACCCGGCCGAGATCCCGCGCGCTCTCGAGGGTCCCCTCCGCGAGCGGATTTTCCTGGCCGTGCTCGGCGCCGGCTTCGAGACCGTCGCGATCGACCCGGACGGCTACAGGAAAGTCGGCCTCGGGGGGAGCGGCCTTCCGGGCTCACGCTGACGACTCCCGCAACCCGGTCCGGAGATCCTTACGTGGACCAGTCGGCGCTGCTCATCTCGATGCTGGAGATCGCCTCCGCCACGGCCGGAGCCGAGGATCTCGATCGCCTTCTGGAGACGATCGCCCGGGAGCTGGGCCGCCTGTTCCCGGTCGATGCGGCATCCATCGGCCTGATGGAGGATGGCATCGTCGCCGTGACCGAGGTGCTGCAGCGGGAGGGAGCCGCACGGCGCGACAGCGACCGGCTGCCTCACGACACGTCGCATCACCTGGGATGGGTGGTGACGCGCGATCGCGCACTCTGGCGCAACGAGATCGGCGCTGAGCTCCGCTTCAAGGAGAGCCTGCCGGGGGCCGGGATGCGATCCGACATGGCGATCCCGCTGCGATCCCGCGGCCGGGTCACCGGGGCCTTTCGCGTCGCCTGCCGGCGGGACCACGCCTACGATCCGGAGGATTTCGAGGTCCTGAAGCGCCTGGCGAGCCTCGTCGCCGTGGCGGTCGACAACCAGAGGCTGCTGCAGGCCGCCCGCCGCATGGCGGAGGTGGACGGGCTGACGGGGATCAGCAACCGACGACACTTCCAGGAGACCCTGGTGCGCGAAGCGGGCCGCGCGCGGGGCACCGGGAAGCCGCTCGCGATAGTGATGATCGACGTCGACCATTTCAAGCGGGTCAACGACACCTGGGGGCATCTCGCCGGAGACGCGATGCTGCGCCACGTGGCGCAGACGGTGGCCCGGCTCCTCAGGCGCTCGGACCTCCTGGCGCGCTATGGCGGCGAGGAATTCGCGGCGCTGCTGCTGGGGGCCGACCGAGACGCGGCGTCGCGGGTGGCCGAAACCTTGAGACACGCCATCGAGAACGCGCCTCTCCACGATTCGGCCTCGCCCCCGCCGCGGGCCACCATCAGCCTGGGAGTGGCCTCCTTGCCGGAGAATGGTCAGCACGAGGTCGAGGTCCTGGAGGCGGCGGATCGGGCCCTGTACCGGGCCAAGCGGGAGGGTCGCAACCGGGTCTGCGTGGCCGACGCAGCCACGGCGTGAAGGCGCAGGTGAGAGCGCCTGTCCGTGCGGTCAGGATTCCGGGAACAGACCGGCCTGGCCGCGCGCGGGCCTCAGCCGCAGATGGTCCATCGCCCGGCGGGTGATGCGACGCCCGCGAGGCGTGCGGTCGAGGAAGCCGATCTGCATCAGGTAGGGCTCGTAGATCTCCTCGATGGTGTCCGGCTCCTCCCCGATCGCCGCCGCGATGGTGTTGACACCGACGGGACCACCGTCGAACTTCTCCTGGATGGTCAGCAGGATCTTGCGATCGAGACGGTCGAGCCCGTAGGGGTCCACCTCGAGCCGCTCGAGGTACAGGTCGGCGACCGCGCCGGTGATCCGCCCGTCGCCCTCCACCTGCACGAAATCGCGTACGCGCCTCAGCAGCCGGTTGGCGATCCGCGGCGTGCCCCGCGCCCGGCGGGCGATCGCCGCGGCGCCGCCGTCGTCGATGTCGATCCCGAGGATGCGCGACGACCGTTGGACGATGCGGATCAACTCCTCAGCCGGATAGAAATCGAGGTGATGGACAATGCCGAACCGGTCCCGGAGGGGGCCCGTGATCAGGCCGAGGCGCGTCGTCGCCCCGACCAGGGTGAAGCGCGGCAGGTCGATCTTGACGGTGCGCGCGCCGGGCCCCTGGCCGATCACGATGTCGATGCGAAAGTCCTCCATCGCCTGATAGAGGATCTCCTCCAGGGCGGGGTGGAGGCGATGGATCTCGTCGATGAACAGGATCCCGACGCCCTCGAGACTGGTGAGGATGGCAGCGAGGTCGCCCGCCCGCTCGAGGGCCGGGCCGGAGGTCGAGCGCAGGGATGCGGCCATCTCGGTGGCCAGGATGTTGGCGATCGTGGTCTTGCCGAGGCCCGGCGGGCCATACAGCAGGACGTGGTCCAGCGCCTCCCGGCGCTGGCGCGCTGCGCGGATGTAGACGCGCAGGTTGGCCTTCATCCGTTCCTGCCCGATGTACTCGTCGAGGCTGCGGGGGCGGAGCGCCGGATCCTCGGCGCGATCCTCCGCGACTTCGATTGGATCGAGCAGGCGATCCTGGTCCTCCGCCGGGGCCGGAACTCCGAACCCTCGACTCCCGGCGCCTTCAGTCCTCCGGGGTCCCGCTCCTGAGCGCGGCTTCCTGGTCTCTTCCGCCAAGCGTCTCACCTCCGGGCCGGCTCACGGCCGGCGCCTCAGACGGCGGACTTCCGCCGGCCTAGCGTTGCAGACTTCGCAGGGCGCCCTTGAGGATCCCCTCGAACGCCGGAGGGGCCGCCCCGGGAAGGGCGTCCGCGAGAGCGCGTTCGGCAGCTTCCGAAGCGACCCGCGCATTGTAGCCGAGGTTGACGAGGGCCGAGATCAGGTCCGCGCGCAGGTCCTTTCGCGCGGCGCCGTCGCGCCCGGCGGTCCCCCCGCCTGCTGGTTGCAGTGCGTCGAGACGGTCGGCCACCTCGAGGGCGATCCGCTCCGCGGTCTTCCGGCCCACCCCGGGCACCTGGGAGAGCCGTTTCAGATCGCGCCGGCTCAGCGCGTCGATGAGGTCCTCCGCCCCCAGTCCCGAGAGCAGCGCGATCGCCGTCTTCGGACCGACGCCGTTGACGCCGACGAGTCGCACGAACAGCTCCTTTTCCAGAGGCGTCGCGAAGCCGAACAGCAGGAGCGCGTCCTCGCGCACGTGCGTGTGGACGTGGAGGTCCACGCCGCCGCCGATCCCGCCGAGGAGGCGGAAAGTGGGCAGCGGGATGGTCACTTCGTAGCCGACCCCGGCGACGTCGACGATGGCCAGACCGGGCCGTTTGTCGAGCAGCGTTCCCCGCAGCCTCGCGATCATGGCGTCACCTGTAGGCGGCCCCGGGAACGGGGTTCCCGCGCTCGATCTCCTGCTGCAGTCGCAGGGCGTCCGCCTGCTGCGGCGCCAGAGCGAGTGATCGACCGAGCGTCTCGAGCGCCTCCTGCTGCCGGCCGTTCACGTGCAGCGCGTAGGCGAGCGCGTTGTACAGCACCGGCACGTGCTGGCCCAGCTCCTCGGCCGTCGCGAGCTGGCTGCGCGCCTGCTCCAGGTTGCGCTCCAGGCCGAGGGCGACGATCAGGTTGGCGCGCGACTCGACGTTCCGCGGCTCCTTCTCGATGGCGCTCGTCAGGATCGCGACCGCCTCGGTGGCGCGGCCCTCCTGGAGATAGAGCCCTCCCAGGTTCGCCATGGCACCGATGAGGTCGGGAGCGACCTCGAGCGTCTGCCGGAACGCCATCTCGGCGTCGCGAAGCCGCCCGGTGCGTTTCAAGACCAGGGCGAGCCAGTTGTGAAACATGCCGGATCGCGGCTCCTTCTGCAGCCCGCGTCGCAGCAGGGGTTCCAATTCCGCGGCGCGGCCCTGGGAATCGTACAGGGGGAACAGCTCCTGCATGGCCGGGACGCAGGCCGGATCGACGGCGAGAGCCCGCTTCAGAGCGCGCTCCGCGTCCTGCGGCCGGCCGGCGGCGGCATACACCATCCCCAGCGCCGTGCTCCTCCCCTCCTCCCAGTGGGCGCCCTGGCCCTGCAGGCCTTCGAAATAGGCGACGCCGTCGGAGGGCCGGCCCAGCCTTACGTACAGCTCGGCCATCTTGGTCATGCGCCCCGGAGCGTAGACGGCATCGGAGTGGACCAGGCCGCGCAGCAGCTCCAGGGCGCGCTCCGGCTCGCCTCTCTGCTCATAGACGGCCGCCAGGCCGATGAGGGCCGGCTGAGCGTTCCTGTCGATGGCGAGCGCCTTGAGGAATTCCGCCTCCGCCTGATCGAGCTGCCGCTTGCCGAGGTGCACGGTGGCCAGGTTGGTGTGATAGAGGAGCATCGGAACTCCGCCCGCTGGCGCGCCCGCCTGGGGCCCGGCGGCGGCGCTCGGGGAGGATGCGTCCGGAACGCCGGCGGAGCCGGTCTGCGGAGCCGGCGCGGGCCCGTGCTCGGGTCCGCCGACGTAACCGAGGGAGCGCAGCTGCTCGACGATTTCCTCCTCGCCGCCGCCCTCCGCGGGAGCCGAGGTCCTCGTCTCCTCCGCGGCGCCCTCTCCACCGCGCGGCGGCCCGAGACCTTCGAACGAAGGGACGCGGGAGACGGCGTGCGCCGCCAGGAAGTCGGGCGCCACGACCTTGTCGAGGACCTTTCCGGGCATGTCTTCCGCCACCGGCAGACCCAGGAGGTAGAGCAGGGTCGGTGCTATGTCGTAGAGCGTCACCGGAGGCGCCTGCCCCTTGGCGAGACCCGGCCCCCGTGCGATGAAGATGCCCGTGATGTCGTGCCAGAGCCCGGGTTTCCCCTCGATGAACGGCTTGACGTCGTCGGGCCGCCCCTCCCCGCTCGAAAACCCGTGATCCGACAGGACAATGGTCGTGGCGCGTGGCAGCCGGGCCATGATCTCGCCCACGATGCCGTCCTGGTAGCGGTAGAACTCCCGGACGGCCGAGCGGAAGCTCTGGTAGTCCGCCTCCTGGCAGAGCCTCGCCTTAGGTGGCGAGCAATGGGCGAAACGATGGTTCACCTCGTCGACACCCTGGAAGTAGACGGCGAACAGCCGCGAGCCCGGGCCGTCGCCTTGGAGCAGATCGAGGGCAATCCGACGATAGGTTTCGGTCGCCGCCAGGACGCGCACGAAAACGTTGATCGACTCCTGGCGCTCCGACTGGGGCGATCCCCCGGCCGCCGCGGCGCGCGCGGAGCGGAATTCCGCCTCGCCGATTTTCAGGAAGCGGGCGACCTGGGGATAGGTGACCTGCTCCTGGCGCAGCCTCAGGGCGTCGACGGTCGCGCCGTAGGCCGGAGGATGGACCGCCCCGGCGCGGGCCTCCATGGTCGACAGGTTGAAGGTCGAGTAGGCGACCCGGTCGGAGACCATGCTCCCCCGGATCGCCTCGGCGGGCCAAGTCGCCCACCAGGCCACCACGTCGACGGGCAGCCCCGCTTCGGACAGGATGTTCCAGAACGCCCGCACCTTGCGGAAGGTCGAATTGATCGGAACGCGCCGGCCGCTCGCGGGGTCGAGGACCAGAAAGTCGTTGATGCCATGCCGATCGGGGGACTTGCCGGTGGCGACCGTGGTCCACAGCAGCGGCGACAGGCTCGGCACGGAGGATCGCAGCCGTGACCAGACCCCTTCGCGCTTCAGGCGCGCCAGGTGCGGCAGCTCCCCCGCCGCGATCATCGGATCGATCACGTCCCAGTCCGCGCCGTCGAGACCGATGAGCAGGATCTGGATCCCGGTCTCGGCGCGCCGTCCGTAGATCGCCTCGCGCTCGAAGGAGGCCCTCACTTCGGGTGACACCACCGGATCGCCTATCCTGATCTCCAGGCCGGGTCCCAGGTCGCTCCCGAGCACTTCGCGAAGCCGGCTCTCGAGGGCCGGCCGGGACGCGCCGGACGCCAGGTCGTACGTTCCGAGGCCCGCGGCCTGCCCCTTCAGCCTGCCGACCACGAGGTCCGCCAGCCCGCCGCGCGCGCCTCCGCTGCCGCCTGACCGGCTCAGGCGGAGCAGCTCCTGAGAAGGAGGTCGGGCCGTCACCGTGAAGGGCAGACCGACGCCGGCGCCCTCGCGGGAGGCGGCTTCGACCGTGCCTTGCACGCTGATCACCCCCCCCTCGAAGCGCTCGATCTGCTGCAGGAAGGGGACCCTCCAGCAGATCCCCGGCGGCAGCAGCTCGGGCGTGCCGCCTCCGCGCCAGGATCGGATGACGGTGACGCCGGACGGGACCCACACCATCACCAGCGCCGCCAGCGCGGCGGCGGCCGCCGCCGCCAGTGCCAGGAGCAGGGGCCGCGCGCGGCCCGCGCCGCGTTCAGGCCTGGACGACGACACGGCGGAACGAGGCGGGGTGGGCATGGGCGTGGCAAATGGCGGCGG
>DASRJX010000195.1:0-16673 GCA_035649235.1 Candidatus Cryosericum sp.
GAGATCCTCGGCGGCGATGTCGCGCGGCGTGGTCCCGGCCGGGAGACGGGCCTCCGGCGCGAACGTCCCGTCGCCGTGGCCGAGCACGATCGAGACGTCGCCGGAGTTCGTGGCGTTCGCGGTCGCGACATCCGGCCGACCGTCCTCATTGAAATCGGCCACGACGGCGGCCAGCGGTCCGCCACCGGTGTGGATCTTGACCTCCGGGTCGAACGTTCCGTCGCCGCGTCCCAGGAGGAGCGAGGCCTCGACCCCGCTGCCGCTCGTGCTGTCGGCGCTGGCGACCACCAGATCGAGGACTCCATCCAGATCGACATCCCCCATCGCGATCTGCTGCGCGTCGGGCGCGGTGGAGAACTGCGCCGGGTAGAGGAAGGTCCCGTCGCCGCGCCCGCGGATCGCGATGAAGGTTCCGGCGCCACCGCCGACGACCGTCAGGTCGACATGGCCGTCCGCGTCGACGTCCCCGAGGGCCACGCTGTCCGGCGCACTGCCGGCGAGGACCCGATCCGCGAGGGCGAAACTCCCGTCACCCGCGCCGAGCAGGATCGCCACGTCCTGCTGGGTGTCGACCGCGACGTCGAGGCGGCCGTCGCCGTTCAGATCGGAGAGGCCGAGCGACTCAGCGCGCTTCCCCGGCAGGAAGGTCGGCCCCGCCTGGAACGTCCCGTCCCCCAGCCCCCGGAACATCGCCACCGTCCCGGAGGTGAGGCAGAACTGGTCCCCGCAGTAGTAGTCGACGACGAGGTCGACGAGACTGTCGGCGTCGATTCGCCCCAGCGCGAGGTCGGAGGGATCTCCCGCGAGCGGCACGGTGTACGACGCCGGGAAGCTCCCCGCACCGTTCCCCATCAGCACGACGACCTGCTTCGCCGTCTTCAGGAGGACGGCGGCGTCCAGGGCGCCGTCGCCGTTCACGTCCGCGGCGGCAATCGCTACCGGCCGGGTCCCGGTGGCGAGCCGGACCTCGGGAAGGAGCCCGCTGCCGGAGCCCCTGAAGAAGGAGACGTCGTTCGAGAACTCGTTGGCGACCAGAACGTCGTCGATGCCGTCCCCGGAGAAGTCACCGGTCGCGATCGCGCGCGGGCCGTCACCTGCGGAGCGGAACGAGGCTGGCTGGAAGGTGCCGTCACCGTTCCCCTTGAGGACACCGACGAGGTCGAGACTCTGTCGCGTCCCGATGATGTCGAGCGCCCCGTCGCCGTCGATATCCGCCGCCGCGACCCCGGCCACCGCCGTGACGAACGAATAGCTCCCAGCGACGGCGAACGTCCCGTCGGAGTTTCCGAGAAGGACCGAAATCTGGTTGAAGGGGCCGTCGGCGAGCGCGGCGTCGAGCGTGCCGTCCCCGTTCAAGTCAACGAGGGCCGAGTCCCGCGGGGAACGTCCGACGTCCGTGACGATGGGCTCGAAGGGGATCGAATCGCCGGGAGGCACACCCAGACCGGTCCCCGTGGCCAGCAGGATGAGGCCTAACGCTCCGGGCAACTTCAGCCTTGGCCGCATGCATCCTCCCAACGGCCCGGCCCCCGCCCCGCTCTGGGCTTCGAGATGGGGTCTTCTTAATACCCCATATACGCCGGTTCTGGGGCCGCCGCAACCGGTATCGGCCGAAGCGTCGTCATGCCACGCCATGCCACCGTGCAGCCTGTATGCCGAGTTGCGCGCCCGGAGCGCAAGGGCTAGGCGGCGCTCGCCTTCACCATCGGCGCCACCTCCCGCAAAGCCACGAGGAAGGCCGTGGTTTCCTCGCGCGTGCCGATCGACACGCGCAGCCAGTTCGGCATGGCGGCGAACCGCCGCCCCGGGAACACCTGCCGGGCGCGCAGCGCCTCGATCGCCTCGCCGACGTCGCGCCCGAGGTCGATCATCACGAAGTTGGCGTGCGAGGGGATGTAGCGCCGTCCCTCCTTCTCCAGCTGAGAGCACAGGAACCGGCGGGTGTCGTTCATGCGCCGGCGCTCCGACTCCACGTGCGCCGGGTCCTCCAGACTGGCCAGGACGGCTTCCAGGACCCCGGCGTTGGCGTTGCTCCAGGTCTTGTGCGGCCGCATCGCCTCGACCCTCTCCTTCGGCCCCAGGCCGTATCCGAGGCGCATGCCCGCGAGACCGTAGATCTTGGAGAAGGTCCTCACGACCACCAGGTTCGCGTGTCGCCCGATCTGGTCCGCCGCGCTCCTGTAGGCCGGGTCCTCCACGAAATGGTGGTACGCCTCGTCGACGAGGACCACGGCGCTCTCCGGAACGGCGCGGAGGAAGCCGTCCAGCTCGTCCCCCTTCACGATGGTGCCCGTCGGGTTGTTCGGGTTGCACACGTAGACCAGGCCGGTGCGGGCGTCGCAGGCCGCCGCCATGCGGGGCAGGTCGTGCCGGAAATCGGCGGTCAGCGGCACGGTCACCGCGTCGGCGCGCGTCACGCGCGCGTAGTGCAGGACCGCCTCGAAGGTGGGACTCGGGGCTACGACGGTTCGCCCCGTCTGCAGAAATGCCATGTCGGCCATGCGCAGGATCTCCCCCGAGCCGCAGCCGAGCAGGACGTTCTCCGGACGCACGCCGTGCAGCCGGGCGATCGCCTCGGTGACCTTGTCCTCGAGGTCGTCCGGATAGCGCGCGGCCACACCGCGGGCGCGATCGAGAGCCTGGAGGGCGCGCGGCGAGGGGCCGTACGGGTTCTCGTTCGAGTCCAGGTGGATGGCGCCGGACTGGACCGCCTCGCCGGCCGGCGGCTTCCGGCCCTGGGCGCTTGCCCGGGTCTCGGCCAGCAGGGCTCCGCCAAGCGCGGTTCCGATCAAGCCGTTGAATCCTCGACGCGTCAGTTGAGATCTCGACATCGCGACCTCCGAGGGACGATTCCGAATTGCCGCCAGGTGCGCCTGATTATAGTGCCGGCACGGCTACCCGCAGAGGATGGACCCGCCGTTGACGTTCAGGATCTCGCCGGTGATATAGGAGGCCAGGTCGGAGCAGAGGAACAGGATAGGTCCGGCGACCTCCCGCGGGGCCGCCACGCGGCCGAGTGGAGAGGTCTCGCCGTCGGACGGGGTGCCCCGGCGCGCCTCGCGGTCGAGCGTCTTGCGGCTCATGTCGGTGTAGACCCACCACGGGGCCACGGCGTTCACCAGGATGCCCCAGGGACCGAGCTCGGTCGACAGCGACTTGGTGAAGGAGATGAGGGCTCCCTTGGAGGCGGCGTAGTCGGCGTGCAGCTCCTCGCCCCGCTGTCCCGCGGTGGAGGAGACGTTGATGATGCGTCCCCAGCGCCGGCGCTTCATCGCCGGGATGACGCGGCGCGTGCAATAGAAGGCGCCGTCCAGGTTGATGCGCAGGGTCCGCTCCCACTGTGCGGCGGAGAGCCGCTCCAGCCGGCGACCCTCGGGCGGCTCCCAGATGCCGGCGTTGTTGATCAGGATGTCGGCGCGGCCGTAACGGCGGAGCGCGGCCGCGATCAGCCGGTCCGCGTCCTGGGCCCGGCCGACGTCGGCGGGGGCGGCCAGCGCCCGGCCGCCCTGTGCTGTGACCTCACGGACGAGTGCTCTGGCGGCCGCCGCATGGCGGTGGTAGGAGAAGACGACTGTCGCGCCGGCGGCGGACAGCATCTCGACGCAGGCGCGCCCGATGCCCCGCGACCCGCCGGTCACGATCGCGACCCGTCCGGAAAGGTCGATGCTGAAGCCGCTCACGAACCGCCCGCCCGCCGGATTCAGGTCGTGAACACGGGCGCGGCCATGGTCTTGAGGATGCCGGCCGAAGCCCCCTCGACGTCGGCGTGCAGGGAGCGGCCCGCGGCGTCCATCGTGACGACGGCCGGGAAATCCTTCACCCTCAGGTGCCACATCGCCTCGGGAACGCCGAGCTCGAGCAGGTCCACCCCTTCCACCTTCTCGATGCAGCGCGCGTAGTACTGCGCCGCCCCGCCGATGGCGTTGAGGTAGACGGCCCCGTGCTCCTTCAGGGCCTGGAGGGTCTTCGGGCCCATGCCCCCCTTGCCCATGACCGCCCGCAGGCCGCTGCGGGCGATGATGTCGGCTTCGTACGGCTCCTCGCGGTAGCTCGTGGTGGGCCCGGCGGCGGTGATCGACCAGTTCCCGTTGTCCTTCAGCGCCACGGGGCCGCAGTGGTACAGCACCTGGTCCTTCAGGCTGACGGGAGGATCGTGCTTCATCAAATGATGGTGGATTGCGTCGCGGCCGGTGTGGATCAGCCCGGTGATGAGCACCGTGTCGCCGACCTTGAGGCTCCGGATCGCCCGTTCGTCGAGGGGCGGCCGCAGCGGCACGCCCGCCGTGAACGGGCGCGATCCGGCGCGCGCGACCTTCTCCACGGGGCGGTCGTCGCGGTAGAGCCAGCGCTTGATCGCGCCGGTCCGCGCATCCAGGATCACGCCGAGCCTCCTGAAGGCCCAGCAGTCGTATGCGACCGAGACGAAGAACGACGCCGGCAGGCGATTGATCGCCCCGACCTTGCAGCCGATGAGGGTGACGTTGCCGCCGAACCCCATGGTGCCGATGCCCAGGAGGTTGGCCTTGTCCATGATGTAGTCTTCGAGCGCCTGGAGCCTGGCGTCCGGATTGACGTCGTCCAGCGTGCGGAACAGCTGCTGCTTGGCGTGCTCGTAGCCGGTCGTCCGGTCGCCGCCGATCGCCGCCCCGATGGCCCCGGCGCTGCACCCCTGCCCCTGCGCCTGCCACACGGCGTGCAGCAGGCACTTGCGCACGCCGTCGAGATCCCGATCGGCGCGCCCCAGGTGCGGCAGCTCTTGAGGCAGCGAGTACTGGATGTTCTTGTTCTCGCAGCCGCCGCCCTTGAGCAGCAGCCGGATTTCGACCTCGTCGGCGCTCTCCCACTGGCGGAAGTGGAGGGTCGGCGTCCCGGGACCGAGGTTGTCGCCGCTGTTCTTGCCGCTCAGCGAGTCGACCGAGTTGGGGCGCAGCTTGCCGCGCTTCGTCGCCTCGGCGAGTGCCGTGTGGATGGCGGATTCGATGGCGATCTGGCTGACGCCGACAGGCGTTCTCACCTCGAAGGTCGGCCAGCCGGTGTCCTGGCAGATCGGGCCTTCGCACTCGGAGGCCGTGTCGATGTTCGAGGCGATGACCGACAGCGCCTCCCCGGAGCGGTTCTCGGCCGACTCCCCCTCGAGAGCCTTCGCCATCGCCCGGCGCACGTCCGGCGGGAGCTGGGTCGAGGTCGCGACCACGAGATCGAGAAGGCTCTGCTGCAAACGCTCCATGACGTGGCATGATACCACCCCATTTCAGGAGGGCCTCATGCTAGAAACGCTCCGCCGTCTCGTCCTCGGGATCGCCGCCCTGGCACTCGCCGCGCCCGCCCTGGCGGGCGACGTCAACCTGAACTTCTACCCCGCCTCGGCGCGCTGGCTGGACAAGGACCTGTGGGATCCCGTGGAGTCCCAATACGCCTTCGGCGGCACGGTCGATTTCGGGGAGAGCGGCTGGCCGATCCACATCGCGCTCGGACTGCACGGTTCGGCCGGTGTCGAGGAGTTCGACAACCCTCCGCTCGACGAGATCACGGCGGCCGTGAGCGAGCTCAGCTTCGGGGTCGCCAAGGTCTGGGAGACGCAGGGACGCACCCGCCCCTTCCTGTCAGGGGGCCTGTCGTTCGTGACGGCCACCTACGAGATCGACACCGTTTTCTCCGGCACCGCGGACGATGACGACGACTCGATCGGCGCCTGGATCGAGGGGGGCGTCTACTGGCGCCTCACGGCGCACTTCAATCTCGGCCTGCACGGACGGTTCATGGGCGGGAGCGACATCTCGCTGTTCGGCGTCGAGGGGGACGCCGACTACTCGCAGTTCGGACCGATGATCGGCTGGAGCTGGCCGCCGCGGAAGTGACCCGCCTCAGCGGCTCGACGCGGCGCGGGCCGGCGGCGGCTCCGGCACCGTGACGAAGCACCCGGGCAGCCGGCGCATGGCGTCGAGGCCCAGCGCGAGGCGCGCGCCGTCCTGGTAGCCCCGGTCGCGGCGGGCCTGCCGGTCGTTCGAGGCGGCATGGGCCGCGGCACCCGACGGCGGCGCGGGCGCGGCGACGGTGATGCCGCGCAGCAGGTCGGGGCAGGAGACGGGGTGCGGCGCCCTGCCCGCCTCGACTCCCTGCACGAACCCCGCCAGGTAGTCGGGGTCGCTACCGATCCTCTCCGGGATGCGCGACGTCTCGTCGACCAGGACGTCGAGGCGCGCCTGCACGGCGGCGTTCGTCTGCTGCGCCTTCCAGGCGGCGTGCTCGGCGAGCGTCCTTTCGTAGTCGCGCGGATAGGGCTCGCGCTCGCGGTGGTTCCATCCCGACGAGGCGCGGGCCGCATCCTCGGTGGCGTGGCGCTGCAGGACCGGACGCAGGAGCCCTTCGATCCCGACCACGTCCTCGCTCTTGACCATCTCCCGGGGCACCTCCATCTGGAACTCGACCCGGCACGATGCCTCGTCGAGCAGCGTGAACGGCCCGTCCTGGTGCGACGCCAGGATCGGCTCGGCGAAGGTCAGGCGCAGATCGAACCGCGACCGCTTCAGATCGACGCTGTCGACCTTGGCCAGCTCGCCCGGGCGGAAGCGCTGCCGGCTGCGACTGCTGACGTAGCGGCCGTTGACGCGGTTGTCGGAGTAGGCTCCCGCGCAATCCGAATAGGTCTCGGCGCTGGTGACGACCCAGGCGCCGCGCCAGCGTGCCTCCAGCCGATCCTGGAGCCCGCCGGCCCGGCCCGGCAGAGGCAGAGCGAGAACCGCCAGCCCGAAAAGCCCGACCTTCGCCGCCGTCCGCATCGGTCCCCCCCCGGGTCTCCGCGACCTCTGTCCCTGCTGGAACCTAGGGATGCGCGGGGCGATCGTCAAGGCAGGCCGGCACCCGGCGGCCGCGGATCCGCGCCGGGCTTGAATCGGACGGCGATTTCCGCTACAAGGCGCTGTCACTCTTACAAAAGGGAGATCCCGTGAGCCAACTCCGTGCGTTCCGAGCCATCCTGCCTGCCCTCGCCTTCCTGGCGGCGTTCCTCGATCCCGCTCAGGCGTTGGCGACGCCCGCCGCGGACAAGCCGCGGAAGTCGGAGAAGCAGGAGGACCGCCTCAAAGCCGACACCTTCACCGGCCTGGAGCTGCGCGGCATCGGCCCCGCCGTCACCTCGGGGCGCGTCGTCGACATCGCCGTCCACCCGTCCGACGGATCGATCTGGTACGTCGCCGTCGGCTCGGGAGGCGTGTGGAAGACCACGAACGCCGGCACCACCTGGACGCCGATCTTCGACACGCAGGGGTCCTACTCCATCGGCTGCCTGGCCATCGACCCCAGGAACCCGCTCGTCGTCTGGGTCGGAACGGGCGAGAACAACAGCCAGCGGAGCGTCGGCTACGGCGACGGCGTCTACAAGTCCTACGACGGGGGCACGACCTGGGAGAACGTCGGGCTCAAGGCGTCGGAGCACATCGGCAAGATCGTCATCGACCCGCGTGACTCGCAGGTCGTCTACGTGGCGGCGCAGGGGCCGCTCTGGGGCCCGGGGGGGGATCGCGGTCTCTACAAGACGACCGACGGCGGCAAGACCTGGAAGGCCGTCCTGACGGTGAGCGAGAACACCGGCGTGAGCGACCTGGCGTACGACCCGCGCCACCCCGACACCCTGTACGCAGCCGCCTACCAGCGCCGCAGACACGTCTGGACCCTGATCGACGGCGGGCCGGAGTCGGCGCTCTACAGGTCGATGGACGGCGGCGCGACCTGGAAGAAGGTCGAGAACGGACTTCCCAAGGAGGAGATGGGGCGGATCGGCCTGGCGGTCTCCCCCGCCGACCCGAATGTGGTCTATGCCCTCGTGGAGGCGGCCAACAAGGCGGGAGGGTTCTTCCGCTCCACGGACGCCGGCGGCAACTGGGAGCGCATGAGCGAGTACATGAGCACGAGCCCGCAGTACTACCAGGAGATCATCGCCGACCCGAAGGCCGTCGGCCGCGTCTACTCGATGGACACCTGGATGCAGGTGACGGAGGACGGCGGGAAGACCTTCTCGAAGGTGGGCGAGCGGGCCAAGCACGTCGACAACCATGCGCTGGTGATCGATCCCTCCGACACCGATCACCTCCTGTCCGGCTGCGATGGCGGGGTCTACGAGTCCTGGGATCGCGGCGCCAACTGGGAGTTCAAGGCGAACCTTCCGGTGGCCCAGTTCTACAAGGTCGCCGTGGACGACGCCCGGCCGTTCTACAACGTCTACGGCGGCACCCAGGACAACAACACGCTCGGCGGCCCCTCCCGCACCATCACGGCGCACGGCATCACCAACGCCGACTGGTTCGTCACCGTCGGCGGCGACGGCTTCCAGAGTCAGGTCGACCCGGAGGAGCCGAACATCGTCTATTCGCAGGCCCAGCACGGCGTCCTGGTGCGCCACGATCGGAAGACCGGCGAGATCATCGACATCCAGCCGCAGCCCGGAAAGGGAGAGGAGGGGCTGCGCTGGAACTGGGACTCGCCGCTCATCATCAGCCCGCACTCCCACACGCGGCTCTACTTCGCGGCCAACCGCCTGTTCCGCAGCGACGACCGCGGCGACGCCTGGCGCCCCGTCAGCCCCGATTTGACGCGCCGCATCGACCGCAACCGCCTCAAGGTGATGGGCCGCGTGTTCGGCGTCGACAGCGTGGCCAAGAACGCCTCGACCTCCTTCTACGGCAACATCGTGGCGCTGGCGGAATCGCCGCTCGCCGAGGGGCTCCTCTACGTCGGTACGGACGACGGCCTGATCCAGGTGAGCGCCGACGGCGGCGCGTCCTGGCGCAAGGTCGAGGTCTTCCCCGGGGTGCCGGAGAGAACCTACGTGTCGCGCGTTGTCCCGTCGCAGCACCTCGCGGACACCGTGTACGCCGCGTTCAACAATCACAAGATGGCCGACTTCAAGCCCTACCTCCTGAAGTCCGGCGATCGCGGGCGCACCTGGACCTCGATCGCGGGCGACCTTCCGGAGAGAGGCTCGGTCTGGTCCCTCGCCGAGGACCATCGCGATCCGCGGCTGCTGTTCGCCGGCACCGAGTTCGGCGTCTTCTTCACGACCGATGGCGGGCGGCGCTGGGTGCAGCTCAAGGGCAAGATGCCGATCATCGCGGTCCGCGACCTGGCGATCCAGAAGCGCCGGGACGACCTGGTGGTCGCCACCTTCGGCCGCGGGTTCTACATCCTGGACGACTACTCTCCGCTGCGCGGGCTGACCGCGGAGACGCTGGAGAAAGAGTCCATCCTGTATCCCGTGCCGGCGTCCGCCATGTTCATCCAGTCGACCCCGCTGGGGCTGAAGGACAAGTCCTTCCAGGGGGACGCCTTCTACACCGCGCCCAATCCTCCCTTCGGCGCCGTCGTCTCCTACTACGTGAAGGACGAGATCCTGACGAAGAAGAAGGCGCGGCAGAAAGCGGAGAAGGAGACCGTCAAGAAGGGCGGTGATGTTCCTTACCCGACCTGGGAGGCGCTGCAGGCGGAGGATCGCGAGGAGGACCCGGCGATCATCGCCACGATCACGGACGAGGCCGGGCACGTGGTCCGGCGGATCACCGGCCCCGTCACCGCCGGCTTCCACCGCGTGGCCTGGGACCTGCGGTATCCCGTCGCCCGCCCGACGCAGCTCAAGCCCGGGGAGGAGGACCCGTTCCAGGATCCGAGGCAGGGGCCGCTCGCGGCCCCCGGGACCTACAGCGTCAGCCTGGCGAAGCGGGTCGCCCGCGTGACGACGCCCCTGGCCGGTCCAGTCTCCTTCACGGCCGAGCCCCTGCTCACGGCAACCCTGCCGCCTGCCGACCGGGCGCTGCTGCTCGAGTTCGAGCGCAAGACCGCCCGGCTCCAGAGGGCGGTCCTGGGGGCGGTCGAGACGGCCGCCGAGGCGCAGAACCGCATCGATTATCTGAAGAAGGCGCTCCCCGAGACTTCCGAAGCCGACCCGCGCCTCCTGGACGACACGGTCGCTCTCGAGACTCGCCTCAAGGATCTGCTCGTCGCTCTGAGCGGCGACACCGTGCGGGCGAAGCGCAACGAGCCGACCCCGCCGTCAATCGCCGATCGCGTGCAGCAGATCGTCGGCGGCCACTGGTCCGCCACCTCAGCACCCACCGGCACCCACAGGACGAACTTCGACATCGCCGCCGCCGAGTTCTCGGAGGTGCTCTCCAAGCTCAGGGTGCTCGTCGAGCAGGACCTCAAGCGGATCGAAGACGCCGCCGAGGCGGCCGGCGCCCCGTGGACGCCTGGCCGCGTGCCGCGCTGGAACTCCAACTGAGGGAGCGGAACGGCTCGAGCGACACCGAACCATGGCCCGCGAGTGGCGCGACTTGACCCGCGAACCTGGGAGGATTAGCCTCGTGCGTCAAGTCCATCCATAGAGACCTCGGAGCGAGGAGGTGTTCCATGAGCGACACAATTCGTAGAGCCGACTACTTCTACGCCCTGGTCCCCGACACCCCGGGAGAAGGGTTCCGGCTGTTGAGCAAGCTGCGGGAGGGAGGCATCAACCTGCTGGCCTTCTCGGCCTTCCCCGCGGCCGGCAACAAGGCGCAGGTCGATCTGGTGCCGGAGAAGTCGGAGCCCTTTCTCAAGGCGTGCAAGGAGGCGGGAGTCACGGTCACGGGACCGAAGCCGTGCTTCCTGATCGACGGCGCCGATCGTCCGGGCGCGGTGGCCGAGATCGTGAAGCGTCTCGCGGACGCCAAGATCAACGTGACCGCCGCCGACGCGGTCTGCGCTGGTGGCGGGCGCTACGGCGCCATCCTGTGGGTGAAGCCGGAGTCGATGGCGGCCGCCTCCAAGGCGCTGGGGGTCTGAGCCCCGCCTGAACAGCCCCTCGCGGTCGATTGAACCGGGCCGCTCCGCCTGTGTAAACTGGCGCGATGCTCAGGCTGCAGGGGGTGACGCGCGCCTACGGGGTCCACGAGGTCCTGCGGGGCGTCGACTGGTCGATCCCGCCCCGATCGCGGGTCGGACTCGTCGGTCCGAATGGGTCCGGCAAGACGACCCTCCTCAAGGTCATCGCCGGCCTCGAGGAGGCGGACCGTGGGACGATCGACCTGACCCGAGGGCTGACTCTCGGCTACCTGCCGCAGGAGGGCGCGCGGCTCGCCGAGGGGACCGTCCTCGACGCGCTCCTGGCGCCGTTCGCAGAGGTGGCGGCCCTCGAGCGGGAGCTGGAGCAGCTGCACCACGAGATGGCGACGGCCCAGGGCGAAAGGCTCGACAGCCTGATGCGCCGGGCGGGCGAGGTGCAGCACCGCTTCGAGGCGACGGGCGGGTTCACGCTCGAGAGCCAGGCGAAGGCCATCCTGGGCGGCCTGGGCTTCGGCGCCGAGGATCACGCGCGGCCGCTACGGGAGTTCTCCGGCGGCTACAGGATGCGCGCCGCCCTCGGGGCGCTGCTCATGGCGCAGCCCGACTACCTCCTGCTCGACGAGCCGACGAACCATCTCGATCTCGAGGCGGTCCAGTGGCTGGAGGCGTTCCTGCTGGACGCGCGCTCGGCCCTCGTCGTCGTGTCACACGACCGGACCTTCCTCAACCGCCTGGTGACCACCATCGCCGAGATGGAAGGCGGCAGGGTCCGCGTCTGGCCCGGCAACTACGACCAGTTCCGCGAGCAGAAGGAACAGACGCGCGAGCTGGCCGCCAAGAAGGCTGCATCCGAGGCGCACCGGGTCGCAGACGTCGAGCGCTTCATCGAGCGGTTCCGCTACAAGGCGACCAAGGCCCGGCAGGTGCAGAGCCGGATCAAGATGCTGGAGAAGATGGAGCGCACGGAGCTCATGGCAGAGGAGCGCTCCTGGCGGTTCTCCTTCCCGCCCGTGACGCGCTCGGCGCAGCGCGTGGCCCTGCTCGCGGGCGTCCGCAAGTCGTACGGCGACCGGCAGGTGCTGCAGGGCCTGGATCTGGAGATCTGGCGGGGCGATCGGATCGCCCTCGTCGGCCCGAACGGCTGCGGCAAGAGCACGCTCCTGCGCGTGGTGTCGGGACGCGAGGCGGCCGACGCCGGGAAGGTCGAGATCGGCGACAAGGTGGTGACCCACTATTTCGCGCAGCACGTCCTGGAGACGCTGCAGCCGGGCCGGACCGTGCTGGACGAGCTGCAGGCCTGGGCCCCCGGGAGAAGCGACGGCCAGCTGCGATCGCTCCTGGGCATCTTCCAGTTCTCGGGCGACGAGGTTTTCAAGAAGGTGGAGGTGCTGAGCGGCGGTGAGAAGAACCGCCTGGCGCTGGCGCGCCTCTGCCTGGATCCCGGTAATTTCCTGCTGCTCGACGAGCCGACCAACCATCTCGATCTGCCGACCCGCGAGGCGCTCGAGACCGCCCTGGCCGCCTACGGCGGCACGCTGCTGTTCGTGTCGCACGACCGCTACTTCATCAACAAGGTGGCAACGCGCGTGGCCGCTTTCACGGACGGGCGCCTGACGGTCTACGACGGCGGCTACGACGACTACCTCGGGGCGGCGCGCGGCGCCGCCCCGACCCCGCGCTCGGCCGCGGTGGCCCGCAACGCGGCGGCTGCCTCCCGCAGGGCGGAGCCGGAGTCCCGGCGCGCCTCTCCCCCGCCCCGGGCCGTGGGATCGCAGGGCCGCGGCGCGGGACCCAAGGAGAGATCCGCGCACGAGACAAAGGCCGCGGCGCCGGACGCCGGGGCCGGCCGGCCCGCGGCGGCCGACAGGCGGAGCCAGCGACGGGCCGAGGCGGAGGACCGGAACCGGCGGAACAGCGGGCTGCGCTCCTTCAGGGATCGGGTGCAGAAGATCGAGGGCGCCATCGCGCCGCTGGAGGTCCGCCTCAAGGAGATCGACGCTCTGATGGCGTCGCCCGACACCTGGCACGAGGCGGGGCTGGCGAAGCGCCTGGGGGAGGAGAAGAAGTCGATCGAGATCGAGCTGGCGCATCTCTACGACGACTGGGATCATGCCACCTCCGCGCTGCAGGAGGAGGAGGCGCGGATCTCCTGACCACTGGTCCGTGCAGCCGCGGATCTCCCGAACCGCCGCGTGCTAGACTCCGGTCATCATGACGTCGCGACCCCGCCTGCTCGGCCTCGTCCTGATGCTGTGCGCTGGCTGGCTCGCCGCCCCGATGGGCCGGGCGGACATGGTCTACCTGGCCGACGGATGGCGCACCCCGGCGGCCGTCACGACCCCCTTCAAGCGGCTGCTCGCCGCCGGCATCACGACGGACGCCCCCACCCGCAGGAGGCTCGAGGACCGGTTCGTCAGCATGCTGCGCGCGCACGACGTGGGGTGCCTGACGAGCTACTCCATCGTCCCGACTCTGCCCGCGCCGGAGGACCGGCAGAAGGTCGTCGACATGCTGATGGCGCAGCAGGTCGACGGTGTGATCACGGTCAGCCTCGTCCCTCTGAAGGAGACGACGGAGGAGGAGTGGGCGGCGGCCTGGCGGCAGGCGCTGGAGCAGCCCGGGCGCCTGCGCGATTATGTGGACGCGGCGCTGCGCCGGCCGCCGGAGAAGACCAAGCGCTTCGGCGCCGAGATCACGCTCTGGAACCTGGCCACGGGCGAGCGCGTCTGGGCCGCCAGGACCGCGGCCGGCAAGATCAACAAGATCCGGGACGCCGCCCCCAACCTCGTCGATGACGTCATGAACGACCTGATCCACGCGAGGCTGCTCTAGGTTCCGCGAGCCTCCCCGCCGCGTCAGCGATAACCCACGCCGGGGTGCAGTAGGCCGAGCATCAGCGAGAACGCCGGGCCGCGGACGTAGTCGAAGACCCTCCAGGCCGCGAGCAAGCCCAGGATCGCGAACATCGGGTTGCTGGCGACCGAGGCCACGAGGCGCCCCAGCGAGTCCGGAAAGAGGCCCTGGATCACGCCGCTCCCGTCGAGGGGCGGCAGCGGGATCAGATTGAAGAGGCCGAGGAGCAGGTTCAGGCTGAGCGCCACCGACAGGCAGAGCGCCAGCGGGTGCAGCATCGAGCCATCGGCCGTTCCAGGTGGAGGGTCCACGAGATGGCTGAAGTCGACGTGCTCGGGCGGCACGAAGTAGCCGGCGGCGAGGAGGACCCGGAGGGAAGCAAAGGCGATGAACGCCAGGACCAGGTTCGCCGCTGGTCCGGCCGCCGACATCGCGGCCAGCCGGCGCGGGTGCCGGCTGCCCCAGGTCGGATCGTACGGCGCCGAAGCCCAGCCCATCATCCAGCCGGAGGTGAAGAACGTGAGGAGCGGGAAGACGACGGTGCCGAACGGCTCGCGGCGCACGTGGGGCCAGGGGTTGAGCGTGACCTGCCCGCCACGATAGGCGGTGTCGTCCCCGCCCAGGTGCGCCACGAGGGCGTGCGATCCTTCGTGGAAGACGAGCGTGAACAGGAAGACGACGTACCAGATGCCGAACCGGGCGATGGCGTCGAGCGCGTCCGCGGGCATCGGCCGACCCTCCGGATCCCCGGCCTCAATCCTCGAGCGTGAAGCCGATCTTGATCGTCACCTGCCAGTAGGCCAGCTTCCCCTTGTCGATGTAGCCGCGCGTCGACAGCACCTCGAACCAGCGCATGTTGCGGACCGTCTTCGAGGCCCGGGCCAGCGCCTTCTCGACCGCGTCCTCGACGCTCTTCTTCGACGACCCGGTGAGCTCGATCGCTTTGTAGACGTGCTCGCTCATGGCACGCACCCTCCCGTCATTCGGCGCACCGGCGCCGGTTGAGAAGACCGCACAAGATGAGGGCCTGGTAGTATGCGTCGTAGTCGGCGCGGTGGGTGAGCGCCGCGTCCTGGGGCGGCAGGCCCAGCAGCGCCTCCAGGTTCTCCTTGTGGGTCTCGAACCAGCCGATGTCCAGGCGACCCATCGCCAGCGCCTTGCTGTCGAGAGCCTTGTATCCGAACGGGTTCGGGATCCCGAACCGCTCGAAGTAATAGGCGATGAACGACCAGTCGAAGACGGCGTTGTGACCGACGAACACCGCCCTGCCGCTGGCTTTTCGCAGTCTCGCGGCGACGAACTCCGCCAGGCGCCGCATCGCCTCGGCCGCCTCCGTCCCCTCCTGCTCCAGCTTGTCTCGCGGGATCCCGTGCACCTTCATGGCCCCGGGATCGAACCCGGGGGCGATCGGCTTCAGCTCGACGTAGAAGCGATCCTCCTCCGGCTGCCAGGAGCCGTCGCGGCGGGAGACCGGCACCGCTCCAATCGAGACCATGTTGTAGAGGCCGGGCACCGGCCCGGAAGCTTCGATGTCGACGCAGAAGAAGATCTCGCGGGACACGCTCACGCCCGCGCCGGCCGGCGGGCACAGCACAGCGCGCGGGAGGCCCGCGGCGGGGGCGTCACTCGATCCTCTTGATCAGGTGGTATCCGTAAGGGCTGCGCGACGTGTCGTACTGGCACAGGCCGACCTCGCCGACCTGGAGATGGAAGGAGACGTCGCCGAAGCCGGCCACGAGCTGCTCGCGTCCATACTCGCCGGCCGCCTGGGACCGGCTCCGGTTGACGAGCGTGTAGAGGCCCGGATGCTGGTCGTCGGTGTACTGCTTGACCAGGGCGTCGAAATCCTCTCCCCGGCGGGCGCGCTCGAGCAGCTCGCGGACGAGTGTTGCCGCCTCGTCTTTCGTCCGGGTCACCACCTTGCCCGGAAGCCGGCCGGAGAAAGACACCAGGAGGTGCTGGACGGTGACCCGGTCCGGCTCCGGCGCGCTCCGCGCCTGCCCGCAGCCCGAAACCCACGGTCCCACGGCCAGAAGGCCGAGGACGATCAAGACGCCCCGTCGCATGATGGCTCTCCCGCCGCGCCCGATCCCATCGCCGCGGCGACGGCCATTCTAGCAGAGCGGTCGCGCGCACGGTGGCGGGCGGTCTCGAGGCTCAGGCTCTCGGCCGGCGGTCCATGCGGGCGATCCAGTCGCTGACGCGGGGGTGCGTCGAGCCGGGCTTCTGGTGCTCCGTCAGGATGCGGTGGAACAGGTAGGTGTCGCCGGGCTCGGGAGGGATGACTGCGTACTTGACGAACGGGAACGCGGCGATGTCGGCGGCGGAGAACTCGCCCAGGAGATGCTCGCGGCCGGTCAGCATCGCTTCGAACAGGTCGAGGTAGCCGGCCATCGCCTTGCCGAGGCGATCGACGCGCGCCATGTCCCGCCGGTCCTCCGGCTTGTTGAGCTCCGCCTCCATCTCGTTCGGCGGACGCTTCCAGACGCGGTTGAACCAGTCGATGAACAGGAGGCAGTCCGCGCGCCGGGCGGGCTCCTCGGGATAGAGGGGCGGCGTGTCGGGGAAGTGCTGCTCGAGATGGCGCACGATCTCCATCGAGTCGATGACGACCTGCCCGTCGTGCACCAGGACCGGTACCAGGTCCTGGCCGCTGACCATGCGCACCATGGAGCGGTCCTCGTCCTTCACCCAGGCCGACTCGGCCGTCAGGCCCTTGTAGGCCAGGGCCATCTCGACGCGCTCGCAGTTCGTCGACCACTTCATCCGGTAGAGCGTCAGCACCTTCAGTCTCCTCTCAGGATATTGCCGAGGACGCCGCTCGTGGCCCCACCCCCGCCGCCGGTGCGGCCGGGGATGCGCGGGATGAGCCAGGACAGGAAGGCCTGCGTCGAGCGGCTCTGGAGATAGAGATCCCCTGAGCCGCGGAACTCGCACACCAGGCCCTCCCCCGACAGGAGCGTCGACTTCCAGCCGCCGACCCGGCGCACGTCGTACGTCAGCCCCTG
>DASRJX010000196.1:0-11782 GCA_035649235.1 Candidatus Cryosericum sp.
TCTCGACGGCGGGGGGGTCCGCCACCCATCCGGTCACGCCGCCCTAGCGCGGACCTTCCGCCCGGGCCGGGCGCGCCGCACCCAGGCGGCGCGGAGTGATCCCAGCAGTTGATTCACGGGATGGTGTCGCGGCAGGAACGCGATCACCGGGCGACGCCGGAACCCCAGCCGGCGCAGCGCCTCGACCAGTCCCGGGTGATTCGGATCCAGCCGCAGACCGCGCACGAACGTCCGGAAGGCGTGCGCCCGGTCGCCCTGCCTCAGGCAGACACGGCCGAGATTCAGGTAGAGGTCGGGCCGGTCCGGATCGGATTCCACGGTGGCCTCGCAGATCTCTCTCGCGTCGCGCAGCCGATCGGAGGCCATGGCGAGGCAGAGACCATAGTGCGACATGGCCGCGATCTGGAGGGGCGAGCGGGTACGCCCTTCCATCTCCATGCAGGCCTCGAAGAGCGCGAGCGCCTCGAGGAAATCGCCCCGGGCCACCGATTGCAGCCCCTTGTTGAACGCGCTCTCCGACCGGCGCTCGGGCATGGAGTCCTCCGCCGGGGAATATAGGTCCCGCGGCGCCTGGTTCAAGTCACAGGCCGGCCAGAGGCTGGGGCCTTGTCGGAGAGGTTCGGCGGACGGGCCGGGTACCGGGCCGCCGGTCGGTCTCAACTCCTGTCGATCGAGTCCACGAGCGGCTGGTTGATCGTGACCTCCCCCTGGGCCCGGAGCCGGCGCGTGACGGCGCGCAGCAGACGATCCCGCTCCTGCTGGATCAAGGCGTCCCGCGCCGCGTCCCTCTGCGCGTCGAAATCCTCCCTGTGGTCGCTCCGTTCGCGCACCGCGAGGAGGAGGACGCCGCCCGTGGTCAGGATCGGCTCGCCGATGCGTCCCGGGGCGAGGCTCTCGATCTGGCGCTGGACGGCGGGGTCGCCAGGAAGCCCCGGGATCGGGGCCCCGCGCGCCAGATCGACCTGAGACTTCACGTCGGTCTTGAAGAGCCGGGCCACCGCCGGGAGACCGGCGGCGCCCGCGCTCTCGAGGCGCTGCTTGACCGCCGCGAGGGCGCGCTCGTCGTCGAGGTCCTTCTCCACCTGAGAGCGCACCTCGCTCAGGGGCCGGGGCTCGTCGGGCACCGTGCCCGTGACCTGCACCACGACCGGGCCCGAGGGGGTGGGGATCGCCTTGCTGACCTGACCAGGCTGCAGGTCCATCATCGCCATCACAACCGCCTGCGAGCCGGGAACCGCCGGCAACGTCCCGCCCGGGTGGACGGGGCCGGTCTCGGAGACGGCGAGCCGCTGCGATTCCGCCACCGTCTGGAGCCGGCCGCCGGAGGCCGCTGCGGCGAGCGAGGTGGCCCGCTCCAGCCCCTGCGATCGGGAGCGGGCCGCGCGGATCTCCTCGCGGATGCGGTCGCGCACCTCTTCGAGCGGCATGACGCGCGGCTCACGCGCGTCGGTCACTTTGATGATGTGGAAGCCGTAGGTCGTGCGCACCAGGTCGCTGACTGCGCCAACCTGGAGCGAGAAAGCCGCGTCCTCGAATTCCTTGACCATCTGCCCGCGGCCGAAGAAGTTCAGGTCGCCTCCGGAGCCGGCCGTGCTGTCCTCGGAGTGGGCCCGCGCCAGTGCCGCGAAGTCGGCGCCCGCCTTGGCCCGCTTCAGGACGGCTCGAGCCCTGGCTTCGATGCGCGCGGCCTCCTTGTCGCCGGCCCCCGACGGGACCTTGAAGAGGATATGGGACGCGCGCCGCTGCTCGCGCGCCGTATAGCGGCTCTCCCGATCGCGATCGTAGGCCGCCTGCACCTCGGCGTCGGTGACCTCCGCCGCGGCACCGAGATCGGCCGGGCTCAGGATCACATAGATCCCGTTGCGTCCTTCGCCGCGCCGGTAACGGTCCTGGTGCTGCTCGTGAAAGGTGGCCAATTCGGCATCGCCGGGTGCTTTGCGCGCGGGCAGGCGGGCCGCGTCGACGAGCACGTAATCCACGGTCGTCTTCTGGTTCCGGCGCAGGAGCTCCTCCTCGACGGCGCCCTCGCTCACCGCCACCCCGTCTCCGACGATGCGGCGGTACTTTTCGGTCAGGAGGCGGCGCCGGATCGAGTCCTCGTACTGCTCGATGCTCAGCCGGTTGGCGCGGAACAGGCTCCGGTAACGCTCCACGCCGATGAAGTGCCCGTTCTCCTGGAAGGAGGGGTCGCGGGTGATGGACTGGGCCAGCTCCTCGGGTGCGATGCGCAGGCCCTGGCGCAGCGCCTCCTGGTAGAGCAGTTCCTCCTCGACGAGGCGCTCGATCGCCTGCCGGCCGACCCTGATCAGGCCGCGCTGCTGGGCATACTGCTCGCCGAACATCGACTGGTAGGTGCTGTCGAGCTGCCGGGCGTAGGACTGGAACGTCTGAGCCTCGATCGTCGTGCCGTTGACCTGGGCGGCCCAGCCACCCGAGGCCTGTCGCGCGCCGAAGACGGCGCCCGTCCAGGAAGCGAACGCCCAGACGACGAACATGAAGACCACGACGATCAGGAGCCACTTCAGGTATCGGAACCGCTCTCGCATCTGCTGCAGCATGCTGCGTGCCTCGCGGCCGGCTGGGCCCAATGGATTCGTGAAGCCGAAGTCTACCGACCGGCCGGCCTCGGGAGCAAGTCGCTTTTCTTGCCTCCGTCGCGATGCCTCCTATATTGACCTCCTGGCCTGTGTCTCAAGACAGGTCCGTCCGGGCGCTCCGGAGGTGCAAGTGACGTGGGGCCCGGGGTTTAGGAGGCCACCGTGGACGGTCGCTCGGGCACCGGGGGGGGCAAAGGGATGCGGCGCAAGGAGGCCCCTCAGATCCTGCTCGACTGGGCGACGATCTCGTATCGCAGCATTTTGCGAACGGTCGTCCTGGTCGTGCTGGCGGGCGCCCTGGGCGGGCTATTCGTCTTCCTGAAGGCGTCCCTGCGCGGCTCGCCCGAGGAGCTCGCCCTGCTCGACATCGGGCGGGCGGAGCGCCTGCAGCGGGAAGCCGCGACCGCCGCCGCCGGGGATCCCACCCGCACGCCGGTCGCCGACCGGGCCGGCCGCCTGCTGACCGAGGCCAGGCTGTCCTTCGACCGCAAGGCCTTCCCGGAAGCGCGGGCGGCCGCGCAACAGTCGCAGGCCTTCTCCGAGAAAGTCCTGGAAGGCCAGGGGGTGGACACCTTCGCCGCCCGCATCTTCAAGTACGAGGGGGACGTGAAGGTCAAGCGCTCCAGGGAATTCGTCTGGGAATCGCTCTCGGGAAACACGGCGCTCAGGGTCGGCGATCAGATCAAAACCGCGAGCAGCGGCTCGGCCCAGGTCATCTACTTCGACGGCACGATCACGACCATCAAGCCCGGGTCGCTCCTGGAGATCCGCGAGCTGTCGGAGGACCCTGCCACCAAGGTGCGCCGAGTGCAGGAGAAGGTGAACTGGGGCGGCGTATCCGCCTCGACCTCGGGCGGGAACGTGGCGGGATCCGTCCACGAGGTCGCCACGGAATCGGCCACCACCCGCTCTTTCAGCAGGGCCCAGTTCGAAGTGGACTACAACGCCGAGAGCCGGGCCACGCGCACGGAGGTGCACAGCGGGACGACGGAGGTCCGGACGGCCGGCGCGACGCACACGCTGAAGCCGCTGGAGCGGATCGACGTGACCACCGGGCGCGGTGTCACGCGCACGACGCTGCCGCCGGCCCCGGCGCTCCTCGATCCCATGGACAGCCGCGTCTTTCTCGCCACGAGCGGCACCCCGGACGTGTCGCTGCGCTGGGCGCAGGTTGTGCCCGCGGGGCGCTATCGGCTGCAGCTCTCGCGCAGCTCGCTGTTCTCGGCCCTGGTGCTCGACAAGCCCGACGTGCATTCGAGCAGCGTGCGCATTCCCGGCTTGCCGGAGGGGACCTACTACTGGCGCGTCGCCGCGCTCAAGGACGGCGGAGTGGAGGGGGCGTTCTCGGAGATCCGCCGATTCAAGGTCGCAGGCAAGCGGGACGTGAACCAGGACGACCGGACGCCGCCAGCGCTCGAGCTGAGCCAGTTCCTGCCGAGCGGGCACCTGGTGATCATCAACGGCCGCACCGAGCCGGGGACGCTGCTCACGGTCGAGGGGCAGTCGATCGACGTCTACGACGACGGGACGTTCAACGCCGTCATCCGGATGAAGCGGGAGGGAAAGAACGACATCGAGATCGTCGCTCAGGACAGCTCCGGGAACGAGACCCGCCAGCGCCGGAGCGTCTACGTCGACACCTACTAGGGACAGGCGCCCGGCACCGGGGGGCGTCGCTTTTCCGGCCCGGCGCGTGGGCGCCGGGCTTTCGATGTGAGTCAAGGAATTGACTTTGCAGGCGCGCGAACCTAATATTAGCCGGCGTCCGACAGGGCGTAAGCTATTGCAGGACGGAACCTTGCACGGCGCGTCCCGGCTGCGGCCGGGTAACGCCGGCAGGGCGTGATCCTGAGGGAGGAGCCAGTGGGGGCGACCATGGCTTGGAGCCCGCGGTCGATGTTGAGCCTGTTTTCCAACGACCTGGCCATCGATCTGGGGACGGCTACCACGCTTGTCTACGCCAAGGGCAAGGGTATCGTGCTGTGCGAGCCCTCGATCATCGCGGTCAATCAGCGGACCGGCAAGGTCGAGGCGGTCGGCAAGGAGGCCAAGGAGATGCTCGGCCGCACGCCGGCCAACATCATCGCCATCCGGCCGATGAAGGACGGGGTGATCGCCGACTTCGAGCACACCGAGAAGATGCTGGACTACTTCATCAAGAAGGCCCACAACCGGAGCCTGGGAGTCCGTCCGCGCATCGTCATCTGCGTCCCGTCGGACATCACCCAGGTGGAGAAGCGCGCCGTCAAGGATTCGGCCTATCGCGCCAAGGCGTCCGAGGTCTTCCTGGTGGAAGAGGCGATGGCGGCGGCCATCGGCGCGGGACTCCCGGTAACGGAACCAACCGGGAACATGATCGTCGACATCGGCGGCGGCACCACGGACGTCGCCGTCATCTCGATGGCCGGTATCGTCTACTCGCGGTCGGTGAGGATCGCAGGGAACCGGATGGACGAGGACATCATCCAGTACATCAAGCGCAAGTACAACCTGCTCGTCGGCGAGAGGACGGCGGAGGAGATCAAGATCAACATCGGCTCCGCGTTCCCGCTCGAGGAGGAGCTGACGATGGAGATCAAGGGCCGGGACCTGGTGGAGGGGATACCGAAGACCCTGGTGATCTCGGACGAGGAGATTCGGGAGGCCTTGTCGGAAACCGTCTCCAACATCATCGAGGCGGTCCGCGTGGCCCTGGAGCAGACGCCGCCGGAGCTGTCCGCCGACATCGTCGACAAGGGGATCGTCCTGACCGGAGGCGGCTCGCAGCTGAAGAACCTCGACAAGCGTCTGCGCGAGGAGACCGGTCTTCCGGTGTCCATGGCCGACGACCCGCAGTCCTCGGTCGTCCTGGGGACCGGTAAGATGCTCGATGACTTCAATCTGCTCAGGAAGATCGCCATCGACTGATCGGATTGGCCTGCGCCATCCCCCGATCGGACGATCGTGACGGACGGGAAGTCATGCCTCGTGTTCTCTCCCAAGGCAAGCCCTACCTGCTGCTGTTCCTCCTGCTGTCGATGAACCTGATCCTGATGGCCTCGTCGGTGCGCGGGGTGCAGGGGAACTCCCTGCTCGAGGGCGCGGTCATGAGCATCGCCGCGCCGTTCCTGAAGAGCGCCTCCTCGTTGAGCTCGGGAGCGGGCGGCCTCTGGACGCGCTACGCGGATCTGCGGGCCGTGGAACAGGAGAACCGGCGCCTGCGTGCGCAGATCGGATCCCTGACGCTTGAAGCGCGTGCCGCGGAGGAGACGCGCCAGGAAGCCCGCCGCCTGCGGGACCTGCTCGCCCTGCGCGACGAGGCGGGCCAGGAGGCGCTCGTCGCGGCGCGGGTCATCGCCCGGGGCGCCTCGGGTGCTGCGCGCACGCTCCTGATCGGAACCGGCTCCCGGGACGGCGTGGACGTCAACCAGCCGGTCGTGTCGCCGCGGGGCGTGGTCGGCCGGGTGATCGAGGTGGCGCCGGGCGTCTCCAAGGTCCAGAGCATCCTCGACCCGAACTCCGGTGTCGCCGCGATCCTGCAGCGGACGCGCGTCCAGGGCGTGCTCGTGGGGGAGGGGGAGGAGACCTGCCGACTGGAGTTCGTGGGCGAAGGGGCCAGCGTCGAGGTGGGGGACGTCGTGGTCACGTCCGGCCTCGATGAGATCTACCCGAAGGGGAGGATCCTGGGGCTGGTGGTGACGGTCGGGGAGGCCCAGGGCCTGACGCGCTACGTCCAGGTCCGTCCGGAGGTCGATCTGCGCCGGCTCGAGGAGGTGCTGGTGCTGAGAGCGCCGCGTCCGGAAGCGCCAGGAGGCGGGTCATGACGATCCTGCGCGCCGTCCTGGCGCTCGGAGGCGTCTGCCTGCTGCAGATGCTGCTCGGCCTCCATCTTCCCGCGGTCGCCCGGCGCTGCGACCTGTACTCGATCTTCACCGTCTACATCGCCCTCACGCGGCCGCAGCGTCCCGCCCTGCTCCTGTCGAGCGGCGCCGGCCTGGCGCAGGACGCCCTCGCCGAGGCCGTCCTCGGGCTCAACGGCTTCAAGAAAACGCTCTTGGCCTACCTCGTCGGGACGCTCGGCTCGCTCTTCATGCTGAATCAGACCATCCCGCGGTTCGGGATCCTGTTCGCCACGGCCCTGTTCGACCCCCTGGCCGATCTCGCGCTGTCGCTGGCCATGGGACGGCACTTCGTTTTCCCGGGGATCTGGGACGTGCTCCAGAGCGGCCTCGGCAACGGCCTGGTGGGTCTGCTGGCCTTCTGGATCGCCGCCCGGATTCCATCCTGATGCCATGAGCCCACAGAACCAGGTCTGGGATCAGCGGGACTATCTCGAGGAGAGGCGCCTGTCCGTCCGCATCAGCCTGATCCAGGTGCTGTTCGGCGCCGCCCTGGGCGTGTACCTGATGACCTTCTGGTACCTGCAGGTGGTGCGGGCGGATTACTACCGCCGGCTGTCCGACAGCAACCACCTGCGGCGCGTGACGCTCATGCCGCAGCGGGGCCTCATCGCCGATGCGGAGGACCGCCCCCTGGCGGGCAATCGGATCGCCTTCGACGTAAGGCTCGACCGCGAGAAGGCGGGGGATCCGGCGGCGCTCCTGCCGACGCTCACCCGCATCCTCGGGATGGGCCAGCAGACGCTCGAGGAGCGGCTCGGACGCTACCGCAACCGCCCGTCGTTTGAGCCCGTGGTCCTGAAGGAGGACGTCGACCTGAAGGAGGTGGCGTACATCGAGTCGCGGCGGCTGGAGCTGCCGATGCTGTCGGTCGGGATCGAGTCCCGGCGCAATTATCCGCACGGCGCCCTGGCGGCGCACGTCCTCGGCTACGTCGGGGAGGTCACCGAGGAGCAGGTGCGCAAGGACGTGCAAGGGGAGTTCGATCTCGGCGACGTGGTGGGAAGGGCCGGCATCGAGCGGCAATACGACCCGGGCCTGCGCGGAGCCAAGGGATGGAAGGAGGTCGTGGTCAACAGCCATGGCCGGGAGATGCAGGAGGTGGGGGAGGGGCGCCAGCCGAGCCCGGGCCGCGCCCTGCGGCTGACGATCGACCTCGATCTGCAGGCCACCCTGGAGGAGGCCTACGGTGAGGAGCAGGGCTCCGCCATCTTCCTCGATCCTCACTCCGGCGCCGTTCTGGCGATGATCTCGCGGCCCGCCTACGATCCGAACGTCTTCGCCCGCCGCTTCTCCCAGGACGTCTGGCAGACGCTCGTCGGCGATCCGCGTCACCCGCTGCAGGACCGCGTGTCGCTTTCCAAGTTCGCGCCCGGCTCGGTGTTCAAGATCGTCATGGCGATCGCAGCGCTGGAGGAGGGAGTCGCGGGCCCCAACCGCGTCGATCACTGCACCGGCTCATATCGCTTCGGGGAGAGGGTGTTCCAGTGCTGGGGGATCCGCAAGGGAGGGCACGGCTGGATCGGCATGCGCGAGGCGATCATCCAGTCGTGCAACGTCTACTTCTACCGCCTGGGAAACGAGATGGGGATAGAGCGGATCGCCAAATGGGGGCGGCTGCTCGGCTTCGGGGGCCCGACCGGGATCGACCTGCCGCACGAGGAGGGAGGCACGCTGCCCGATCCGGAGTGGAAGCGTCGCGCCGTGCCGCGGGATCCGACTTGGCACCCGGGGGAGACGATTTCCGTCTCGATCGGGCAGGGGGCGCTCGAGGTGACGCCGCTCCAGATGGCCGTCTTCGCCTCGATCATTGCGAACGGCGGCACCGTGTATCGGCCGCACCTGGTCCGCTCGCGCGAGACGCGCGAGGGGGTCGAGGAAGGTGCCGGCGACGGGTCGGTGGTGCGCGAGGTCGCGCTGCGCCCATCGACGCTCGCCGTCATCAAGGACGCCATGTGGGGTGTGGTCAACGAGGAGGGCACGGGGGTTCGCGCCCGGATCGAGGGTCGCGACGTGTGCGCCAAGACCGGAACGGCACAGGTCTTTCGCGCCTCGCGGGACATCGACGCCGACAAGCTTCCGAAGGACAAGCGGGACCACGCCTGGTTCGTCGGCTTCGCCCCGAAGGACGACCCGCAGATCGCCTGGGCGGTGTTCGTCCAGAACGGCGGCCACGGTGGTACGGTCGGCGCGCCCATCGCCCGGGCGGTCCTGGAGCGCTACTTCGCCAAGCGGTATCCCACGGGGGGCGGCGTCCGTGCTGCAGGCGCGACGACACTTCGGTAGCTTCGACTGGGTCCTGTTCCTGACGGCCCTGGCCCTGCCGCTCATCGGCCTGGTGATCATCTTCTCCGCCACGACCGGCACGCCCGCGGCCAGCGCCTTCGAGCGGCAGGCTCTCTGGCTGGGGTTAGGGCTCCTGGCGCTCGTGGTGGTGCTGGCGATCGACTACCACACGCTGGCCGAGTTCTCCTACGTCGTCTACGGGCTCGGGATCGTCCTCCTCATTCTCACCCTCATCTTCGGCCGGGTGGTCAACGCCAGCAAGTCCTGGCTCGGAGTCGGCGGCGTGCAGTTCCAGCCCTCCGAACTGGCCAAGGTGGCCACGATCCTGATGGTCGCCGCCTACCTCGGCAACGAGCGGGTCCGCGGCCTCGGGTTCACGAACTTCGCGGCCCTGTCCGCCATCGTCGGAGTGCCGGTGCTGCTGATCCTCCAGCAGCCCGATCTCGGGACGGCGATGACGTTCATGCCGCTCCTCGCGGGGGCCTGTTTCATGGCCGGGATCCGCGTCCGCACGCTGGTCGTCCTGGCGCTCGTCGTCGCGCTGGCGCTGCCGATCGTCTGGGGGCACCTGAAGCCCTACCAGAAAGAGCGGGTCATGATCTTCCTGGAGCCGACGCGGGATCCCAAGGGAGCGGGCTACCAGCTGATCCAGTCGCTGATCGCGGTGGGCTCGGGAGGCGTCGCGGGCAAGGGTTTCCTATCCGGCACGCAGGGCCAGCTCCAGTTCCTCCCCGAGCAGCACACCGACTTCATCCTCGCCGTCCTGGCGGAGGAGCGCGGGTTCATCGGATCGGCCCTCGTGCTGGCCCTCTACTTCATCGTGTTCCATCGCTGCGTCGCGACGGCGCGCGCCGCGCGCGATCGCCTGGGATCCTTCCTGGCGATGGGAGTGGCCTGCGTCTACGGAGGCCAGGCGCTCCTCAACATCGGGGTCGTGCTGGGGATCCTGCCGACGACCGGGGTGCCGCTGCCCCTCATGAGCTATGGCGGATCCTGCCTCATGAGCACGCTCATCGCCCTGGGCCTGGTGCTGAACGTCTGGATGCGGCGTCTGGTCAACTGACGCGCCCCGCCTGCGGGCGGAACAGAGGTCGGGAGCCGTGCACCGCGGCATCTACATCGACAGCATCCCGGGCGAGGTGCGCATCGCCCTGGTCGAGGAAGGCTTCCTGGCGGAGGTGTCGATCGATCGCCCCGCGGCGCGAGGGGTGGCCGGCAACGTCTATCTCGGCCGCGTCCGCACCGTTCTGCCAGGGCTGCAGGCGGCGTTCGTCGATCTCGGTCTCGAGCGTGACGGCTTTCTCCACGTGGAGGACGTCCTGCCGCCCTCCGCCGTGCCGGGCGGGACCCGGGAGGACGCGCGCATCGAGGACCAGCTCCGGGACGGTCAGGAGCTGGTGGTCCAGGTGAGTAAGGAGCCGATGGGGCAGAAAGGCGCACGGATCACGGCGCACCTGGCCCTGCCCGGCCGCTTCCTGATCCTGCTGCCCGGGATCGACCACACCGGAGTGTCGCGCCGGATCGAGGACGCCTCGGAACGGGAGCGTCTGCGGGCGCTGGCGGACGATCTGGCGAAGGCGCTCGGAGCCCCGGGCGGGTTCATCGTGCGCACGTCGGGCGCGCAGCGCTCCGCCGGGGATCTGGAGCCGGAGGCCAGGACCCTCGTCGACCTCTGGACGCGGATCGGCTCGCGCCGGGAGGCTTCGGGGGCTCCCGCCCTCCTGCACGAAGAGGCCGGGGCGATCGCGCGCGCGTTGCGCGACCTGTGCGACGAGGCCGTGGCCGAGGTCGTGGTGGACGCGCCGGAGCTGCTGCGCGAGGCGGCAGCCGGCGCGGAATGCGACCCCGATCTCGCGCGACGCATCCGGCTGCACGACGGGCCCCGCCCTCTTTTCGAGACCATGGGCCTGGACGCCCAGCTGGACCGCGCCTTGCGTCCGAGGGTGTGGCTCAAGTCGGGCGGATTCATCGTCATCAACCAGACGGAGGCCCTTGTCGCCATCGACGTCAACACCGGCAAGTACGTGGGACGCCTCAGGCACGAGGAGACCATCGTCAGGACCAACCTCGAGGCCGTGCGCGAGATCGTGCGGCAGATCCGGCTTCGCGACCTCGGAGGCATCATCGTCATCGACCTCATCGACATGGAGGCCCCGGACAGCCGGGCGACGCTCGTCACGGCCCTCGAGCAGGAGCTCCGCAAGGACCGGGCCCGGAGCCGAATGCTCCCGATCAGCGAGTTCGGCCTCATCGAGATCACCCGCCAGAGGATCCGCCCGGGGCTCGATGGCATCATGTGCCGGCCGTGCCCGAGCTGCGGCGGCGCCGGCCGTTCCCCCTCCGTCCAGACGCTCGGTCTCGCGATCGTCAGGGCGATCCGGAGGCTGGGTCCGGACCTGGGCGGGGGGCGCGTGGTGGTACGGGTCCATCCCGGGGCGGGCCTCGCGTTGCGCAAGCAGGAAGACGCGCTGGCCGCCGCCGGCAACCTTCCCGCGGAGCGCCTGGCGCTCCAGGACGATCCGGAGCTGCGCCCCGATCAGTGGGTCCTGCGCGTGGACTGATCCGCAGCGGAGGCGGGAAAGTCGATGTGGAACGCCGACCCGCGCCCCGGGGTGCTCTCCACCCGGACGGCCCCGGCGTGCTCTTCGACGATGGCCCGCACGATCGCCAGGCCGAGTCCCGTGCCCCGCGGCTTGCCGTGCGTGAAGAACGGCTCGAAAACCCGGTTCCGCACGTCCTCGGACATCCCGCAGCCGGAGTCTTCGACACGGACGAAGGCGTGGCCGCCCGCCGTGCCGCACCGCAGACGCAGCACCCCTCCGCCCGGCATCGCCTCCATGGCGTTCGTGATCAGGTTGTGCAGCGCCCGGGCCAGGCCCGGCGCATCGACGATCGCGATCGCTCCGTCGTCGAGGTCGAGCTCGACGCCGATGCGGGCGCGCTCCAGAAGGGGGCGCAAGGGCTCGAGGGCCTTCCGGATCAGCTCGGCGGGGCGCGCCTCGAGCCGTGCCGGCGCCGGGC
>DASRJX010000197.1:0-5699 GCA_035649235.1 Candidatus Cryosericum sp.
CTGCACGCGAGCGCCCGGATCGGGGCGCGTGGACCCGTGTCTGTGTCCAGGTCCGGAACGGCGTGTTCACGCTGGGCGGCCTCATCGGCCTGCTCTCACTCGTCCGGCTCTCGCTCGTCCGGAGTTGGAACTACGACGAGCTCAGTCACGCGCACGCGGCCTGGCTGGTATCTCTCGGCGCGGTCCCCTACAGAGACTTCGCAGCCAATCATTTCCCCTTTTTCTGGATGGTCCTGGCGCCCCTGGTACGGGTCCTGCCGCAGGGCTCCGAAGCCATGCTGGTTCTGCGGGCTCTTTCCATCCTGCTCAATCTGGTCTTCCTCGGCGCCTTCGGCGCGCTCGTCGTCGTGGAGGTCCCTTCGCGGCAGCGGATCTGGGCCGCCGCGGCCCTGAGTCTGGTCGCGTTCAGCCCGCCGGCGCTGCACTTCCTGATCGAATTCCGGCCCGACGCGCTGTCCAATGCCCTCCTGTTCTCGGCGCTCCTGTTCCTCCGGCTTCGAGCGGCGCCGGGCGCCGTCTCCTGGATCGGCGCCGGGTTCTGTGTCGGAGCCGCCGTCCTGATCAACACCAAGTACGCCGCCTTTCCTCTCGTCCTGGGGAGCGTCGCCCTGTTCCTGGAAGCCCGACGCCGCCGGATCGGAGCCTGCGCTCTTGCGACCGCTCTGGGCTTCGGCGCGTCGCTGGTCGCGGGCCGCCTCCTGCTCCTCGGGGCCGGAATTCCTCGCGACACCGCCTGGCGGATGGTGGTCTCCTACAACGCGGCGGCGGAAAAGGCGCAGACTTTCGGATTCGGACTGGCGCACGCCGTCCTCGAGCACCCCCTCCTGCTCGTCTACATCGTCGCCGGGATCGTCGGTTGCGGCGTCCTGTTCGTCCGCGAGCGCCGGCTCCCGGGCCCGTTGCCCATCGGTATCTTCTGCTTTCTCGTGGCGAATCTCGCGACCTGCACCAGACCGTGGAAGCAGTACGTCGTCTCGTGGTTCCTGTTGGCCGCCTACTTCCCGGCGCGCGCTCTGGCGCCGCTCGCGGAGAGGCTCCGCCCCTGGGCCCAGGTGGCGGGAGCGCTCGGCCTGGTGGTCGTCCTGACCGCGGAGTCGACGGCTCTAGGTCTCGTCGACCCGAGCGGCGGACAGGAGGACCGCGCGACGCAGGAGCGCCTGATCGACTGGACGCGAGGCCACATACCACCCGACGACCACATCGCCGCCGGCTTTCCGATGCACCCGTTGTTCCGGCGCGACTCCTTCTACAAGGTGATCGTCGACATGACGGCCAGCGGCGACGACGGGCTGGAACGACTGATGCCGGGCCCGGAGACGAGCCTCGTCGCCGGGCGATCCCTGCAGTCCGGATACGAGCTGGAGCTGGAGACGCGCCCGCCGGCCCTGATCGTGCTGTGGGGGTTGTACACGGACGCCCAGGTTCGGGCCCTCAGCGCGTACACGACCCGTCATTCGGGCGATTATGTCCGTCACAACGTTCCCGGCACCGCCCTGGTGGTGCTGAGCCGGAAGGCAGGAGCCGCCGAGCGGACGGGACGCTGATCAGGGCGCCGGAGGCCGGCGCGTCACCCGGCTCCTTTACTCGGCGCGTAGGGCGATCATCGGGTCGACGCGCGTGGCGCGCCGCGCGGGGACGAGGCTGGCGAGGAGCGAGACGACCGCCACGAGGGCGACCACGGCGCCATAGACGAGCGGATCGCGCGCGCTGACCCCGAACAGGACGCTCTGGATGCCGTCCCCCGCGACCGTCGCCACGGCCAGGGTGATCAGGATCCCGAGCGCCATACCCAGCCCCGTCTGCAGCGACCCTTGGCCGAGCACCATGCCGAGGATGCGCCGGCTGTCGGCACCCAGCGCCATCCGGACGCCGAGCTCCTGGGTCCTTTGGCTGACCGAGAAGGACATGACGCCGTAGATGCCGGCGGCGGCAATGACCATGGCGACCACGCCGAAGATGGTGAACATGACGGCGATGACGCGGTTCTGGCTCACGAAGCCGTCGATCTGCCGCTTCGGCGTGCCGACGTAATAGAGCGGCAGGTTCGAATCGACCTTGGCGACGTCGCGGCGCAGCGAGTTGGCGAGCGCCTCGGCACGCTGGCCGCCGCGCGGCTTCACCAGGACCGTGGCGAACTGGCTCACGGACGGCTCCGGCTTGATAGGCCCGTTGGGCTGCGCATAGAACGGCACGTAGAAGCCGGTCTCGTCGACGTTCGGAATGTTGAACGGCGGGAGCATCCGGACCGTCGTCACGACTCCGACAATGGTGCGCCACGGCCCTGGCTGCTGGTTGCCGTCCAGAGCGCGGAAGCGCCGCGCCAGCGGGCTGTCGTTGCCGAAGTGCTTGTGCGCGAAAGCCGCGTTCACGATGGCGACCGGCAGCTTGCTGTCGAGATCGTCGTCGTCGAAGGTGCGGCCCTCGATCAGCTTCTGGCCGGTGATCTCGAAGTAGCCGCCGGTAATCTGCTCGAAATTGGCGTTCGGGCGGTCCTTCTTCTCCTTGTACTCCTTCCCCTCGATCTCGATGGGGCCGCTTCCGGAGAACACCATGCGGAACCGGTTCGTGAGCGCCACCGACTGGAACTCCGGGTTGGCGCGCAGGTCGCGCACCAGGCGGTCGAAGAAGATCTTGCGGGTCTCCTGGGATGGATAGTCCCCGTCCATCAGTCCCATGCGGGCCGACATGATGGAGGACGTGTCGTAGCCGTAGTCGATCGTCTGCTGCTTGAGGATCGACTGCATCTGGAGCAGGGAGCCGATCAGCAGCACGCAGGTCACCACGACCTGGAGCACCACCAGCGTGCGCATGACCAGCCGGGTCGCGCGGCTGGTGCCGCCGCGGCCGCCCTCCTTGAGCACGGAGACCACGTTGGAGCGCGAGGCCATCCAGGCCGGCGGCAGGCCGGAGACGATCGCGGCCGCGAGCATGGCGGCGAGGGTGATGGCCAGCACGGCACCGTCGATGTCGAAGGTGATCCACGCGGGCGGCGGGTTGTCGAAGCTGCGGACCGTCGTCGTCAGCAGGCTGGTGCACAGATAAGCCAGTCCCACGCCGAGGCCGGTCCCGGCGACGGCGACCAGCAGGCTCTCGCTGACCATCTGGCGGATCAGCCGGGCGCGGCCGGCGCCGAGCGAGGAGCGGATGGCCAGCTCCCGGGCCCGCAGCGTCGCGCGCGCGAACTGCATGTTCATGACGTTGACGCAGCCGATTAGGAGCACGCCCACGCAGAAGGCGAGCATGGTGAGCAGCGTGCCGCGCAGCGGAGTGGGCGTGTAGGTCTTGAGCAGCGGCTCGACCTGGGCCTCGTTGAACTGCTTGCTCGTGTCCGGATACGTCTCGGCCACGTGCTTGGCGAAGGTGGCCATCTCGGCGTTCGCCTGATCGAGCGACACGCCCCTCCGGATCAGGGCCAGGATCGCCGGGTTGACGTTCCGCGGGTCGTCGCGGGCGCGCGGCGGGAACTCGCTGAAGAGCGGGACCCACAGCTCCTCGTTGACGGGAAACGCGAACCCCTGCGGCATGACGCCGACGATTGTCGCCGGCGTCCCGTTGATGCGGAGGGCCTTGCCGACGATGTCCTGGGTGCCGCCGAAGTCGCGCTGCCAGAGGCCGTAGGAGATGAGGGCCACCTTCTCGGCGCCCGGCGCGTTGTCCTCCGGCCGGAGATCCCGGCCCAGCATCGGGGCGACGCCCAGGATCCTCATGAACTCGTCGGTGACGTAGGCGCCGGTGTACCTCCTCGGGCTGCCGTCGATCGTGGCGTTGACGGTGGAGCCGTTCAGGTACGCCGCCATCAGCTCGAAGGAGCGCTGCTTGGGGCGCATCTCCTCGTAGTCCATCGACGTCACCTGGCCGTTCACGCCGAAGAAGTTCTTGCTGGTCGGATCGATGAAGCTGACGCTGACCAGCCGGTCGGCGTTCGGGAACGAGAACCCCCGCAGCATGATGCCGTTGACGACGCTGAACATCGTGGTGACGCCGCAGATGCCGAGGGCCAGGACGACGACCGCCAGCGCGCAGAAGCCCTTCTCGCGCAGGAGGACCCGAAGCCCGACTTTGAGATCCTGGAGGATGGAGTCAGCGCTCATGACCTGACCTCGAGGTCATCATACGGTAGCCGCCGCCCGATGGTTCCGCGAGATTGGGGACCGCGGCTTATACTATCCGTCACGCCGATCCGAAGGAGCCGGGCGATGCGGTCCCAGGAGGAGAGGGGGCGGGCCTTCAGGGCGCTCCACGAGCGCCCCGGTGCCTTCATCATCCCCAATCCGTGGGATCCCGGCACGGCGCGCCTTCTGGCGCGGCTTGGCTTCGAGGCGCTGGCCACGACCAGCGCCGGGTACGCGTTCTCCCGTGGGCAGCAGGACAACACGGTCGGCCGCGACCGGATGATGGAGCACGCTGCGGATCTCGTCGCGGCCACCGATCTGCCGGTCAGCGCCGACCTCGAGAACGGATTCGGCGAGGACCCCGGGACGGTCGCGGAGACCATCCGGCGGGCGGCGGCCGCGGGACTGGTCGGGGGCTCCATCGAGGACGCCACCGGCCGCCCGGGGGATCCGGTGCACGATCGAGGCTTCGCGGCCGACAGGGTGCGCGCCGCGGCCGAGGCGGCCCGCTCGCTTCCCTTTCCGTTCACCCTCACGGCGCGGGCGGAGAACTTCATCGTCGGGCGCGCCGATCTCGCGGACACCATCGAGCGCCTGCAGGCCTTCCAGGAGGCCGGGGCCGACGTCCTCTACGCCCCGGGCGTGGCGCGCCGGGAGGAGATCGCCACCCTGGTCCGCTCCGTCGACCGGCCGGTGAACGTCCTGATGGGGCTGCAGGGCGTCCGTCTCACGCTCGGGGAGATCGCGGATCTCGGGGTGAAGCGCGTCAGCGTCGGCAGCGCACTCTGCCGCGCCGCCCTTGGCGCCTTCCTGCGCGCCGCCCGCGAGATGCAGGAGCGCGGCAGTTTCACGTTCGGGGACGAGGCGATCGGCTTCCGGGACCTCGCCGCGCTGTTCGAGGTGTGATGGGTTTCTACGCCAGGCACGTCCTGCCCCGCCTCATCGAAGCCACGATGAGGAAGGAGGACACGGCGCGGCTGCGGGCCGCCTGGATGCCCCGTGCCTCGGGAGAGGTCCTGGAATTGGGAATCGGGTCCGGACTGAACCTCCCCTTCTACTCCGGGGAGGTGCGCAAGGTGTACGGCGTGGACCCCTCTCTCGAGCTCCAGCGGCTGGCGCGGCAGCGGGCGACCGGCGGTCGCGTCGAGGTCCAGTTCCTGGCTCAGTCGGCGGAGGAGCCGCTGCCGCTCGGCAGCGGGAGCATCGACACCGCTGTTGTCACCTGGAGCCTCTGCTCCATCCCGGACGCCCCGAAGGCCCTCGGCCACGTGAAGCGGGTCCTGAAGCCCTCGGGCCTCCTGATCTTCCTGGAGCACGGCCGCTCCCCCGACCCCGGCGTCGTCGCCTGGCAGGACCGGATCACGCCTCTGTTCAAGCGCATCGGCGGCGGCTGCCATCTCAACCGCAAGATCGACGACCTGATCGCCACCGCGGGCTTCCGGATCGGCGAGATGACGACGGGCTATCAGCCCGGTCCGCGCATGCTCACCTACACCTACCAGGGTGTGGCGCGGCCACTATGACGGAGACGCGCGCGCCGGCGCTGCGCCGCCTGCCCGGACCGGGGCTGCGGCCGTTCGTCAAGAC
>DASRJX010000198.1:0-5374 GCA_035649235.1 Candidatus Cryosericum sp.
CGCGCACCTCCGCCCTGCGGCGCAGCCAGGAGCGGTACGAGCTCGCCGCCCGCGGGGCCAACGACGGTCTCTGGGACTGGGACCTCGCGACCGACCGCGTGTACTTCTCCCCCCGGTGGAAGGAGGCCCTCGGCCTCGACGAGGCCGGCGTGGAGGACGCCCCGGGGGCGTGGCTCGATCGCGTCCATCCCGAGGATCGCACCGCCCTCGAAACGCGGATCAGGACCCATCTCACGGGGGGGACCGCGCACCTCGTCGCCGAGTACCGCATCCGGCACGCCGACGGGTTGTATCGCTGGATGCTGTCGCGGGGGATCGCGGTGCGCGACGAGGGCACGGGGAAGGCGCATCGCCTGGCGGGCTCCCAGACCGACATCGACGAGCGGAAGAGGATGGAGGAGCAGCTGATGCACCTGGCCCTCCACGATCCTCTGACCGAGCTTCCGAACCGCACTCTGTTCCTCGATCGCCTGACTCAGTCCTTCCTCAGGGCCCGCAGGCGCCGCCGGAACGAGAGCCTGGCGATCATCTTCGTCGATCTCGACCGGTTCAAGAACATCAACGACAGCCTGGGTCACGCGATCGGCGACCGGGTTCTGAAGGAGGCCGCTGACCGCCTCCGGGCCAGCCTGGAGAGCGCCACCCGCCGGACCGGGCAGGGGTCCGGCGAGGAAGATGTGGAGGAGCGCCGGGGCGTGACCTGGACGCTGGCGCGGATGGGTGGGGACGAGTTCACCGTCCTCCTGGAGGACGTCCGGTCGCTCCGGGACGCGACGCAGGTGGTCCGCGCGCTGGAGGAAGGCTTCCGTCAGTCGATGCAGGTGGAGGGGCGCGACCTGTACGTGACGCTGAGCACGGGCGTCGTCCTGGGCCCGGGCGACTACGGCCGCCCCGAGGACCTGCTGCGGGACGCCGACACGGCGATGTACCGGGCCAAGGCTGCGGGACGGGCGCGCTGCGAGATCTTCGACGAGAGGATGCTGGCGCGGGTTCAGGAGCAGCTGCGGCTCGAGACCGATCTGCACCAGGCCGTGGAGCGCGAGGAGTTCCACGTCGTCTACCAGCCGGTCTTCGAGCTCGCGAGCGAGAGGCTGAGGGGATTCGAGGCCCTGCTGCGCTGGCGCCATCCGGAGCGTGGAGAGATCCCTCCGGCCAGGTTCATCCCCCTGGCGGAGGAGACCGGCCTGATCGTGCCACTGGGGCGCCTCATCTTCACCGAGGCCTGCCGCCAGCTCCGGCACTGGCACGATCTCGACCCCTCGTTCCAGGGTCTGACGCTGGCGACGAACCTGTCGCTCCGGCAGATTCACATCCCGGGCCTGCAGGAGGAGATCGCGGCGCTGGTGGAGGAGGCCGGCCTCGATCCGGAGCTCCTCTACTTCGAGATCACCGAGAACACTCTCATCGAGCATCCCCAGGCGGTGACCAAGGAGCTCCTGCGCCTGAAGAGGCGGGGTTTCAAAGTGGCGATCGACGACTTCGGGACGGGCTATTCGTCGCTCGCCGCGCTGCAGAGCCTGCCCATCGACCTCCTGAAGATCGATCAGTGCTTCGTCGCGGGGATGGTGGAGTCGGAGAAGGCGCGCCAGATCGTTGCCACGATCATCGCGCTGGCCCGCGCGCTCGGCCACGAGGTCATCGCCGAAGGGATCGAGACCGAGGCGCAGCTGAGGGAGCTGCGCCGGCTCCGCTGCTCCCTGGGGCAGGGCTTCTACTTCTCCCGTCCGCTCGAAGGCGACGCCGTGGAAACCGAGGTGCTGGCCCGCTTCCAGCCCTGGCTGCAGGGACGGGGCAGGCGGGAAGCCGGCGGCGCACGCGGGCGCTGAGTCCGGCCCCTCGCGCCGTCAGCCCTCGTCCGCGGTCCCCTGGAAGCGATCGTCCTCCTCGGCGAACAGGACGTTGAAGGAAGTCAGGGAGCCATAGCACCCGGTGATGTAGCCCTGCATCCTGACCTTGAGATCCTCAGGAACGTTCAGCGAGTTGATCTGCTGCTCGAGCACGCGCAGCCGGTTTCTCAGCATGACGACCTTGTGGAAGAAGGTCTCGATCGGCCAGGACTTCTCCTTCAGCTCGCGCCGGCCGGGGCGCAGCACCATCTCGCCGCCGCGCCATTTCTCGGCGATCGGCACGGGGGTGAGCCCCGTCTCCTCGCGGATGATCCGGCGCAGCATCAGCTCCAGATCGGGCGCATGGCTTTCGGTTGGATCGACGTGTGACACGGGGTCCCTCCGTTCCCGCTCCGCGACCAAGGCGGCCGGCGGATCCGCCGGGCGCTCGGGCCGCGTTCGCAGCGCCGCGGGTTCAGCGCCCTCGCCGCCCCGGTAATTGTGCTGGCTGCCGCAATACCCGCAGATCACCCGCAGCGCCCGCCCGGACTGATCCGCGACGATCACGCTGTGCTGGCGGGTCGTCTTGCAGACCCGGCACGTATCCGACAGCGAATCCCCAGCCCGCAAGGGGCGCGGGGCGTCCTTGCTCATCACGGTGCTCCTCGCAGCCGACGCATCTTGGCAGAATTCGCGCCCATCCGCCAGCGGCGGACCGTCGCGAATTGGCCGCCATGCTACGATGCCCGACGGAGGGAGCGATGCATCTGATCGTCGCGCTGATCCTGGGTGGGTTCGTGGGGTGGCTGGCGAGCCTCTTCATGAAGACCAACTCGCAGATGGGGGTCATCGCCAATGTCGTGGTCGGCATCGCCGGCTCCGCTCTCGGACAATGGCTGGCCTCGGAGATCGGGCTGGCCGCCTACCGTCCCCTCGCCAGCTTCATCATCTCGATCCTCGGCGCCATGGTGCTGATCCTCATCCTGAAGGGGCTCCGCTTCCTGAAGTGAAGGGCGATTGGCACAATGCTCGCGATCCTCGTCGACGCGGACGGCTGCCCGGTGAAGGAGGAGATCTATCGCGTGGCGCGGCGGCACGGACTCGGCGCGACCGTGGTCGCCAACTCGCGCATCCGGATCCCCGAGGAGGACCGGTTCAGCCTGGTCGTCGTGGGCGATCGCTTCGACGCCGCCGACGACTGGATCGCCGAGCATGCCGAGCGGGACGACATCGTGATCACGTCCGACATCCCGCTCGCCTCGCGCTGCCTGCGGAAGGGAGCCGTCGTCCTCGATCAGAGGGGCGGGGCGTTCACCGAGGAGAACATCGGCTCGGCTCTCGCAAACCGAGAGCTGCTGTCCCACCTTCGCGATCTCGGGACCCTGACCGGAGGTCCGGCGCCGTTCAGCGCGCGCGATCGCTCGCGATTCCTCCATCGTCTCGACGAGGCGATCCGAGCGGTCCACCGGAGGAACCCGTCATAGGGCGTCGGCAAGGCGGAGCTGCGCGGCACCTCCTGGAGCGTGCGGGCGCGCACGGTGGGAGACGGCCTCGACGACATCGTCGCGCTCGACGACTTCCTTGCGAACGTCGGGTTCACCGTCAGCAACGCATTGTCCAGTCCGCGAATCGCTCGCCGCCGCGGCGCCCCGCGGCTGATCGGCCGGCTCGCCGGGGTCCTCGCCACGGGCGCTCGCGGCAGCGGCGACCGCGTCGTTCAGTGGACCGGCAGCAGCGCGCAGCGCGGGTCGAAGTTGCAGCCCGTGAGCACGGTCGCTTTCCCGCCGTTCAGGTTCGTCTCGAGGATCAACCCGATCCCCCTGGCGTAGTACTTCCGCTCGACGATGCCCGGCTCGAGCTGCGAGGTGTTTCGGGTGACGACGCAGTCGCCGGCCGAACAGAAGAGGTCGGCCAGCGCGCGCGGGACATCCCTGTCGAAGTCGCGGTCGTTCCCGTATTTGTAGATCGTGGACAGGATCAGGCTCAGGTCCTCGGCGTTGCCGAGGGAGAACTCCTCGTAGTAGGCGTCGCCCTTCTTCGGGGAGGCCAGGAAGATGATGCCCCCCGCGTCATGGTCACGGTCGGCCTTGAACGAGCCGTCGGTGCTGACGACCTCGGGCAGGCTCGGAACGTCGCCGTCGAAGCTCTCGAGCTCGCCAGTCTCCTCGCCGAAGTACCAGACGGTCCCGTTGACCGCCTGGCAGAACCAGTCGTTCGTGTCCTCGGTGAGGTCGCCAAGGGTGAACACCTGATCCAGGGCGACAATGCACCTGATCTCGTCGATCAGCTTCGTGTGGTCCAGCATCTTCACGACGTTGAACTCGTCGCCGCTCGTGTACTCCCACTGGCTGCCGATCGTCAGCGGGAAATACGGGTTGGGGTGCGACAGGTGGGTGTAGTCGGACTCGAACATCGCGGGCTCGAGGTCGGGGTCGTAGCGCTGTTCGCCGAGCAGCCGGCAGGCCTCGAGACGCGCGTCGCGCTGGCCGGCGCACAGGTCCAGGTGCGCCGTGCGCTCAGCCTCGGCGTCCTTCTGGCAGGCCATCCTCTCGTTGTTGTCCGACAGGTTGGTGCACTTCGCGGTCTCGGTCCAGTAGTCGTCCACCCCTTCGCCGCCGCAGGCGCGGTACATGGCGTCGGCGGTCGAGGTGCAGTACGCCGTGGTGGTCGTGGCTGTCCGCGAGCCGCGGGGCGCGGCCCCGGCGGGGGTCACTCCCAACAGGACGGCCAGGGATCCCGCGCCGAGGGCTCCGAGAAGGCCTACAGGTCCCCGGGCTCCTTGGAACGACGTGGTCTTCATGCGGATGGTCATCGCTTCGCTCTCTCCTTTCTTGGACATGCGCTCGACATACGCTGGATGGGAGGCTGCCGCCCCCCGCGTCGGCGCACGTGCCGGGTTCGGGTGCTGCGGGTGAATCCTTCGTTAGGTGAGAGGGTGGGGCGGGGCTCGATCCTTCGCGGTGTCTGTGCGTCCGGACCCCGTCGCGGAGAAGAGCCCGCCCAGGATGACGACCGCCATCGGGTGCTCGACGGGCCGATAGCCGGTGAGGAGTGATAGCGGAGCTGGCGTGCGCGGAGAGCCGGATGAGGGAGACTAGGCGGCCCAGGAGCTGGTGCGGCTCGAACACGTTCTGTGTCGTGCCGTCGCGCCAGCGATGGCGCAGGTGGTCGATAAGCCGGCCAGGGCAGTCCCCTGGCGCTCGGAGCCCGAGCTGCCGGACCTCGCGCGAGCCGGAGCGGCTACAATGGGCTTGCCGAACAACGCCATCCTCGATTTTGCGCGAACCCGGACCCGGCGGCATCCGTCTCTGGTAGCGTGGGCCACGGCAAGCCGGCTCCCCGGGGGGCCGGCGTCCCGGACGGAGCGGGCCTTGCTGGATGAAGCGACCCTTCTGGAGCATTGCCGCCGGGGCGATGACCTCGCCTGGGAGGCGCTGGTGCGCCTCTACCAGTCCCGCGTCTATGCCGTGGCGCTCCACTACATGCGGAACGCGGAGGAGGCGCGCGACGTGGCGCAGGACATCTTCGTCCGCATCTACCAGCGGCTC
>DASRJX010000199.1:0-14888 GCA_035649235.1 Candidatus Cryosericum sp.
AAGAGCGGGAAGATCTCCCTCCCGAGAAACTGAGTGTGGGTCAGGAAGCCGCCCGCGGCGTAGAACAGGAGGAGGAGCGGGAGGGCGATTCTATAGACCCCGCAGCTCATCGACGCACGGCGGTCAGGCATCCGGTCTCGCGAGAACTCGAGGCCCGGCCTTCGGGAGCGATCTCGAGAGGTGGCCGGAGCAGCCGATCGATCCGGTAGAGAAGGGAAGAAACCACGTGCGCGACCAGCGGGATCCCCGGCGGCGACACGCCGATGAAGTCGCACTGGCGACAGAGCGCGCTCGCGGAACGCTCGCCGCGCAGCAGGTGGCGGCGGGCGGCCTGGAACCGCGGACCGTGCCAGATCGCCAGCACCGACTCGGTGGCGACGTTGCCCATCACGTCCGCGAAGTAGAAATCGGCGCAGCAGCGCCCAACGCGGCCGTCGGCGGTGATGTTGAGCTGCGTGAAGGGGTTCTCGCAGAAGCCGGCGGCGTCCTCCGGTCGCGCCTGCTTGTTCGGTGCCGTGCCCGCGCGCGAGTCCAGCACCTCGTCGATCCGCCGCCGGTGGATGTTGAACCGGAAGATCGACCGATCGCCGTGCCGCAGCGGCCCACTGCCCGCCCGGACCCGCTCCCGCGGATGGTAGCGGGGGAGGACCTCGTCCCGGAAGACCACCAGGTTTCGGGGCAGAGGCGCGTCCTCGCCGGAGGTGTACCAGTTCACGGTCAGCTCGTCGAGGCCGGCCCGCAGCAAGGACTCGCCCTTCGATCGTGTCAGCGCCTGGCCGTTGGTGTAGATGCGGATCCACGCCCGCGGAAGGCGTGCTCGCGCGAAGGCCACGAACCGGTCGAGGTCGGGAACCAGGAGAGGCTCGCTGTTCACGTGATAGGCGATCTGGCCTCTGTAGTCGATCCCCGCCAGCTCCTCGACAACCTTTTCGTACAGAACGAAGGGCATTGTGGCGTCGGGCCGGGACTCGTAGGGGACGGCGGCGGCGCAGAAGCGGCAGCGGGAGTTGCAGCGCGTGCGCAGCTCGAAGAAAACGGTCCTGAAGAGAGGCGGGTCGCCCGCATGAATGCCGAGCTGCCGCCGGCGGGGGCCATGCACCAGCACCGCCGTGATGGCCCGGCGCGCTCTCAGATACGTCCCCTCGAGGATCGTGGCCGGTGCCGACCATGGTAATGGCATCATGCGGCGGCCCCACGGGAACTTGGACCTTGAATACGACCTGCCGCTTCGACTGTCAAGAACTTTTCGATCCGGCGGGTCCCGCGGAGCTCCGGCGCCTCAGGCGCCGACGCCGTAGATCCGACGCCACAGTGCCAGGTGGAGTGCCTTCCAGAGCAGGAAGCCGTTGTTCCGCCGCCCCTCGACGTGCTCCTGGATGGCGCGATCGAGGGCTGGGGCATCGAAGAGCCCCCACTCCAGCGTCGCCCGATCGAGCAGGACGGACTTCATGTAGTCCCGCAGGGGCTCCCTCAGCCACCAGGAGTACGGCACCTCGAACCCCACCTTTCCCCCGTCCAGGATCGCGTCCGGCACGATCCCCCGCATCGCGCGGCGCAGGATCCACTTCTTGCGGCCGCGCCGCACCTTGTAGTGGCTGGGAAGCCCCATGACGTAGCGGCACAGATCGACGTCGAGCATCGGCACCCGGACCTCGATACCGTGCGCCATGGTCGCCTTGTCGACCTTCTCCAGGTAGATGTCGGGCAGGATCACGCTGCAGTCGGTGTAGAGCATGCGCTGCGCCGGATCCAGGTGGCCGAAGCGCCGGCCCATCTCACGATAGCGCGCGAAGGGATCGGCGCCGTTCATCAGGGCGCGCGCGTCGGGTGAGAGCAGGCGCGTCGGCGGATCGACCAGGGTCTCCTCGGTCAGGAGCAGGGCCATCCTCATCCCGGCGTCCGGGTGCGACAGGGCGCGGACGAAGCGCATGCCACGGTCGACGAAGGGCGATCGGGGCAACCAGCGCAAGAGGCCGGCCGCGAGGCGCGACGCCGGTCTCCAGAAGGCCTCCGCCGACAGGACGTTGTAGCGGCGGTAGCCTCCGAAGATCTCGTCGCCGCCGTCCCCCTGGAGAACGACCTTGACCGATCCCTTCAGCTCCCTGCACAGAAGGTACAAAGGGATGTCGGCCGCGTCCCCGAACGGCTCGTCGTGGCTGCGCACCAGGGACTCGATGACCTCGGCCGAGCTCGCCGCGGCGACGTGCATCTCGTGATGCTGCGTCCCGTACCGCTCGGCAACGCTCCTGGCCTTCGCGAGCTCGTTGACCCCGCCTGCGAAGTCGAACCCGACGGAGTAGGTGTCGAGCCGGCCGCCGTAATGGCGCGCGGCGATCGCCGTGATGGAGGAGGAATCGATGCCGCCGCTCAGGAACACGCCGACAGGCACGTCACTGACCAGATGGTGCTCCACGGCCCGCTCCAGGCGCGACCGGACCTCGACCGCGGCGACGTCCGGCGCGTCGGCAACCGGCTCGACATCGTGGATCGAGGCATACGGACGGATCCGGAGGCCCTGGCTGCTGAACCGGAGGGCGTGGCCGGGCAGGAGGCGGGACACGCCCTCGAACAGGGAGTGCTCGCCGAGGGCCGCGCCGTAGTAGAGGTACTCGTGCAGGGCCTGGGTCTGGATGCGCCTGGTGAGCCGGCCCGCCGCCAGGATCGCCTTGACCTCTGACCCGAAGGCCAGCCCCGTGGGCCAGGTGTGATAGTAGAAAGGCTTGATGCCGAAGCGGTCGCGGGCGGCGTGGAGCTCCCCGCTCCGGGCGTCCCAGATCGCCAGGGCGAACATGCCTTTGAGCCTGGGGAGGACGGCGTCGCCCCAGCGGAGGTAGCCTTCGAGGATCGTCTCGGTGTCGGATCGGCTGCGGAACACGACCCCGTCCGCTTCAAGCTCGCGGCGGAGATGGAGGAAGTTGTAGATCTCGCCGTTGAAGACCACCGCGACCCGTCCGTCGCGTGACAGCATCGGCTGGTGCCCGTTCGAGGACAGGTCGATGATGCTCAGCCGGGTGTGGCCCAGTCCGGCGGGGCCCGAGAGGTGGATGCCGAGATCATCGGGGCCTCTGTGGCGCAGCGTCTCCGTCATGCGCTGCAGGAGGGCCCCGTCCGGGGCAGGGCCGGAGAACTCCACCCAGCCGCAGAGGCCGCACATCAGGCGTCCTTTCCGGAGGCGGGAGGATCCCCGCGTCCGGCCGTCGAGAGCCCCAGGAGCGCCCGGCGCAGGCGCAGGTAGCCCTCCACCCCCAGGGCCGTCTTCAGGCCATTGCGCGCCATCTGCTCCAGCCTGAGCCGCGCGATCAGGGAGCGCCGCCCCAGCGCCAAGGCGCGGATCTCCGCAGGCGTCGTCCACCGCTTGATCGGCAGGCGCGGGATCCTGAAGGCGTCGCCCCGATCCCTCCAGAGCGCGATGCGACCGTAGCAGAGTGCCTTGTATCCGGCCGCACGGGCGGCGGCGATCATCCCAGGATTGTAGAAGCCGGTCGGCGAGGAGGCCGTGAGCACGGGAAGGCCGAGCCGATCCTCCAGCCGTTGTTTCGACTCGCTCATCTCGGCGAGCAGCTCCGCGGGAGTGAGCGTCGAGGGCGGCCGGTGCGTCATGGAGTGCGAGCCGATCTCCATCCCCGCCGCGGCGAGGGTCCTGATCTGATCCCAGGACATGTAGCGGGCCCGCCCGATCCATCCCACGGTCACGAAGAAGGTGGCCTTGCAATCCGCCTCCACGAGGGAGGCAAGGGCGCGCGTGCAGTTGCTCTCGTGCCCGTCGTCGAAGGTGAGGACGCACCGCCGCGACGAGGGAAGCCCTCCATCGCCCGTGTCCAGGGCCGCGTCCAGACGCGTCGCCTCGATCCCGAGGCCGGCGAGGAGGCGGAGCTGATCCCGGAACGATTTCGAGGAGACGACGTACGGGCGCTCGTCGGCGGGGACGGCGGAGGGGTCGTCCGCGATGTCGTGGTACATCCAGACCGGAACGGCGATCGCGCGCCTCATGGGCCCACCGCCGTCCGCCAGAGGGGGCCGCTCGAGTCGAGCGACGTCAGATCGAGCGTCCGGCCGCCCGTCAAGGCGGAACCTCGCGGCAGATGGTCCCGGGCGGGACCCCAGGCGAAGTCCTTCAGGAGGCGGCGGAGCTTGGGTGCCACGCTCGAGCGCCCGAGGCCCTGCGAGAGCCGCAATGCGAGCGGAATGCGGTGTGGGGAGGACCGCAGCTCGCGCACATCGGTCTCATAGGGATGGAAATAAGAGGTGGCGGGGGATCCCTGGCGATTGAGCCGCGCGACCGCGGCCCGGTGCCAGGCGTGGGGCAGAAGCCGGAAGTATCCGCCCCCCGCGGCCGGCCACCGACGGCCGAGCCACTCGGTCGTCGTGAGGGGGAACTCCACGAGGTCGCCCGCGGGCGTGAGCACCCGCAAGGGCGTGGCGAACGATTCGGCGACGCCGTAGCGCGGGCCGGAGAACGGGAACAGGCTCGAGTCGTAGGCGTACCCCTCTTCGGCCAGCACCACAAGCGCCCAGAGGGCCTTGCCGGAGATCGAGAAGTCGGGAGCGCGATAGCCGATGACGTTCGTTCCCGCGGCCTGTTCGATCGACGTCTTCGAGCGCCTGAGGTCCTCCCTGAAGGCGGAAGGCGTCATGGCGTGGACCGGGCGATGATCGTGGCCGTGACTCGCGACCTCGTGGCCTGCGTTCCTGATTTTCAGCACGAGAGCGGGGAAGGACTCCGCCACGAGCCCCAGAACGAAGAACGTCCCCCTCACCCCCGCTTCGCCGCAGAGATCGAGGATGCGCTCGGTGTTGTCGACCACCCGGCGCGTGACGGGCAGGGAGAAGTCGAGCGTCGACTGGGGCCAGTCCTCGACATCGAAGCTCAGGATGTTGACCATGGGGCTTCGCGGTGAATCTACCGGGGCCACCCCACCTTGTCAAAGGCCGCTCACGCCAGATCGCTGTCGGCGAGCGTCATGTGCCAGCCGGCCAGGCGGCGCAGCCGAGCGGCCGATTCTCCCGCCAGGTCGGTCGCCATCCAGACCGCGTACGGCCGCGGGCGAAGGAGCCGCGGCACGGTCCGGAAGCCGGAGCGGCGGAGAGCGCCGATGAGCCTCGAGTCCGGTGCCATGTACGCGACCACCGCCGCCTCGCCTCGATCGGCCGCCTGCCGGGCCACCGCGCCCAGGAGGTCCGTGAGTTCCGGGCCGTCGGGCGATGCGGCGATCAGGTCGGCGAGGAAAAGCACGCGCCGGTTCAGGAGACGGCCGGGAGTGGTCACGGCGAGCGCCGTCCACTCGGTGGGGCTGCCGCAAGCCTCCAAATGATACGGACGGCCCGCGTGGCCGCCGAAGCGCCAGGCCAGGAACGCCGGATCGCGGACGATGCAGGTGCCCGACCACGCCGAGAACCGCCGCCAGAGCGTCTGCGCCCGCGGATCTTCCGCGGCCGGTCGCGGAGCCGCCCTTCCCGCGGCCGGTGATTCCCGCGCCTCGCCTCCGCCTGCGGGAGCGCCGGGGCCGCTCCTTCCGTCCGGAAGGATCAGTGCTTTCCACCGGACCGGCAGGACGAGCGGCATGAGCTCGCCGGCGAGCTGCCACGCGGGGAGGGTGGCGAAGCCGCGCGCCGCGAGATGGTTCGGGGTCGTCAGGAGGGCGTGGATCCCGTCGGCGTGCAGGGCCCGACGCAATCCCTCGACGACGCCCGAGAAGACGCCCCGGCGGCGATAGTCGGGATGGGTCATGACGTCGAGCAGCAGCGATCCGCGCAGGACCTCGCCGTCGAAGCGCAGGGCGACCTCGTGGCTGGGCTGCGCCCCCACGATGCGGCCGTCGCTCTCGGCGACCCAGATGAGGCTCCTGCACGGGGCCGGAGGCAGGTACCGCCACGACGACGTCCGCTCCCGCCAGTGCTCTCCGTAGACCGCGGCGAAGAGATCGACGAGCCCGTCGCCATCGTCCGGCCGGCTGGCGCGGAAGCGCAGGCCGCCCTCCTCCGTACCATCCGCGAGATCATTCCGAGAGATCGTGGGCAAAGGTCCCCATCATCATCTGCATCGCGCGATCCGCACCCACCGTTCTCGGTTCGGGTGCCACCTCGCGAGCCGCTATTCTAGCGGCTCGGCCGGTGCGTGTAGAATCCGTGCCCTCCATGCGCGCCGCCGACGTGGACTTTTACCGCAATCCTCGCACCCTCGGGCCGTTGGTGCGCGCGCCCCAGGGCGCCGGGGGAGAGTCCTCCCTCCCGGAGAGCGTTCAGCAGGGCACGCTCGTGGGACAGGGTGACTCCTACGAGATCGTCCGCGGGATCCCGAGATTCTGCCCGCGCGAGAACTACGCCGTGAGCTTCGGATTCCAGTGGAACGAGTACGACCGGCTGCAGCTCGACTCCATCTCGACCTGGGGGGACGTGAGCCGGGAGCGCCTGTTCGCCCAGACGGGGTGGCCGCGGGAGATGAGCGGCGAGCGGATCCTGGAGGCCGGCTGCGGCATGGGGCGGTTCACGGAGCACCTGCTCGCCGCGGGCGCCGACGTCTGGAGCATCGACTACAGCGCGGCCATCGAAGCCAACGAAAGGAACAACGGCCGCTCGCCCAACCTGCACCTGGCCCAGGCGGACATTCTCAATCCGCCGTTCGCGCCGGAGTCTTTCGATCGCGTCCTGTGCATCGGCGTCATTCAGCACACGCCGGATCCCGGCCGCGCCTTCGACAGCCTGGTGCGGCTCTTGAAGCCGGGCGGGTGGATCGCGATCGACTGCTACCGGCTGGACTGGCGCACGCCCTTTCTCGGGAAGTACTGGCTGCGGCCCTTCACCAAGCGGCTTTCGCCAAGGGCCTTGCATCGGCTGGTGCGCGCCCACGTGGCGTGGGCCTATCCTCTGACCGGCGCCGTGCAGGCGGCTTTCGGTTCCCGCGGGCGGAGCCTCTCCTGGGCCCTCTCCCTGGCCGACTACCGGGGCGTCTATCGGGCCGATCCCGTCATGTTGCGCCGGCTGGCCGAGCTCGACACGTTCGACATGCTGGCGCCTGCCCACGATCACCCGAAAACACTCGGGCAGGTGCGGCGCTGGTTCGCGCGGAACGGGCTGGACGAGGTGCGGGTCCGGGCGGGCTGGAACGGCATCGAGGCCGTCGGCCGAAGGCCGATGACCGGGGGCGAGATCTCAGGGCAGGCTCACGCCAGGTCGTAGAGGGAATCGCCGCGGTGCAGGTCGCCGTCGACGAACATCCTGAACCAGAGCTCCAACCACAGGACGGCCCAGAGGAGCGGTCCGAAGTCCTCGCCTGACAGGTGCCGGTTCAGACAGGCCTGCACGGCCTTCGGGTCGAGGAACCCGCGCGCGGCGAACCTCGGGTCCCGGAGGAGAGATTCGAGCGGCCGCCTCAGGGGACCCCGCAGCCAGTCCGAGAGCGGGATCGAGAATCCTTGCTTCGACCGGTAGACGACCGACGCGGGGACGAGACGCTCCGCATAGGCCTTGAGCAGCGGCTTGGTCTCCATCCCCCTGATTTTCAGAGGCGTCGGCAGGCGGGCGGCGAATTCCAGCACGCGGTGATCGAGAAGCGGGGACCGGGCTTCGAGTGAATGGGCCATCGACGCGATGTCCATCTTCACGAGGAGATCGTCCGGGAGGTAGGTCTCGATGCCGGCCTGGAGCGCTCGGTCGAGGTCGTCGCCGCCGTCCGCCTCGGACCAGGCGGTCCTGGCGTAGCGCCTCGGATCGTGGCCGTTCAGGGAGTGGAGGAAAGGACGGGCGTACAGCTCCTGGCGCCCGCCGGGCTCGAGCCCGGGCCAGATCCAGAACGCCTGGAGCGAGTCGCGGGATCCCCAGCGGGAGGCGAAGCGCGCCGCGGAGCGCAGCATCTCGGGCGCCGGCCGGAGCCCTGCGACCCAGCGCGCCGGCCCGGCGATCGCCTGGCGCAGGACCTTCGGGCAGACTCCGCGGTACAACGACGCCATGTGGATCGATCGGTGCCACTCGTATCCGGCGAAGCCTTCGTCGCCGCCGTCTCCGTTCAGCACCACGGTGACGCGCTGGCGGGCGGCGGCGCTGAGATGGTAGGTGGGGACGGCGGAGGAATCCGCGAAGGGCTCGCCGAAGTGCCAGACCAGGGCCGGCAGGACGGAGGCGGAGGAGGCCTCGACAACCACCTCCTCGTGTTCGGTCCCGAGCGCCGCGGAGACGGTCCGCGCGAAGGGCGCCTCGTTCATCGTGGGGTCCGGGAGCGTCACCGTGAAGGTCCGCACCGGCTGGCGCTGGCGGCTCATCAGCGCCACGACCGTGCTGGAGTCGACCCCGCCGCTCAGGAACGCCCCCACCGGCACGTCGCTGATCATCCGGATGCGCGTCGCGTCGGCGAGCAGGGCGTCCAGCTGTTCGAGAGCCTCCGGCTGGCGGAGCGGCTGCTTCCCCTGGTACGACACCCGCCAGAAGCGGCGCAGTCGCGCGCCATCGCGATCGCAGGAGAGGATCGATCCCGGAGGGACCTTCGAGACGCCGCGGTAGATCGATCGATCGCCGGGCACGCAGTGGTACGCCATGTAGAGATCGACCGCCTCCGGGTCGACCTCGGGGGAGGACGGCAGGCCCTTCACGAGGGCCCGTATCTCGGAGGCGAACACCACCTCGCCGCCGGCGTCCGCGTAGTAGAGAGGCTTCTTGCCGACCCGATCGCGGACCAGGAGCAGGCGTTCGCGCGGGCCGTCCCACAGCGCCACCGCGAACATGCCGTTCAGGCGCGAGAACACGTCCGCGCCCCACTCCTCATAGCCGCGCAGGATGACCTCGGTGTCGCCGCGCGTCCGGAACCGCCGGCCCTTCGCCTCGAGATCGCGCCGCACGTCCTGGAAGTTGTAGATCTCGCCGTTGAAGACGAGCGCGATGCCGCGATCGTCGCTCAACATCGGTTGGTTGGCCGCCTCGGTCAAATCGAGGATCGCCAGCCGGTTGGAGGCCAGCCCGATGCGGGCTGCAATGTGCAGACCCGCGGCGTCCGGGCCGCGGTGGGACTGGTCGTCCCGCATCGCCAGGAGCCGGGGCGCCGGGATGGGCTGGTCACTCCTTCTGTAGATGCCGGCGATGCCGCACATGATTCGTTATTCTATGCAGGCCGCCGCATCGCGCTCAAGCGATAAAAGCAGCGTTCTTGACGGAGCAGGATCCGTTGGCTAGACTCCCCGCGGCCTCGACGCTCCGGATGCGCCCCCTCACTCCCTTCCTGCTCGCCCTTCTGCTGCTGCTCCCCGGGCCGGTCGCGGCGGAGGAACAGGGCGCTCCAGGCCGCTCCGATCCGGGTCTCGGCTGGGAGTACGACCTGAGCGGTGCCGTGGAGGAGTTCCTCCTGCCCGACGCTCTCACCGACCCCTCCATCGATCCGACCCATCCGCTCCTGGTGCGGATCCGGGTGCCGTGGGCGAGCCTGGAACACAGTCCGGGGGACTACGACTGGAGCGAGGTGGACCGGATCGTCGATCCCTACCGCGCGGCCGGGTACGTCGTCAGCCTGTCGCTCTACGGCTCGCAGGCCGCCCTCGATCCCCAGGGCGGCGTGCCGCTCTCCTCCAAGCCTGCGCTCCTCAAGGGCTGGCTCGATGTCCTGAGGGCGGCGGCGCAGCACTTCCGGGGCCGCGTGCGCACCTACGAGGTCGGTGCCCGGCCCAACCTGGAACCCGGATGGAGGGGGGCAGGCGTGGCCGAGTACGCCTACGTGCTGAAGGCCAGCTCGGTGACGATCCGCTCCGCCGACCCCGAGGCGCGGGTGGCCCAGGGAGCGCTCGATCTGGAAGGGACGACGCTCGAGGAAGCGTTGCAGTGGCAGGCGTCCCTGTACCGGGCCGAGGTCTCCACCTACGTCGACGTCCTGCCGCTGCGCAACGCGCCCGGCGCTCCCCTGAACGAAGCCGTCGAGCGTGCGTACGGCCTCATGCTCGACCACGATCCCTCCGCCCATCTGTGGGTGGTCCAGGCGGTGCCGCACGGGGAGGGGGATCGCGATCGCGCCGCCGACCTGATGCGGCAGTTCATCGTGGCGCGCGGGGAAGGGGCCGACCTCGTGAGCTTCGAACTCGAGGCCGACGTCGAGGGGAGGCCGGAGTTCCCGGGACTCCTGCTCGACCTGCACAAGCTGTTCCTCCCCGGATACGCCCGGCGGCCCGGTCCGGTGTCGTTCACGACGGCGGGAGCGGAAGCCTCGGGGCCCGTCACGGGCCTGGCGGCCTATCGGTTCTTCGACGCGAAGACCTATCAGGGGCTGGTCGCCTACTTTACGCACGAGCCGCCTCGGACGCGGGAGGCCGTGCTGGTCCTCGACACGGCTGCCGTGAAAGGCGTGGCGCTCTACGACCTCGTCGGAGGCACCGCGGGGCCGATTGCAGGCGCCACCGCCGATTTCCGGAGCAACTCGACGCGGGTGCCGGTCACGCTGCGCACGCGCCCCCTGATCGTGCTGTTCGCCCGCGTGCCGATCGAAGGGTTCGAGTCGGCGAAGGAGCAGGTGGCTGTCGCCGACACGGGGCTCATCACGGTGGAAGAGATCATCGCCAACCACCAGCGCTTTATGGCGGACCAGGACTTCCGCCTGCGGCACTACCGCGCCTCGGGCCGCGTCGCGTACCACTACAAGATCAGCGCCAGCAACACCATCGACGTCGCCTACGACAACGCCTTCTTCTGGGAGCACGCCCGGGGGGCAGAGTGGCAGCAGACCGCGATGTACATCAATGGCGTGCGCTGGAAGGGGACGAAGTTTCCGGACATCCCCTTCATCCAGCCGGAGAAGGTCGTCTCCCTGCCGCTCGACATCAGCCTCGGCGCGGAGTACGAGTACCGCTACGTGGGCCCGGACAGCGTCGACGGCTACGACTGCTACGTGGTCGCCTTCCAGCCGCGGGAGCCCGGGCGGAGCCTCTACGAGGGGAAGGTCTGGATCGAGAGCCGCACCTTCGCCCGCGTCCGCCTGTCCGTGGTGCAGCACGGGCTGGAGGCCCCGGTTACCTCGAACGACGAGCGCGATCGCTACGCCCCGGTCGCCGGCCCGGACGGCACGACCTACTGGCTCCTGAACCACGTCGAGGGACAGCAGATCTTCACCACCGCCGGCCGCAACCTCGTCGTGCTCAGGGAGATCGATCTGGGCGGTTTCCAGATCAACGATCCGGGATTCGAGGCGGCGCGGGAGCAGGCCTACTCGTCCACCGCTCCGATCCTGCGCGACACGGACCAGGGCATGCGCTATCTGACGCGCGGGCCGGACGGCGAGCGCACCCTCGAGCAGGAGCCGACGCGGAAGACGCTGTTCGCCCTCGGGGGGGTCTACACCCAGCCGGGGCTCGACACGCCGGTGCCGCTGCTCGGTGTGGACTACTTCAACTACAACATCGGCGGCCGCAACCTCCAGCTCAACGCCTTCCTGGCGGGGCTCATAAACCTCGTCACCCTGACCGATCCGAAGCTCTTCGGACCGTTCGACGGGTCGGTGGAGGCGCAGCTGCTGGGGTTCGATCTCACCGACACGGTCTACGTCCGCGGGGAGAAGCGGGAGGAGAGCAACGTCGATCGTCAGAACCAGGCGGTCTCGGCCTGGCTCGGCCTGCCGCTCGGCAACTTCTTCCGCCTGCGCGGCGAGTACGCCTACGAGTACGTCAACTCGAGCCGCGACGAGGAGACGGAGTCGTTCGTCGAGCCCGCGGACACGAGTCAGCACGGCCTGAGGCTGCACGGCGAGTTCAACCGGGCCGGCTGGTCCGTCACCGCATCGGCCGGCCGCACTTGGCGCCAGGACTGGGAGCCCTGGGGGGACGAATCGCCGCCCTCGGCGGAGACGCTCGGCATTCTTCCGGCCGCCGCCTGCGACACCCCCGGCTCGTGCCTGTCCGAGTTCGATCCCTCCCAGGACAGCTTCCGGACCCAGGACTACACCATCGCCAAGCAGTTCTTCCTGCCGGCGTTCCAGAAGATCCGCGTGGAGGCCTCCTGGTACGCGGGATCGAATCTCGACCGGTTCAGCGAGTTCGCGTTCGATTTCTTCGGAACCAGAGTGCGCGGCTTCTCCGGGGCGGGCGTGCGCTACGATCGCGGCGGCATCGCGCGGCTGCAGTACGCCTTCAACATCCAGGACCTCGTCCGGTTCGAGGCCTCGCTGGATCACGGCTACGTCAAGGACAGCCTGACCTCCGGCGACTTCGCGCAGTTCACCGGCTTTGGCGTGTCGGGTAACGTCCTCGGCCCCTGGCAGACGATCCTCTCCTTCGATGTCGGCGTCCCAGTCCACTCCGACTACGAAGACCTGCGCGGCGGCACCGAGCTCCAAGTCGTCCTCTTCAAGTTCTTCTGAGGCGCTCGCCGATCGCGGCCCGCGTCGCGCCGACGAGAGCGTCGCGCGTCTCGTAGGTATAGCGGGAGGCGTCGATCGGGGCGCCGAAGTGGACGTCGATGGTGCCAGGCCGGATCTTGAGGGCCCCCTTCGGGAGCACCTCGCGCCCGCCCCTGAGCGTAACCGGCACGACCGGCACGGCGGCCTGGATCGCCAGGACGAATCCGCCGCGCTTGAACGGCAGGAGGGTGCCGTCCGCGCTCCGGGTGCCCTCGGCGAACACCACGACGGAGGTTCCCCGCCGGAGGCGTCCCGCGGCCCGGTTCAGGCTGCGGATGGCCTGGTCGCGGTTGCCGCGGTCGATGAAGATGAAGCCCGCGAGCCACAGTGCCCAGCCGAAGATCGGGATGTGCAGCAGGGCCCGCTTCGCGACCATCCTGAAGTCCGCCGGCATGGTCAGGACCAGCGCAGGGATATCGAACTGGCTCTGGTGGTTGGCGACGTAGACCGCCGGTCGCGCCGGATCGAGGGCCGGATCGTAGGTGGCGGTGTAGCCGACCCGGGCGCTCCTCATGACCAGCCACGACCAGGCGCGCGCCAGGGGCATCAGCAAGGCACCTCCCGGCACCAGCAGACAGAGCAGGATGCCAAGGGTCCCGAGGACCAGGGTGTACAGGGCGACGAGCAGAAGGACCAGCAGAGACATGTGGCTGGCTATTCTTTCCGCAGGCGCCTTCGACCGCAAGCCCGTTTCTTGACGCCAACAGACGCATTCGCTAGACTCCCCGCGACTTAGCCGCTCCCAGGGCCCCTCTTGGGGTCACGGAGCGCGGGGGCGACGCGACATGAGGGACGTGGCGGCGCTGGCGCTCCAGGAGCTGGGAGGGTTCTCGCTCCTGGTGGCGGAAACAGCGCGCGAGGTGGTCCGGCGCAGGCCCGAGTGGCGGGTCCTGATGGGACAGTTGTACCATCACGGCGTCCTCTCGGTCGCCATCGCCACCGTGACCGCCCTGTTCACGGGGATGGTCCTCGCCCTCCAGACCTCATACTCGCTGGCCGCCTACGGCGCCAAGTTCTTCGTCGGAGACGTGGTCGCCCTCTCCCTGGTGCGGGAGCTGGGGCCGGTCCTGACCTCGTTGATGGTCGGAGGCCGCGTCGGCGCGGGAATCACGGCCGAGGTCGGGACGATGAAGGTGACGGAGCAGGTCGACGCCATCCGGGCCATGGCGGCGAGCCCCGTGCGCAAGCTGGTGGTCCCGAAGGTGCTGGCCATCCTCCTGATGCTGCCGCTCCTGGTCGTCCTGGCCGATTTCGTCGGCATCATGGGCGGGCTGATCATTGCCGTGACCTCGCTGAACCAGCCGGCTGTGTTCTACATGCAGCACGTGATCAAGGCCCTGAGCCCGCAGGACATCATGAGCGGCCTCGGCAAGACCGTCGTGTTCGCGCTCCTGATCGCCTTCATCGCCTGCTACAAGGGGCTGAACGCCACCGGAGGCGCCGACGGCGTCGGACGGGCTACGACCGAGACAGTGGTGGCCGCCTCCCTGACGGTCCTCATCAGCGACTTTTTCCTGACGAAGCTGTTCCTGGCCTTCTGATCGAGCCGCGATGGGCGGGGCCTTTATCCGGTTCGTTGACGTCCACAAGGGTTTCGGCGCGAAGAAGGTGCTGCAGGGGATCACGTTCGACATCCTCCGGGGCGAGACGATGGTCGTCCTGGGGGGCAGCGGGAGCGGCAAGTCGGTCCTGCTGCGCCACATCATCGGGCTGCACCGGCCGGATCGGGGACAGGTGGTGGTGGACGGCGAGGACATCGTCGGCTTCGACGAGGAGCAGCTGGTCCCGGTGCGGAAGAAGGTAGCGATGCTGTTCCAGGGCGGGGCGCTCTTCGATTCGATGACCGTGGAGGAGAATGTGGGCTACGGCCTGCGCGAGCACACGGACCAGTCGGACGAGGCGATCGCGGCGGCCGTGCGCGACAAGCTGTCCCTGGTCGAGCTGGAAGGTGTCGAGCATCTGATGCCGTCGGAGCTGTCGGGAGGCATGCGCAAGCGCGTCGCGCTGGCGCGCTCCATCGCCATGGACCCGCAGGGGATCCTCTACGACGAGCCGACGACCGGCCTCGATCCGGTGACGGCGAACACCATCAACGACCTGATCCGGAACATGCAGGCGCGGCTCAACGTCACCTCGGTCGTGGTCACGCACGACATCCAGAGCGCGTTTCTGGTCGGGGATCGGATCGCGTTCCTGCACGAGGGGCGGATGCTCTTCGTGGGGACCGTGGACGAGGCGCGCCGGAGCCGGGAGGCGGCGCTGCGGCATTTCCTGAACGGGGGGAGGGCCGAAGGCCATGCCTGAGTCCGGCCGGGCCAGAGAGCTCAGCGTAGGAGCGGTCGTGTCGGTGGGCCTGATCATCTTCGCGGTCGCCATCCTGGCGGTCAGCAAGGAGTCGCGGCTGTTCGTGCCGAAGGTCCGCTACTGGAGCCGCTTCAGCAACACGAGCGGCCTCGCCACCGGCTCGCCCGTCCGCCTCGTGGGGGTCCAGGTGGGCACCGTGGAGTCGATCGAGTTTCCCAAGGAGCTC
>DASRJX010000200.1:0-19073 GCA_035649235.1 Candidatus Cryosericum sp.
CTGCGGACGGCGGCGGAGAAGGGGCATTACCTGCGGCCGCTTGCGAAGGCCTTCCTCGCGTTGGCCGCCGAGCGCGAGGGTCAGTTCGACCGCGCCCTGACGCTCTTCCAGGAGCTCGCCCGCGAGTTTCCGGCGAACCCGATCTTCGCTCGCGAGGCGGCGCTGGCACAGCAGAGGTTGGATTCAACGACCACCCCTTGAGCCGCGCTCCGGCGCGCCAGTTGACGCGACGGCCGCAGGCCGGTCTACAATCTGGCCGCATCACCAACGCGCAGGGAGGAGGGGGCCTCCGGCCGAGCGAGCGGGGCCGGCGGGTACCCCATCTCGTGGCATCCGCCGTGGTCCGGCCTGCGAAGTCTGCGCGTCTGCCGCCGCACTTTCGACAGGAGTGTCCATGATCCGTCTCCGAAGCGCATTGTTCGGCCTCGCCGCCCTCGTCGTCCTCGCCCCGGCCGCTCCGGCCTCGGCCCAGAGCGTCACGCTCCCTCCGAGCGGCGACAACCAGAAATGCACCGTCATCCAGCACATCGGGCCAGCCACCGTCAGCGTCGACTACTCCAGCCCCGACGTCCACGCCCCGGACGGCAGCGACCGGAAAGGGAAGATCTGGGGCACCCTCGTGAAGTACGGGTACGCCGAGGAGACCTTCGGCACCTGCGGCAAGAAGTGCCCCTGGCGCGGCGGCGCCAACGAAAACACCGTCATCCGCTTCTCGCACCCCATGACGGTCGAGGGGAAGCCGATCGCCGCCGGGGCCTACGGCCTGCACTTCCTGGCGGGGGAGAACGAGTGGACGGTGATCTTCTCGAAGAACTCCACCTCGTGGGGGAGCTACTTCTACGACGAGAGCGACGACGCCCTGCGCGTGACGGTCAAGCCGGCGAAGTCCCCGTACCGCGAGTGGCTCACCTACGAGTTCATCGACCGGGAGCCGGACAAGGCGGTGCTGGCCCTCGCCTGGGAGGAGCTGCAGGTCCCGATCGCCATCGCCGTCCCGGATATCGCAGAGCTGTACTACCAGACGCTCAGGAACGAATTGAAGGATTCGCCCGGGTTCGACTACCACGGCTGGCAGCAGGCGGCCGACTACCTCGTAGAGCACAAGGCCCACCTCGACGTGGCCGAGAAGTGGGCGAAGACCGCCGTCGACGGTCCGTTCGTCGGCGAGGAGAACTTCGCCACTCTGAAGAGCCTCGCCGAGGCCCAGAAGGCCAACGGCAAGGCGGCGGAGGGGAAGGCGACGATGGAGAAGGCGCTGACCCACCCGGCCACCGGGCCGTTCGACATCTACCAGTACGCCCGGCCGATGATCCGCGAAGGGCACCCCGACGAGGCCCTCAAGGTCTTTCAGACGGCCGCCAAGCGGATGCCGGGGAAGTGGCCGCTCGATCTCGGCATCGCCCGGGCCTATTCGGCGATGGGGGACTACAAGACGGCGCTCAAGTACGCACGCACGTCCCTCCCCCTCGCCCCCGACCAACCGAACAAGGACAACGTGACGAGAATGATCGCCAAGCTGGAGAAGGGCGAGGACATGAACAAGCAGTAGGGACGGATCGGACCGGGGGCCCTCCTGAGGCCCCCGGTCCAGCGTTTCCCCTCCGCTCGAAATGCGATCCAGGAAAGGCGCTGGACCGCTCAGTCCCCGTCGGTGATGTCCACGACCCCCCCGGTGTACGGATCGATGGCTGTGCAGAAAGGCCCGGGATCCAGTGGACACTTGTCACAGGCGTCCCCGCGCCCATCCCCGTCGGTATCCGGTTGGACCCCGCCATCCATCGGCCGGACGGGATTGAAGACTTTCCTGCAATTGTCCTGAGCATCGAGGACACCGTCGCCATCGAAGTCAGTCTTCGTGCGCGCGCCGCCGTATTCTCCGGGACGCCGCGCCGGAGTGCAGGTGGGTTCGCCGGTCGGCGTGCCGCACGAGAACAGCTCGTACGAGCCGCCGTTCGCCGCCTGCAGACTCGAAAGGGTCAGAGCGTTCCCCAGTTCTGGGATCGGAAGCCACCACGTCTCGCGCAGGGGACAGATCCGCTTCGAGGATCCGCACACGTTGATCGGCTCGCAGAGGGGCGCCGTCACGCCGTAGGTCGGCGCAACGATGTCATGGAGCGTCGGCGGCAGGGAACGCAGGATGCCGGCATCGCCGAACTCCGCGATGCTTCCGATGTAGAACGGTCCATTGACGAAAGGGAAAGGCAGCGAGGATCGTCGCAGGACGAGCAGCGTCGTCCTTGCGGTCGCCTCGAGAACTGCCCGGTAGGGGCTCGCGGATGCGCTCCCGTCGTAGACGGCGATGTCGCCGAAGAGACCCTGCCTCAACGAACCGATTCTGTCGTCGACCTTCAAGGCGATGGCGGGATTATAGGTGGCCATGAGCCACAGCTCCCGATCCGAGAAGGCCTGATCGAGGTACGTGGCGTTGAAATCGGCCGCGCAGCGCAATTCGCGCGGCACGGTCGAGGAGCCCGAGGGCGTCCAGTCGGTCCCGATCGTCATCAGGACCCCCTGGTTCTTCAGCATCCGTACCGGCGCGGTGTTCCCGTAGAGCGACAGGTTCGACCTCGGGGACCAGACCAGCGAAGCACGATCATTGGCCGCGGTCCTACCGTCGTGCGCGTCCAGTGCGATGCCGTGGATCATGACGAGCCTGTCGTTCGTGATGTCGAGTCCGTGTCGATCCTGCGAGCTCAGGCAGTCGAACTCGTTCGCGGCCGCGGGATTGATTCCCTCCGCGATGTGGGGGAGATAGACGTCGGAGGAGGACGCGGAGGCTGCGAGGTCGGGGTAGAGAGGGTAGAGCGAGCAGTCCCCGGCGTTCTCCGTGAAGTCCTGGCCATGTTCGAGAGGGAAGGTGTCAGAGGAGATGAGCCTCGTCTGCTCGCCGGCGAGGGTGTTCCAGAGCAGGTCGTCGTAGGCCGGGAACCCTTCATGACGATCCAGGTTCCTGACGAAGCCGATGACACCCGAGGAGCCGGTGATGGACGTGGTTCCGGTGATGAGCTGCCGCAACTCCGACCAGGTGATCCTGGACTGTGAACCAGTCTCCGGGACGCCGGAGGTCGGGCGCCAGTCGTTACGATGGTCGTAGCGCACGTCCGTCGCGGGGAACGGCGCGTTGTGGTCGAACGACAGGTGATCGTGCGTGTTGATGAGCCCCGGAGAGATCACCCCGTGTGCGCAGTCGATCTTCGTGGCCGACGCCGCCATGGAGAGCAGTGATGACGGGCGCGCCGCGCTGCACCCGACGTACTGAATCAGCCCCGAGGGATCGACAAGAACCTCTCCGCCCGTGAAGAGGGTGTCGACAGTCAGGACGATGCCCTTGAGCCGGAGGGCGCCGTCGCCGCGGGTGACGGTGCACGCGCTCGCGGCGGGCGCCGGGATCGATTCGCAGAAGACGGCCCTGGACTGGCTGGTGCCCTGATCGCTCGAGGCACTCACAGGAACAAGACAAAGAGCGCATGACGCGATGACGGCTGGAAGGACCCGCGTGTTTCTCATGAGGACCTCCGATTGATGAAGAATGACACGTCCGTCAGTCCGGCCAGCAGAAGATGCAGCAGATGGGGGCGCAATCGTCGTAGCAGGTGTTGCAATCCTCGGCGCCTTCACAGACACCGTCACCGCACACTCTTCCCTTTGTTTGGGCCAAAGGTTTTGCCGGCGCCTCTGGACTCTTGTAGTATTCGCTCAAGCACTTCGCATCACATGCCAAGGTCGATTCAGGGCGGTTTTGGTTCGGGAGGATTCCAAGGCGCAGGCGAGGGACGACGGGCGGATGCGGGGGCGTGGGAGAGGGAGCCACGAGCTTCTTGCGGACGCGAAGGGGACAAGCAGGCGGAACGAGGGTCTTAGGGACTCCAGACGCCGTTTCCAGGTTCCAGAACGGAGACCCGGAGACCGTCGAAGCCGTCAGGCACCTGATTCGGGACGTCCTGCGAGCCCATTCGACCGAACTGAAACCGTACTGGGACGACCTTGTCCTGGAAGTGTGCGCACAGGCTTGGCAGCGTGCCAGGCGGGAGGGTGAGGGCATCCAGAACCTGGAAGGCCTGGTCGCGCGGATGGCTCATGCCAGAGTCATCGACCTGCACCGCTACCGCTCCCGATGGCGGCTGGAGGGCGGCTCCGATGCGCGCCTGGCGTCCATCCCCGACCCGGACCTCGGTCCTTATGAGAACCTGAACCGGGAGGAGTCGGCCCGCCTCGTGGGCGCCATGATCGCGGCGGTCGACGACCGGACCAGGACGATCTGGCGGATGCTGTACTACGAGGGGTTGAAGTATCGAGAGGCCGCGCTCCGGCTGGGCGTGCCGGAAGGAACCTTGAAGCGCCTGGTTCACGAAAGCCTCCGCGCAGCCTCCAAGCGGTTCGCCGGAATAGGGTCGATCGCGGCGGACGAGCGTGGCCGGCAGGCCGGCGGGAAATGACGATGACTTGCGACGACGTCCTCGAGGTTGCATCGTCCGGCGAGAAGGGCTTCGACGGGCGGCCGGACCTCCTCGAGCACCTCAGCGGGTGCGCACGGTGCCGGGACGAAGCGCCGGCGATCCTTGCCACCGCTCGAGCCATTCGCGGCCTCTCGACCTCAGCCTTCACGGGCCATCCTTCCTCGGATCGGATCGTGGCGATCGCCATGGGCCCCGGAGCCCCTGGGCTCGAAGTCGAACGCGGTGTGGCGGAGCATGTGGAAGGATGCGCGACCTGCACCGCCGAAGTGCGGGAGGTGCGCCGGGCCGAGCAGAAGAGGCTTAGCCCGAGCCGGTCCCCGCGCCCCGATCTGGGAGCGCTCGTGGGATCTCCAGGAAGGGCGCTGGCGCACCTGACGCGTCGACCGTTTCCGGCCGGAGTCGCCCTGGTCACCAGCCTTGGCGTGCTGATTCTCGCCTACCCGGCCTTCCTGGGGCTTCGCGTGCTGCCGCGCGTCGAGGGGAAGATGGGGGACCTCGAGCTGCGAACGCGACAGCTCGAGGCAGAGTCTCGCGATCTGACCGCCTCCCTCGCGCAGGCGAACGAGGCACTGACCCGGCTCGGTCGATGGTCTGGGCCGCTGCGGCTTTTCACGTTGACCAGCCCCGTCCGCGGGCAGTCCGAGGAGCAGTCCATCAGCGTCGACCCTGCGGCGCCGCATGTCCTGGTGAGCCTGCGGCCGATCCTGACGGGGCCCTTGTCCGAGCCGGACGTCTACAGGTTCCTGATCCTGGACACCACTGGCCGGGAGGCCTGGGCGTCGGAGCTGACCGCCGGGGAGATGCGCCGGGAGATGAAGGCTTCGGGCGCGCTTGTCTTCCCCATCGCTTCCATGCTGCTGCCGCCGGGCAGGTATGAGCTTCGTGTGTTGCCGAAGGGAAGGCCGCGGGAGCCGATCCTCCAAATCCCCTTCGAGGTAGCACCGACTGGATAGATCAGGCGGGATTACCTCCAGTCCGACGGTCGCCGAAGACCGCGACCGAGAACATCACGCACAGAAGGGGCATCACGGGAACGCGGTATCTCTCGGCCGTCCAGATGACGGTCGAGGACATGATCATGTGGAAGAACGTCGCGGCGACGAGCAGGACCAGGAGCCATCGCCGGTCCGCGTGCCATGTTCTGGCCCGCATCGCCAGGACGGGAACGGCCAGGACTCCGCCCAGGGAGACGACCATGCCGAGGACGAGAAGAAGGCCGAGAGTGCCGAGCTGGCGGAGCCACACGAGCCGCCCCCGGATGCTTCCTCCTTCGTAGGCCGGCGCCGGAGACATCAGGATCAGCGGCAGCCTGCTGTCCGGCACGCCGAGGAGCAGGGCGGTGCTCGTGGCCAGCATCCGGAACGTCACGACGGGATGGCTGGTCACCGTCTTCAGGAAATAGCGGCTGCGGGCCCGAGCGACCTCGGCGAATGAGTAGCCGTGCTCGATTTGAAAACCCTCTTCCCAGGGCTCCTTCTCGGAAGAGACCTGTGGCTTCCATCCGACCTCCTTCTCCACATGGTGGGCGAACCGGGCCAATTCGTACTCCCCGACGCGCGCCAGACCCGGCACCCCAAGAACCGCGTAGTTCCGGGCTGTCCACGCCACCGGGGCAACCAGCGCCACCGCCAGGAAGATCAGGGCCGCGCGGAATCTTGGACGGCCACCCGCGCTGGACAGGGCGATCACCAGGGCTAGGAAGAAGGGCAGGTAGATCGCGACCGGCCGGATCAACGGGAGCAGGCCGACATAGGCAGCCAGAAGCAGCAGCGAGATGGTATGGGCACGCTTCCACCACAGGCTCCAGAGCAGGATCATCCCCAGGAGGGCTGCGGTGAAGAACGTTTCACTCATGATCAGATTGGAATAGGCGACGCTGGATGGCTCGATGGCCATCAGGACCCCCGCGGCGATGGCCGCCCGCGCGCCGCCGAGCCATCCTGCGACCAGGGACGCCACTCCCACGACCAGCGAGCTGATGACGATCTGCGCCACGACCGCGCCGGTCAGGCTGGTCGGTGAGGCCAGGCCGGTGGCGAAAACCACCGCCAGGAAGCTCGCGTAGCCGGGCGGCCACCAGCAGAGGGCGCGTCCGAGCTCGTCTTCGAAACCGTTGCCCTTGCTGAGGCTGTCGCCGGCCGCGATGTACTCCCACGAGTCCTGCTGCAGGATGACCGGCTCTTCACGATGGATATTCACCGCGAAGACCAGGACACGCACCAGGAGCCCTAACGCACACACGAGCCAGAATGCCTTCCAGCTGAAGGAACTCTGGATTGCGGCATTGGGAGCGGGGCCCTGCGAGAGCATCAAGGCCTCAAGCCTGACTCGCAGGGTCCGGCACAATCCTCATGGAGTCGCGGCGACCGCCGCAGTCCCCCGGGCCAGGCCACTGCCGGTGGCGTTGGCTCCCCAGGGGTAGACGAACTGGAACGGCGTCGAGAGCCCGGCGGGAGAGGCCGGGATTGCCAGCGCGGTGCTCTTCAGGATCGCTTCCGCCTGACTTTGCGTCAGTCCCGGGTTCTTCTGGAGCATCTGGGCCACGATCCCCACCACGTGAGGCGCGGCGAACGAGGTCCCGAAGATGAAGTTGTCCACCGCGTCGAAAGCGACCTCCCGCCCCTCGGAGAAGCCCGGCCCGAACAGCCACTCACCGAACACGAACGAACCGGGGGCCAGGACGTCAATCGCCCTCGGGGAGGGTGGGGGACTGGCCTCACGGCCGGAGAAGGTTGCGACGTAGACCTGGGCCGGGTCGTTCTCCGGCACATCGGCGAAGAACCAGGGCGTGGTGCAGACCGGTGGAAGACACCCCTCCTTCGTCCACCCCACGGCCCCGGCGGTGATCGACTCCGGAAGCCGTCCGGGGAAGGCGATGCTCCCGTCGGCAGGGCCGAAGTTCCCCGCGATGGTGACGAACAGCACCCCCTGACTGATGGCGTAGTCGATGGCGCTCTTGAGGATCACCGAGTCGTTGTGGGCCTGAATGCTGAAGTTGATGACGACCGGGCCGGAAAGCGCTCCCTCCGCCTTGAGCCGCCCGACGTGCATGATCCCCGCGGTGAACCAGGAGAACCATCCAAAGTTGAACTGATTGATCACACGGATCGGCAGGATGGTGACCCCTGGCGCGGCACCCCCGATAGGACCGAGCTCGGACGGAAAGCCCACGATGACACTGGAAACAGCCAGACCGTGGGGAAACAGCCCGATGTGCCCCCCGGTCCCGCGGACGGCTTTCACAGTGCTATGGAAATCGCCCCATCCTTCCGCCCCGAATCCGACTGCGTGCTCGGTGTCCACCCGGACTCCGGGTGGGAGAAACTCCTCCCAGTTCTGGGGGAGTCCCGAGTCCACCACGGCCACGGTGACTCCCATCCCGTCGAACCCGCTCCCCTGGGTGTCGGTCATGTCCTGGTTCCAGGTCTGAATCGTGGTCGAGGACTCGGGGAGGGGGACGACCACCGTGGGCGCCGCCACTCCGGACGCCGCCTCGGCACTGTCCCCGGGCACCTGGCCCTGAGAATCGGTCTCCACCAGCCCGACCAGCGGATTGGAGATCAGCTCAGCGAATTTGGACGGATTGACGGTGACCGCCATGGCGTTGATTTCGGGCCAGGTATAGGTGACATGGACCACGTGAGAGCCGATCGCAGCGATCACGTCGGGCGTGAGCTGAACCCTGCTCTGGATCAGGAGCGGGATCGTCCCCCCGTCCCCACCATTGGCCGCCCGGCTGCTGCCGGAGGGGGCCAGGGCCAGGACGAGCAGGACCAGGAGCGGCAGCATCAGTTTCCTTGTGCGTGAAGGGGACGTTCGGCGGCTCGGCATGCTGTTCTCCTCCCCCCGGGCAATCCGGGATCCAATCGTCACGTCGCGACCGCTGATATGGAGCGCGGTGAAAGCAAGGTTTGTTACAGCATACACGGATCCGGTACCCAGGGAATAGCCTGGGTCAAGCACCGCTTGCGCGTTCGGCTGGATCGCTTCAGACCTACCCTCGATGCGGACAACGGTACTGGCTGCGACGGTCCTGGGTCAGGAGTCCCGGCTAGGGAATCCGAGCGTAGGGCATCTGGGCGAGAAGAGTTCTCGTCCGCTCCTTGAGGTACGGTTGCGAACGGCCCGAAGCGATCGAGTGAATGTAGCAAGGGTGTGCGCGCCCGGCAAGCACAGGACCGGCGCGTCGTCGCGCGTCAACGCGCTGGCATGGAATCGGTGGATCGGCACCTTATAATCCGCACCCGTGAGCCGACCGCCTGCGCCCGAGACACGCGCGCGCCGATCGATACGCCGGATGGCGACCGCCCTGGCGCTTGCCATCGCCAGTTCGGCCCCGGCCCCGTCGGCGGCTCCGGTCCCCACCTTCGACGACCTCATGGCCTATCTGCATTTCGATGGCGGGGAGCGCGCCCGCGTCGTCCAAGGGGAGATCGTCGGCAAGGACTTCCGTGAGAGCGACGACAAGGAGATCTCCATCGCCGTCGTCGCTCTGTTCGATGCGCCGCTGCCCAGGCTCGTGGGGGAGATCCGGAAGGGGGAACTGCTCCGCGCCGACCGCGAGGTCCTCGATTTCAGGCTGTTCCCGCCCGGAACGCCACCCGAGGAGGCCTTTCAGACCGTCGGATACTCATCCGAGGAAGCGAAGGAGATCCGTCACCTGCTCGGGGCGGCGCCCGGTTCCACGTTCAACCTGAGCGCAATCGAACTGGAGCGGATCCGCGCCCTCAGGGCTCGCTTCCCGGGCGGTGACTGCGAGCGGAATGCAGCCTGCGCCGAGGCCGTGTCGGGGGTCTATCGCGGCCTGCTGGTGGAGCGGTTGATGAGCTACCAGAAAGACGGTCTGAAGGGCATCGCGCCCTATGATCGCGGGTCGGGAGTCTCGGTCCGCCCCGAAGAAGAGTTGCGCAAGGCCGCGCAGGATGCCGAGCTCATCCGGCGCGCGTTCCCGGAGTTCTACAAGGCCTTCACGGAGTTCCCGAGCGAGCCGGTGGAGCCGGGCGACACACAATTCCTGTGGATCAAGCAGCGCGTCCAGGGCCGGCCGGCCTTCGCGCTGGCTCACCGGCTCTACGAGGTCCGCCCGGACATGGCGCTGATCGCCGAGCGCCAGTTCTACGTTGGAACCTCGTACAACTCACTTCAGACCTTCATCGGGCTCCTCCCCCTGGGGAACAGGACCCTGCTGGTCTACACCAACCGCACCTTCACGGATCAGGTCGCCGGCCTGGCCTCGAGCATGCGGCACAGCCTGGGTCGCAACAAGATGATGAGCGTCGTCACGGCGAACCTCGTGGCGCTGCGACAGCGCCTGCGCTGAGCCCTCCGCCGTTCCAGGAACGGCCCTGGACTAGAATGACCCTCATGAACACATCGCGCAAACGGTGCTCGCCGGCGTGAGCGAGACGCTGGAGTTCGTGGCCCGGCACGGCTACCTGGTCCTGTTCGTCTGGACGGCGGCCGAGCAGCTCGGTCTGCCGATCCCGGCGATCCCTCTCCTGCTGGCGGCCGGAGCCATGGCCGGGGCGGGGCGGCTGAGCCTGGGCGCCGTCGTTCTGGTGTCGGCCGTCGCATCGCTCATCGCCGATTCGGTGTGGTACGAGATGGGGCGGCGCAAGGGCGTGAGGGTGCTGCAGTTCCTCTGCCGCGTCTCGCTCGAGCCCGATTCGTGCGTGCGGCGCACCGAGCAGATCTTCGAGCGCTACGGCGTGCGCTCGCTGCTCGTCTCGAAGTTCCTGCCCGGGCTGGCCACCGTGGCGCCGCCCCTGGCGGGCATTTTCGGCATGCGCTGGCTGCCCTTCCTGCTGCTCGCGGGGCTGGGCGCCGTCGTCTATACGGGGACGTTCGCCGGCCTCGGGTACCTGTTCAGCGCGCAGCTCGAGATGTTAGCCGAGCGATCCCTGCAGTTCGGCGAGGGTCTGCTCGTGTTCCTGGGCGGGTCCCTGGCGGCCTATGTCCTCTTGAAGCTCTGGCAGCGACGGCGGTTCATCCGCCGGCTCAGGACGGCCCGCATCACCCCGGAGGAGCTGAAGCAGAGGCTCGATGCCGGCGAGGACGTCTTCATCGTCGATCTGCGACACCTGCTCGACCTCGAGGCCGACCCGCATCACATCCCGGGCGCGGTCCACCTGTCGCCCGACGACCTCGACGCGCGGCATCGGGAGGTCCCTCGCGACCGCGACATCGTGCTCTACTGCACCTGACCGAACGAGGCCACGAGCGCCCGTGTGGCGCTCCTCCTGCACCGGCGCGGGATCACGCGCGTTCGGCCGCTGCTCGGCGGCCTCGACGGGTGGCGGGAGCTGGAGTACCCGTTGCAGGCCCGCGTGACGCCAGCGGTCGAGCCGGCCTGATCAGGCGGGCGGGGCCGGATCGCGCCGCTCGGCAGTCCAGGAGCGATCGAAGGGCGCGCCTCCCTGGCGGTTCGCGATCCGGACCGATTCGGCATCCGGCGCCAGGAAGACGCAGATCATCCGGCGCCCGTCCGAGGCCAGGTGTCCACCGAGGTACGCGACGCGGTGGCGCGGAAGACACTCGCCCCCCTTCTCCAACAGCGCGGCGATCGCTACCGGCGTGATCGGCGTCTCGAAGGATCTCTCGACGACCACGTGCTCCTGCGCCTCCGGCGCCGGGCGCGGGGACCCCGCGGGCGGGGAGGTGCGCGTGGCCGACCAGACGCGATCGAGAGGCATCTTCGCCTGGCGCTGCACGATGCGCACCGACTCGGCGTCGGGCGCCTCGTAGAGGCAGATCATCCGGCGGCGGTCCTTCGAGAGCCACGTCCCGAGGAACCGCACCCGGTGCTCATCGAAGCACCCGGCCTGGCAGTTCTCCCTGGCCTGGATCGCGTCGTAATCCGCCGGGTCCTCGAAGCTCCTCTCGACGATCACCTCCACCATGGCCGCCTCCTCATCGCGCGCGCCGCCTGGACTGGGCCTTCGCCGGCGCCCGGTCCGCCAGGGCCTCGATCGCGGCCCTCGCCGCCGCCGACAGGGTCGGGGGGAGCGTTCCGGCGATGGCCTCGCGGTGCATCCGGGAGCCGGAGCGATCGCCCATCCTGTCCGCAGCCCGCGCCAGGGCGGCGCGCGCCAGGGCCGAATCGCTCGGACGCTTGAGGGCGCCTGCCAGGGCGAGCGCCTCCTCGGCGGAGGACTTCGCCGCCATCGCGTCGCCACGATCCAGATCGAGACAGGACGCTCGGACCAGGACGAAGGCGAGCCGCTGCTTCGAGTCGGCTCCGCGCAGGTCGCCGAGCGCCGCGGCGAGATCCCCGCGCGCCGCCTCCTCCCCCGACGCGCACCGCGAGAGCGCCTCGACGGCGCGCGCGAACGGGGCCTCGCTCCCGTCCCGGTGCTTGGCGCCGAGGTCGATCAGGTCGGCGCTCAACCGCCGCGCGGCCGCCGCGTCGCCGCGCTCCATCTCGACGGCGATCAGATGCTCGATCGCCAGGAACTCGCCCATCGCATCGCCGTCGCGCCGCGCGAGGCTGCGCGCGCGCCCGAAGAGTTCCGCCGCGTCCGCGAGACGGCCTTCGTGCAGGCGCAGCATCCCGAGCGCGTCATGGGTCGCCGCGTGCTCGAACCCCGCGCGCTTCTCCAGCGCCCACGCCTCCCGGGCGAGCGCCTCCGCCTCGCCGAGGTCCTTCTCCAGGAGAGCCAGGCAGCGGGCCGCTTCCCCCATGGCGACGGCGCGTTCGCGTTCGTCCCCGGATCGGCTGACGGCCTCGGCCCGCATCAGGTGGCGGCCCGCGCCGCCGGCGTCTCCCTCCTCCCAACGCAGCCAGCCGAGGAGGTGAAAGCCGAGGCGGGCGTGCCCGGCGCACCCGAGGTCGATCGCGCGCTCCGCCAGCGCCTCGATCTCCGCCGCGGCGGCCTCGATGGCGGGGGGACGCCGCGCGGAGAAGCGGATTTCCGCCAGCTCGATCAGCCTGCGGGTGCGCTCGGGCTCCGGCAGCGCCTCCGCGAACCGCGCCCCGCGCAGGGCCAGCGCGAAGGCGTCCGCCCCGGCGAAGAGCCGCAGGCAGCGCCGTCCGGCCTCGATACAGGCGAGCGCCGCCATCTCGGGATCGCCCGCGAGGGCGGCGTGGTGGGCGCGATCGGCCGCGGTGTCGTCGCCCGAGGATGACTCCCCGAGGACGCGGGCGATCTTCGCGTGCATCAGGCGCCGGCGCGGCTCGGAGAGGCCGCCGTACACGACCCGGCGCACGACGTCGTGGGAGAAGGTGTACTGGCCGTCGGCGCCGGCGCCCGCGGTGGCGCCCAGCAGGGCGTGACGCTCCAGCGTCTCCAGGGCCGCGACCAGGCGATCGGCGTCGAGCGAGACGACGCGGGACAGGGAATCGACGCGGAAACCGCAGCCGAGCGCCGCACCCCAGCGGAGGACCTCGGCCGGTCCGGCGGGCAGGCGGTCGATCCGATCGCGCACGACGTCCCAGAGGCGCGGCGGCAGGTCGTCGCCGGCCGGGCGCCCCGCCCGCGCCAGCTCCGCCGCGAAGAGCGGGTTGCCCTGGCTCTCCTCGAACACCCGGCGCGCGTCGGCCCCGGGAGCGATCGCCCGGGCCAGCGCCGCGACCTCCTCGCGGCCGAGAGGGCCGAGCCGGATCTCCTCGACATCCCCCTCCGACCTCAGACCGCGCAGGAGGCGCCGGACCGGATCGTTGTCCATCAGCTCTCCCTCGCGCGCCGCGAGGGCGATCAGGACGGGCCGGTGGTGGTTCAGGCGCGCCACGTAGTGCAGCAGCTCGGCCGACGCGGCGTCGCACCAGTGCACGTCATCGAAGGCGACGAGGAGGGGGGCCGCGACGCGCGCGGCGATCAGATCGACGACGGCGCCGAACAGGCGCTCCCGGGTCTCGTCTCCGGTCGTCGCGGACGGCGCGCGGCCGAGGAGGGGAGCCAGAGCAGAGAGGAGCGGCTCCCCCAGGGAGGCCGGAGGCAGGCGCCGCAGCCCCTCGACCCACGGGCCGTACGATCGGCCGCACTCCGCCTCGAAGCAGCCGCCCTCCAGGATCAGCCCTCCGCGAGCGCGCTGCATCGCGACCAGGCTCGAGAGGAGACGGCTCTTGCCGATCCCCGGCTCGCCGAAGATCAGCACGGTGCGCTCCCGGCGCCGGGCCGCGACCTCGTCCAGCAGGTCCCGGAGTCGGTCCGTCTCCGCGTCGCGGCCGACGAGGGGTAAGTGGGTCCGGCGGTTCGCTCCCACGCGGGGTGTGGTGTCGTGGGAGGGGGCCGCGGCGGGTGTCGCGGCGTCCACCGCGGCCGGGGCCGATCGGGCGCGCCTCCGGATTTCCTCCCACGAGGAGGTGAGCGCGGCCACCGCGGCAGGCCCCGCCTCTTCCAGGATCCGCCGGGCGGTCTCGAAGTGGTCCGCCGCTTCGCGCAGCCGGCCGGTGGCGGCGAGGAGGCGCAGCAGGTGCGCGCGCGCCGGGGCGGAAAACGGATCCGCCTGCACGAGGGCCCGGGCGAACGGCAGCGCCCGGGGGGCGTCCGCGCCGAGACGCCGCAGCAGGCCCTCGTGGACCGCCACCCTGGCCTTCCGGACGTCCTCGCGCATGGCGACGCACCAGGCGTGGAAGTCGTGGAAATCGGACAGATCGAGCCCCTCGAGGAACTCCCCCCGGAGCTCCGAGGCGGCGGCCTCGAGGTCCTCGACGGACAGGGCGTCCGCGCCTCCAGCGAGGCGCTCGCGGATCGCCAGGACGTCCACCCGCGCTCCGAGAGCGCCGAAGGAGACGCTGTCGCGGTCGGCGGCGATGCGCTCGCGTCCCGGCTCGTCCACGATCGCGCGCAGCTTGCTGAGGCTCCAGCGCAAGGCGCCGCGGGGGTCGTCGGCCACGTCCCAGAGAAGGGAGCAGAGGCGGTCGCGGCGGTGCCGCCCCCCGGCGACGGCCAGGTAGGCGAGCAGGGCACGGGTCTTCTTCGACGGCGGCAGGGGGACTGCGGCGCGACCCCGCACCACCTCCATATCGCCGAGGAAGCGAAGGACGAGGGGATGGCTGGCCACGGGGGGACGCGCTCCGGTTGTTCCCGACGGTCCCGCGTATTCTGGGACGCCGGCGCCACCGGGGTCAAGTGGCCGCCGGGCGCGGAACTGGCCGTACCGGGCCGCCGGCCGCATTTTCCACGCCCATTCCCACGCTGGCTCAAACGGTGCCGTCGTCTATTGAGTCTGCGGGCGGACGGACCGCCCGAGGGACGAGACGATGTCGAGCCGCGAAAGGAGACACCCCATGGAAACGACGACCATGACCGCGAACCCCACCCTGCGTCCGGCGACCCTGCCGGCCGAGCCCAGGACCCAGGCGCCCGCCTACACCTACGAGGAGACCCTGCAGGCGGCCCAGCGAGTGAACTGGAAGATCGAGGACATCATCGGCGGCGAGCGCCGCCTCGACTTCTCCCGCCCGTTCATGCCCGAATCCCTGGCGCGCGTCGCGACCCTGGACTTCCTGACGGAGGCCGAGCAGCGGACGCTGAACCAGATCCGCGGCAACGCCTACCTCTGCATCTTCGGGCTGGTGGAGGAGTTCATCCTCCCCTTCGTGATGGATCACGCCCGCCCGATGCTCCATGGAGACGACTGGAGGGTCCGGGCGCTGCTGCAGTTCGCCGGCGAGGAGGCGAAGCACATCCAGCTGTTCAAGCGCTTCCGCGAGGAGTTCGAGAAGGGGTTCGGAACGCGCTGCGAGGTGATCGGGCCGCCCGAGGCGATCGCCCGGGCCATCCTCTCCAAGCACCCGCTCTCGGTGGCGCTGGTCATCCTGCACATCGAGTGGATGACGCAGCGGCACTATCTCGACAGCATCAAGGACGACCGGGACCTCGACCCGCAGTTCAAGAGCCTCCTCAAGCATCACTGGATGGAGGAGGCGCAGCACGCCAAGCTCGACACCCTGATGGTCGAGGCGCTCGCCGCCGCCTGCACCCCCGAGGAGATCGCGCGGGCCGTGGACGGGTACCTGGAGATCGGCGGGATGCTCGACGCCGGCCTGACGCAGCAGACCGAGTTCGACAGGGACGCTTTCGAGCGCGCCACCGGCCGCCGTCTCACCGACAAGGAGAAAGAGACGTTCACGAGCCTGCAGCTGCAGGCGAACCGGTGGACGTACCTCGGCACGGGCATGACGCACCCCAAGGTCCTCGAGACCTTCGAGCGCACCATGCCGGGCGCGCGGGCGAAGATCGAGAACGTCGCACCGCTCTTCAGCTGAGGGAGGAGGGGCCGGCTCCGCCTCCGGGCGGGGCCGGCCCGCCCGCCGCGGGACCCGCCGGGGCGAGTCTCAAGGGCCCTAGACCCGAAGCCGGCCGGGCATTATGTTGCGGCCACGGGGCCTCCGAGGTGGGCGTGACGGAATCGAAACTGCGCGGCAACCTCCAGCGGCTGCAGGCGTACCGCCAGCAGCACGCCAGTATGGAGATCGCCGGCTTCTTCGCCGCCGGGTTTCTGTTCGACATCGTCACGCTCTCCCGCATCGACGACACCTTCACGCTCGTCCAGCAGGGGCTGTACCTCGTCCTCCTGGTGGGCCTGATGATCCTCGAGGAGCGCTACCGGGCCGGTGTCGCGAGGCCACCGCGCCTGCTGGAGAAGGCATGGCGCTTCTCCGAGGATGCGATCCACTTCCTCCTGGGGAGCCTGCTGAGCTCGTTCACCCTCTTCTATCTGAAGAGCAGCTCCGATCTCGCCTCGATCCTGTTCCTGTCGACCCTGGGCGCGCTGCTCGTGGCCAACGAGCTGCCCCGCTTCCGCGAGCGGGGCCCGATCGTCCGTTTCGCCCTGCTCAGCCTCTGCATGACCACGTACCTGGCGATCCTCTTCCCGGTCCTGCTGGGGTTCCTGAGCAAGTGGCTGTTCCTGGCGGCGGTGGCGCTGTCGTGCGGAGCCTTCGCCTGGCTGGTGCGGGCGCTGTCGCGCTGGACCGGCGATGCGCTCTCCATCCGCCGGCACGTGGCCGGGCCGGCCCTGGGCATGCAGGCGCTGCTGGTGGCGGCCTACTTCTGGGGGGCCATCCCGCCGGTGCCCCTGTCGGTGCAGTTCATCGGCATCTATCACGAGGTCGTGCCGCCCGGGGCGCAGGAAGCTCCCGAGGCCGGAGGCGCTCCCGCGGGCCCAGCGGGCCCGACCTACATGCTCAAGCACCAGAGACCCTGGTGGAAGCTGTGGCAGAACGGCGACCAGGACTTTGTGGCGCGGCCCGGCGACATCGTCTACTGCTTCGCGCGCGTGTTCGCGCCCAACGGCTTCCGTGACGCCATCTACGTGCACTGGTGGCTGCAGGGACAGAAGGGCGGCTGGCTGGACCAGGGCCGGGCGCAGCTCGACATCAGCGGCGGCCGTGGCGACGGCTTCCGCGCCTTCGCGACCAAGAAGAACTACCAGCCTGGCCGGTGGCGCGTGGAGGTCGAGACCTACGACGGCCGCGACATCGGCGTCATCCACTTCAACCTCATCGACGATCTCACCTCAGGGGTGCGCGACTTCTTCGTCGATCGCCTCTGAGAGCCGGCGTCAGGGCGTCCCGGTCTCGCCCGCGGACGGGCCGAAGCCGCAGCGGTCCCGCATGCCCTGGCGGAAGCGCTCCCGCTCCTCCGGCGTCATGGCCTCCCAGCGCGCGGCCATGCGCCGGCCGACGTTGGAGCGCATGGAACCGCGCCAGCCGCATCCGCCGAACAGGATCCGGCACAAGGCCAGAAGCCCGAGCGCCTGCCAGAAGGTGATCGCGCTCCAGCCGAAGAGCGGCGGCAGCAGCCAGTTCCACAGCTGCATCACCACCGTGCCGCCGAGCGCGATGAAGACCAGGATTCCCACGATCGCGAACGGCGCTATCCAGAAAAGTCTTTTCAGTCTCGGTCCCATGGTCGGCACCTCATCCTTTGGTCAGTGCGTCGTAGATGCTCCGCAATCGCTCGCGCAGATGGAGCACCGCATAGTGCTTGCGCGACAGCAGCGTGTTCACGCTCACGCCGGTCCCGGCGGCGATCTCCTTGAAGCTGCGCCCCTCCACCTCGTGCGCGAGGAACACCTCGCGCTGCTCCCGTGGCAGCTCCTCGACCGCCAGCGCGATCTCGTCGAGCAGCGCGCGGCGGAAGTAGAGCGCCTCCGGTCCGGCCTCGGGGGAAGGCAGCAGGTCCTCCCACGGCAGCCGGTCGTCCTCCTCGCCCGCGACGGCAGTCTCGCCGGGCCTCTCCGGCCGCTTCTTCCGGAAGAGGTCGGTGATCCGGTTGCGCGCCACCCGGAACAGCCAGCCCGTGACGTGGTCGATCGGCATCAGCATCCGGTTCGCTTCCACCAGCTCGTAGAAGACGTCCTGCAGGATTTCCTCGGCATCGCGCGGATCGGGCACCCGCCGGCGGATGAACTCCCGGAGCCGCGACCGCTCCCGCCCGACGACCTCGGAGATCCGCTGGTCCTGTTCGAGTGCCATCCGCCCCAGGCCCGCCGCGTCGTTCATCCACCGCTGGAGACGTTTGAGGGGGTGCCGGTATTGTAGAGTGGCCCGCGGGCCGGAGTCGGTTCTGTCCTGGGTCGGACAGCGCCTGGAGTCGGAAGCACTTGCGCCTCATGAGGTGCCGGCGTACAGTGCGGTCGGCCTGATGCGCCGCAGAGAGTTTCTCGAATCGGCCGGCCTCGCCGTCCTGGGAGGTCTCGTCGGCCCTCGGGCGTGGGCGGACGCCTCCACCGGATCGCCTCCCCGTTCGCTGCTCGTCCACAGCCTGCGACCCGAGAACCTGGCCACGCCCGTTGCGTGGTTCGACAGGCTTCTGACGCCGACGGACGTGTTCTTCGTGCGCAGCCATTTCGGCGCCCCGGCCGTCGTCCGGGAAGGACGGATCCGCGTCGAGGGTCTCGTCAGGCGTCCCCTCGATCTCGGGCCCTCCGATCTGGAGGCGCTGCCTCAGGTAAAGCTCACGGCCGTGCTGCAGTGTGCCGGGAACGGGAGGGCCCTCATCGAGCCGAGGGTCCCCGGGGTGCAATGGCTCCACGGCGCCATGGGCCAAGCCACCTGGACCGGCGTGCGCCTGCGCGATCTCCTGGAGCGGGCGGGCGTGACGAGTGAGGCCCTTCATGTGGGCCTCCGGGGCGCGGACCTGCCCCCCAAGCCGAGCGTGCCCTCGTTCCAGCGCTCCATCCCGCTGCAGCGTGCGATGGAGGAGACGACCCTCGTCGCGCTGAGCATGAACGGAACGCCGCTGCCCCATGCCCATGGAGGCCCCTTCCGTCTGGTGGTTCCGGGATGGGCGGGGAATCACTGGATGAAGTGGCTGTCGTCCGTCCGCCCCCAGGTGGAGGAAGCGCAGGGTTTCTACATGCAGACGGGGTACCGCCTTCCGAAGACACCGGTCACGCCCGGCGCGGCCGTCCCACCGGAGAGCACCCTGCCCCTCACGACCTTCCCCGTGAAGTCCGTGATCGCTCGGCCGGCCCACGGGAGTCGCCTCCCGCGGGGGCCTCAGGAGATTGTTGGTGTCGCGTTCTCGGGAGAGGCCCCGATCTCGAGAGTCGAGGTGAGCGTGGACGGTGGGGCGACCTGGCGCGAGGCCGCCCTTTCGGGCGAGCCGGGCATCGGGCGCTGGCAGATCTTCCGGCTCGCCTTCGACGCTCCCCCAGGGCCCGTGC
>DASRJX010000201.1:0-5133 GCA_035649235.1 Candidatus Cryosericum sp.
TCGCAGGGCCTCCTGCAGCACCAGGCGGGCGATGCCGTGCGCGAAGCCGGCCACGTCGGCCACGGCGACCCCCTGTTCCATCTTCCGCGCCAGCCGATCGAGCGTCTCGTCGGCGCACTCCTCGGGCGAGGACACACCGCGCCAGTCGAAGAACCTGGTCAGCGCCCTGCGGATCCTCTCGTACTCCGCCCCGGCCCGACGATCGTCCGCGTCGAGACGCGACAGCAGCAGGCGAAATCCGGCGTCCGGCACCCCCGACGAGCCATCCGGCATGGTCTCTGCACGAACCCGCGCGCGCGGCCGGTGCGCCGGCAGGACACGGGCGGCCGCGGGCCCTCTCGAAGTCGTTGTCGGAGCCACGTTGACTCTTTTCAGGATTCTATCGGAGCAGGCGAATTCGTGGCAATATGTCCCTCTGGCGGCGAGGGGGAACGATGCAGGATGCCGGACGCGGCCGGGCGTGGCTGCCGCTCGTGGCGGCGGTCGCTCTCGGCGTGCCCGGCCCGGCGCGCGCCGGGGCCGCCGGCGCTCCGCCGGACGAAGGGGGCCGCCCGCGGCGCCTCACCGCCACCTCCTCGCTCGAGGCCGAGCTCGCGGGCGGGGAGGTCCATCGCTACGAGATCGATCTGACCGCCGGCGACTACCTCGTCCTCGTCTTCGATCAGCGCGGCATCGACATCCACCCCGTGGTTCTCGGCCCGGACGGCGCGCGGATCTTCCGCAACGACACCGGCGAATGGGGGCGCGAGGAGGTCGCGATGGTCGCGCCGTCGTCGGGCCTCTACCTCATCGACGCCGAGCCGGCGAGGGGCACGCTTCCGCGGGGCGGCTACGCGCTTCGCGTCGAGGCGCTGCGGCCGGCGACAACCGAAGACCAGGCCCACGCCCACCTGATGGATCTCCTGTCGCGCGCCTACGGCGCGCTTTCGGTGAGAAACGTCGCCACTGGGGGCGTCGCCAACGGCGACATACCGCAGGCGCGGGCTCTCTATCAGGAAGCCCTGGCCGCGGCGCGCACACAGCGTGACCGGCCGGACGAGGCGTTCGCCTTGACGGCGCTCGGGTTCATCGCCAACCACATGGACGACTTCCGGGCGGACCTCGAGTACACGCGTCAGGCCCTGCCGATCTGGCACGAGGTGGGGAACCAGCACGCCGAGGCGCGGGCCTGGGGGAACCTCGGCCTGAGTCTTGGAGTGCTGGGGGAGGAGGCGGAGCAGATTTCCGCGTACGAGAAAGGACTGGCGATCCAGCGCGCGACCGGGAATCTGCACGCCCAGTGCAACCTGCTGAACAGTCTTGCTTACAATCTGGGCGCGCGCGGCGAATTCGACGCGGCGCTCGCCGACGCCTACGAGGCGCTGGCGCTGGCCCGCAGGCTGGGGGACGCGCCGCTCGAGGCCCAGATCGCGGGCACGGTGGCGCTCATCTACCTGGACCTCGGGGAGTACGAGGCGTGCGTCGACGGCTGCCGCCGCATCCTCGACGGGAGTTCCCTCGACGACGTCGAAAGAGCGAGGTTCCTCGGCGTGATGGGCGCGGCCCTGGTCAGGTTGGGAGACCGGCCCGCGGCGCGCAAGGCGCTCGAGGAGGCCCTCGCCTACTGGACCAAGGCCAACTGGCGCGGGCTTCAGGCCCGCGTCCTGATCGATCTCGGCGACCTTTACCTCCGGGACGGGGACCTGGAGCAGGCCCGGAACGTGTTCGAGACGGCGGCCGCGCGGGCCGCGGCCATCGGCTACGTCTATACGGAAGCCTCCTGCCGGCGGTGGCTGGCGGAGACGCTCGTCCGGCTCGGCCGTCTCGAGGAGGCCGAGGCCGCGATGCGCGCCGCGGCGGATCTGTCGCAGGGGGACCCCGACCCGAACAGCCGGGCGTTCGATCTGGTCCTCGAGGCGCGGCTGGCCCTGGCGCGAGGCGATGCGTCCGGAGCCCGCCGGCATGCCGAGGCCGCGCTGAGCCTAAGCGAATCGGCCCGCGCGCGCGCGACGATCGACCGCTTCCGCCGCTCGAGGCTGGCCTCGAGCCAGGTCGTCTACGAGACGCTCGTCGACGTCCTCATGACGCAGCACGCGCGGCGCCCGCGCGCCGGCTTCGAGGCGCGCGCCCTGGAGGTGAGCGAACGGGCCCGCGCCCGCAGCCTGCTGGAGCTGATGCTCGGCGGGGCGTCCGGAGGCGCCGGCGGTCCCGAGGGGGCCCTCCTCGATCAGACGCGCGATCTGCAGCGACGGCTCGGCGCCAAGGCCCGGGCCCTGGACGTCGCGCAGCGCGCCAAGAACGACGCGCTCGTGGCCTCCATGAGGCACGAAATCGACGAGCTGTCCGACCAGTTCGCGCTGCTCGACACCCGGATGCGGCGCGGCCGATCGACCGGCTCGATCGCCGCCACCCCCGAGCCTTTGACCCTCTCCGCGATCCGCGCCCAGGTCCTCGACGAACAGACGACTCTGGTGGAATACCTCCTGTCCGAATCCGCCAGCTACGCGTTCGTCGTCTCCCGGGACGCGATCGCCAGTCAGCGCCTGGCACCCCGGAAGACGATCGAGGACGCGGCGGCGGCGCTCCAGAAGGCGATCGCCGCGCCTCCCGCGGCGTCCCCCGGTCGCCGGGCGGCGCTCGACGCCGCCGCGGCGAGCCTCGGGGATCTGCTTCTCGGCCCCGTCCGCGGCATCGCGCCGGGCAGGCGTCTCCTGATCGTGGCGCCCGGGACGCTGCAGCAGATCCCGTTCGCCGCCCTGACGGTGCCCGGGGGGACGCAGCGCCTGATCGATCGAAACGAGATCGTGCAGGCCCCGTCCGCGTCGGTCGTGGCCGCCTCCCGCAAGGCGCACGCGTCGCGGCCACCCGCCGCGCGTGTCGTGGCGATCTTCGCCGACCCCGTCTACGACGCGGCCGATCCCAGGGTCGTCCGGGCGATGGCCGCGCCGCCCCAGGGGAAGGACGGAGCGGACCAGCCGGTCACGCTCCTGGGAGGGGCCGTCCGCAGTCTGCAGGGCGGGGACGATCGCACGGGCCTCTCGCGGCTGCCGTTCACGCGCCAGGAGGCGGAGGCGATCGCCGCGCTCGCTCCACCCGGCTCGGTGCGGATGGCGACCGGATTCGACGCCATGCTGGCCGCCGTGACCGACCCGTCGCTGGCCGATTACCGGATCGTCCACTTCGCGACCCACGGCCTGCTCGACGCCCGGTCCCCCGAGCTGTCGGGCCTGATCTTCTCCCTGGTGGACGAGACGGGCGCTCCCGTCGAAGGTTACCTCCGCCTCCGGGACATAGGCCGGCTGCATCTCAACGCGGACCTCGCGGTCCTCAGCGGCTGCGAGACGGGGCTGGGGCGGACGGTCGGCGGCGAGGGGGTGATCGGACTGACGCGCGGATTCACCCTCGCCGGCGCGCGCTCGGTCATGGCGAGCCTGTGGAAGATCGACGACCTGGCGACCGCGGACCTGATGGAGCGCTTTTATCGCGGCCTCCTGGTGCAGCACCTGCCGGCGCCGGCCGCGCTGCGCCAGGCGCAGCGTGAGATGGAGGCCTCGGAGACGTGGAGCGACCCCTACCACTGGGCCGGGTTCGTCATCCAGGGGGAGTGGCGCTGAGCGGTCCAGCCGACCCGCTCTATCCACGCCGCCGCGGCGGGCGCCGCCGCCCCGAACAGCACGACCCGAAGTCTCGACGCCCATCGTGCCCGTACGGTCGTGCTTGAGGACTGCGGGCTCGGTGCGGGAACGGGGGCGGCAAGATGTTGAGCCCTTTGTTCGCTGCCCTCTTCCCGTGGCCTTAAAATCCCCTGGCCTTCGGGCCATCTGGGTTCGAGTCCCAGCCCCGGCACCATCATTAAGGATCGCCCGGCTTTCGAAGCTCGTTCCAGAACTCAAGAACCCTAGCGACCAGCCGAGCTAGACGTTCCCTGGCGCGACCCTTCGAGCCGTCGCTCCCTGGCTCGCCTCCAGCTCAACAGAGTGGCGAGAATCGTAATGAAAGGAAAAAGACCACCGAGGAGCCACCATGTACTCGTCGCCAGAATCCCTATCTCATTGAGGATGAGGAGCAGCAAGGACCAACCGAAAGCAGGTTCGGGATTCCGTCTGGACCAGCGTCCCAGCGCGGCAAGCACTGCACCGAAGAAGAGGCAGAACACCCCGATCGGCACCGAGGTCCCAGGGTAGACGGCCCCAGGAAGAGGTCAATGGCCGCCGATATGAAAAGGAGGAGACGCGTAATCATGTAACGGCGCTCGTCCCGCAGATCCTGGAGGGGCCGCGATGCGTCGCGTGAGACGCTGGACTCTGCCGTCGACGAGGCAGACGATTCCTACTGGTCGGGCTCGGTGTCGTCCGCGGGGGGAGCCCCAGGGACGGCCTCACCCGGAACCTCCTGTGCGCTGATCGTCGACGCTTCGCCGTTGCAGACATCCTCGATCGCCCGGCGCGCAGCCTCCACGTCCACCTCGGCCACGAAGAACAGCGTCTCGGCCGCCGCTCCTATCGAAAAGTGGTACTGCCCTGTGAGCCGGCTTGTCGTATACCCGATGTCCCGATCCTCCAGGGCAGCCCGGTAAGTCATCGCCTCGACATCGTCCGTCGCCCGCGCGAGCAGCACGCTGCTGCCTCCGGCGAAGACATCCGCCAGCCGATCCCGAGCCCACTCGAGATGCAGATCGGCGATATAGAAGCTCGTGGTGGGCGCCGGAGACCCATCTCCTGCACGTCCCTGCTCCTCGCTGAAGCAGAAATGGGCCACGTCATACTCCTCGAGACGGTTGCGCACATGGCGCTGCTCGTCCTCGCTCGTGGTGGTGCACAGCAAGTCCAGCGACGAATAATCCGGCAAGGATGCGTCAGGGTCCCGAACAGATCCCTCGAATTCCCTTATGACACTCTCTCTTGAGACAAGCGCCGCTCCGCAATCCGGGCATCGGCCTTCAATCTCCTCGGTCCAGGACGCTGCGCAGCCAAAACAGAGACTTCGTGCGGTGGGATCGGACATGTCCATGCGAACGCAGGCCACAACCCCCCCCTTCTTCTTTCGGTGGGATCTTCCTGGATGATTCCACACCTGATTCACCCTGCGCAAGTTCACGAGGGTCTTGTCCGCGCCGGCGCCTCGACTGCAGTAGCGAGGGGCTTCGCCGGCGAG
>DASRJX010000202.1:0-3046 GCA_035649235.1 Candidatus Cryosericum sp.
CGGCGGTCAACTACACGCTGATGATCGCGGGAGGGATCCTGGCCTGGCGCTCCCGCCGCTTCGCGCTCCTGGGCGTCTCGCTCGTCTTCGCTGCGCTGCCGATCGGCCGGCTGCTGACGCTGTTCACCTCGGGGGACGAAATCCTGCTCGGCCAGTACCTCGTGGCGCGGGGGCCGGTCGGGATCTGGACCGCGCGCCTCGTCGGGCTCGCGATCATCCTCCCGGCCTTCGCCGCCGCCTGGAGCGCCATCGCGAACCGCTGGCGCTGGCTGGTCTTCGCGGGCCTGTTCCTGCTGCCGCTCCTGGTGCTGGGCGGCGCGGCGGCGTGGATCAATCCCTTCCTGTCGCGGCCCGAGGTGTCCCGGATCGTCGGCATGCCGCGACCGCTCCTGGTCGCGGACCTGATCGCGGCGGCGGCTTTCGTTCTACTGTCCCGCCATCTCGTGGGAAGGCCCGCCGCCGATTCGGCTCGTCCGCTGCCTGGCGGCTAGGCGCCGATCGGCTTCGACTCAGCGACGGCGCGCTGCGCGGGGAGCGGCGTGCCTGCCGCGGCCGCCCCGGCCCCGGTCGTCCCGCGGGCCCCTCCGAGAATCCGGCGCAGGAACGCGCCCGTCGGGGAGTCGTGGACCTGCGCCACCTGCTCGGGCGTCCCCTCGGCGACGATGCGGCCCCCCTCGTCCCCGCCTTCCGGGCCGAGATCGAGGATCCAGTCGGCGGTCTTGATCACGTCGAGGTTGTGCTCGATCACGATCACGCTGTTCCCCTGATCGACGAGGGTGTTGAGCACCTCGAGCAGGCGGCGGATGTCCTCGAGGTGCAGGCCGGTGGTCGGCTCGTCCAGGATGTAGACCGTCTTCCCCGTGGCGCGCCGGCTCAGCTCCTTCGACAGCTTGATGCGCTGCGCCTCGCCGCCCGAGAGCGTCGTCGCCGACTGGCCGAGCTTGATGTACGACAGCCCGACGGCATCGAGCGTCTCGAGCTTGCGCCGCACGACCGGCACGTTCTCGAAGAAGGGGAGCGCCTCGAGCACCGACATCTCCAGGACGTCGGCGATGTTCTTCCCCTTGTAGCGCACGTCGAGGGTCTCCCGGTTGTAACGCCGCCCCTTGCACGCCTCGCAGGTGACGTAGACGTCGGGCAGGAAGTGCATCTCGATCTTGATGATGCCGTCCCCCTCGCAGGACTCACAGCGCCCCCCCTTGACGTTGAAGGAGAAGCGGCCGACGCGGTAGCCGCGGGCCCGCGCCTCGGGGACCTGGGAGAACAGCTCGCGCAGCGGCGTGAACAGTCCGGTGTAGGTGGCGGGGTTGCTGCGTGGCGTCCGGCCGATCGGCGACTGATCGATGTCGATCACCTTGTCGATCTGGGCGACCCCCCGGACCTCGCGGTGCTTCCCGGGGCGGATCGGCAAGCGGTAGATCTGCTTGGCGAGCGCCTTGTAGAGCGTCTCGTTGACCAGCGTGCTCTTGCCGGATCCCGAGACGCCGCAGACGCAGGTGAACAGGCCGAGCGGGAAGCGGGCGGTGATCGACTTGAGGTTGTTCTCCTCCGCGTCGGCGACCGTCAGCCAGCCGTCCTGGGCGCGGCGTCCTCCGGAGCCCCGCGCGGCGGCGGGCGCCGGCCGCCGGCGCTTCGGCAGCGGGATCGAGCGCCGGCCGCTCAGGTACTGCCCGGTCAGCGAGGCCGGGTGCGCGGCGATCTCGTCCGGCGTCCCCTGGGCGACGACGCGGCCGCCCTCCTCGCCGGCCCCGGGACCGAGGTCGACCACGTGATCGGCGGTGCGGATCGTCTCCTCGTCGTGCTCCACCACCATCACCGTGTTCCCCAGGTCGCGCATGGCGCACAAGGTGTCGAGCAGGCGGCGGTTGTCCCGCTGGTGCAGGCCGATCGACGGCTCGTCCAGGACGTACAGCACGCCCGTCAGGCGCGACCCGATCTGCGTCGCCAGCCGGATGCGCTGCCCCTCGCCGCCCGACAGGGTGGCGGCCGTGCGCGACAGGCTGAGGTAGCCGAGCCCGACGTTCAGCAGGAAGCCGAGCCGCTCGCGGATCTCCTTCAGGACCATGTGCGCGATCTGCTGCTCGCGCGGGGTCAGGCTCAGCCCGGCGAAGGCGCCATTCGCCTCCTTGATCGTCAGCCCCGTGTAGTGCGCGATGTTCTGTCCCGACACGGTCACCGCCAGCGACTCGGGCTTCAGCCGCGCGCCGTCGCAGGCGCCGCACGGCTCGAGGGACATGTAGCGCTCGATCTCCTCCCGCAGGGAGGTCGACTCCGAGTCGCGGTAGCGCTTCATCAGCGACGGGATCACCCCGGTGAACGGCTTGCGGAAGTAGTAGCGGTTGCGCCCTTCGCGGTACTCGTAGTCGTACTCGGTCGTGCCGCTGCCATACATGAGCGTGCGCTGGGCCTCCTTGGGCAGCTTGTTGAACGGCAGGGAGGCGTCGAAGCGCATCGAGCGGGCCAGCGCGTCGACCGCCATGTTGAGCATCGACTTGCCGAAGCCCCAGGTGCCGGAGATCGCCCCCTCCGCCACCGAGACCGTCGGGTTGCCGACGATCTTCGCGGGATCGATCTCCTGGTGGGCCCCCAGGCCGTCGCACGACGGGCAGGCGCCGTAGGGGGAGTTGAAGGAGAACATGCGCGGCGCCAGCTCCGGGACGGACACCCCGCAGGCGGGGCAGGCGAGCGCGTCCGAGAAGATCAGGTCACGCGCCTTCTCCTCCCGCGCCTTGTCCCCCAGGACGTTGACGGTGGCGAGCCCCTCCGCCAGCTTGAGCGCGGTCTCCAGGGAGTCGGTCAGCCGGTTCTTGATCTCCGGCTTCAGGACCAGCCGGTCGACCACGATCTCGATGGTGTGGGCCTTCTTCTTGTCGAGATCGACGCCCTCGGAGATCTCGACCACGGCGCCGTCCACGCGCGCCCGCACGAAGCCCTTCTTCATCATCTCGAGGAGCTGCTTGCGGTACTCCCCCTTGCGGCCGCGCACGATCGGGGCCAGGACCATGAGGCGGGACCCCGCCGGCAGCTCCATCACCTGGTCGACGAT